>JADGOV010000174.1 GCA_017882785.1 Frankiaceae bacterium
GTAGGCTACGTTCACACGAGCGACGCGGCTCGGAGTCTGTCCGCGGTGGAGTCGGACGTCAACGCCTACTACCGCTGGTACGCCGTGAATGGCATCTTTTTCGACGAGGGCAGCACTGACTGTGCCGACGCGTCTTACTACGCCAAGCTCAACTCTTTCGTGAAGGCGAAGGGGGGCACCGCACGAACCATTCTCAACCCGGGAACGCAAACCCATGAGTGCTACCTCCCCGACGCCGACATCCTCCTCACGTTCGAGGGCTCAGACACGCAGTACGTGAATTCGTACTCGGCCCCGTCGTGGGTTGCCCGTTACTCGCCCACCCACTTCTGGCACGTCATCTACGGCGCATCCACCGTGTCGGCGATGACTCACGCCATCCAGCTCAGCAAGCGACGTGGGGCAGGGTTCGTGTACGTGACCTCGGCAACGCTGCCGAACCCATACTCGGTACTGCCGAGAGGTCTCTACTGGAGCAAGGAGCTCGCCGGCATCAGATGATGAGAGCGCCGGTTCCCGCCGCCGCGGATCGGTGCGAAGCCCATCGCTGTCCACGAGCCCACTAACCGAGCTCGCTGCAGGGATAGTTGAAATACGTGGCACGCGCGTTTGCGCTCGCGCTCGAAAGCGCATATCTCCACGCGTAACAGGGATGCGCTTACCAAGCGGTCCCCGTGCCTTGCCCCAACGTCACCCCCGCCCGCGTCGGGCCGAGCACGGCCAGACCTCGGGCGTCGGCTCGGGAGTCGTCGACGTGTTGATCGACGGGACCACGATCGCGAGTACCAGCGCCCAGCGCGAGCGCCGCCAGAGCGCGAAAGCGCCCATCCCGTAGGACAGCAGGAGGTGCAGATCGTCATCGCCGGGCGACGGGCACCTACAGTTCTACACGCGTGGGGTCCACATCTACACGCCTCAACAGCTACTTCTGGCGAGACACTCAGACGAACCCGGCCGGAGCTCAAGGACTGGGCGCTAAATCCCGATACTGGTAGTGGGCCTCTCGAACCGAGTGCCTGGACTTTGGCGCTTTGCCCGTACCAGGCCCTCCGCCGGCCAAGACCGGCGGCACTCTGAGGCGCCCAATCTCATCCAAAGGCGGTACTGGACATGAAGGTCATGGTCACTGGTGGAGCCGGCTTCATCGGCTCGCATCTCGTCGACACCTTACTCCAACGCGGCCACGCCCTGTCTGTGCTGGACGACTTCTCCACCGGCATCGTGGCCAACCTGCACTCGGCTCTGCGCAGCGGCGCGACCCTGTTCCGCGCGGATGTGCGCGAGTCCGTGGAGGTCTCACACGCCGTCCGAACGTTCGAGCCCGCGGTGATCTTTCACCTGGCGGCCCAGGCCAACGTCCGGACGTCGGTCACCGACCCCGGCCTTGACGCCCGCACGAACGTCCTGGGCACGATCAACGTGCTCGAGGCGGCGCGCGCGGCGGATGCCGCCGTCATCAACGTCTCCACTGGCGGGGCGATCTACGGCGACACCGACATCGTTCCCACGCCGGAGACCGTCGAGGCGCTGCCGGCCGCCCCGTATGGCCAGTCGAAGTACTGCGCGGAGCGCTACGTCGGCCTGTATGGCCGCCTGCATGGCGTCAGGGCCGCCACGGCCCGGTTCGCTAACGTCTACGGCCCCCGGCAGGACCCGCGCGGCGAGGCCGGCGTCATCGCAATCTACTGCGGACTGCTGGAGGACCGAAAGCGCCCGGTGGTCTACGGGACCGGGCGCCAGACTCGTGACTACGTCTACGTGGGCGACGTCGTCGCCGGTCTGCTGGCCTTGCTTGATCACCCCGAGGCCCGTGGTGAATACAACATCGGGACCGGACGTGAGAGCTCCGTGCTGGACATCGTCGAGGCCCTGCGCCCGCACGCCCGGGGCGACTTCGCGCCTGACTTCGCCGATGCCCGCCCCGGCGAGATCGAGCGCAGCTGCCTGGATGTCACTCGCGCCCGTGAGACGCTGGGGTGGACCGCTGAGGTAGAGCTGACCAAGGGCTTGGAGCACACGATGGCCTGGGCGCGGGCCAAGCGCGGTTCGGTCGATCCAGCCCCCGAGCTTGCCCCGGCCGCGTGAGCTCGAGCCCGGCGCCCGGGGCGCGGCCTCTCACGCCGCGGCGCGGAGCTGGATCGTCCAGCGCCCATTGGTGGCGATCCGCAGTCTGCGGTACTCGCCGCGGGCCAGCCTGATCGCGCCACTTCGCCGGTCGCTGCTGAGCAGCAGGTTGCCGTGCGACGTGTAGATCTGAAACGGTGGCTGGGCCACCTTCCACCGGATCACCAGGGCCCGGTGCTCCGACAGCGAGCCGATCTCCTGGCTTCGGGCGCCGCTGAACATCGTCACCAGCGGCCCTGAGGCGATCACGGGCTGAGGCGCGACGGCGGCCGCCTGACTGGGCGAGGCACTCGTCACGCCCGGCTGCACCGCCGCTTGCGGCCGTCCCGCCGCGGCGGTGGTTCCCGGCGCCGCGGGGCTGCCGGCGCCGCAGCCGCCGGCTATGGCGGCGGCGGCTAGGACCAATGGCAGCGCCTTCCTGGCGTTACTCCTGCTGGCGGTGATGTGCATGACCGATCTCCTGAGTTCGCTTAGATGACCCATGCCATCGCCGTGACCTTGTTGTACTGCGTGTTGACCGACACCTTCCAGCGCCCGCCACTCGGAACCTTCAGCCGCAACTTCCGCTGCTGACCGGTATGAAGTGACAGTCGTTGGCAGCCGGTGGGAGTACCGGGACCTGTGAGGCAGATTCGCACCCGCAGGAGGCCGGGGCCCCAGAGGTCGTGGAGCTTGATCCCGACTGTCCGGCGTACACCCGAACGGGACACGATCGTTGTCGCCAGACGCTTGGAGCACGACGGAGTCGTGATCGTGATCGTCGCCTGCTGGGGTGCTGCCGGCGACAGCGTGCTGGCCACCACCGTCCGGCGCAACGGGGTGCAGTGCCAGATCACCGCCCGGGAGCGGGTTGCGGTACCCCCGCCGAGGGGAACCACTCCGATCGCCACCAGCTTGTGGCCGACCTGCTCACTCAGCTTGACCTGTGCCCCGACCGGGCCGGTGACCACGACACCGCTGTAACCCGCGGGTGCGTGAATCGTGCGCAGCCTGAGCCGTGCCGGCGCGGTGGGGGTGGGCGTCGGCCTGGTCGTCGTCGGAGGAACGGTCTTGGTGACCGGCGGGGTGGCCGGCGTCGGAGGAACGGTCTTGGTGACCGGCGGGGTGGCCGGCGTCGGCGGCGCGCTCACCGTGTAGTCGATCGTGGCCGTCGCCGTCTGCCCGTCGATGCTGGTTGCCGTGACGGTGTACGTGTGCGCTCCCGTGGTCGATGTGTCCAGTGACCCGGTGCTACTGGCGCCGCTGGTGTCGGTGCATGAGCTGATCCCGGGCCCAGCCGCGTCCGAGCAGCTGAAGCTGGTCGGAACCGCCTGGTTCTGGTTGTAGGTCTGATGATCGGCCGGCGCGCTGATCTGCGCGGTCGGCGGTGAGGCGGGCTTGCCTCCCAGGAAGATGCCGGAGAGGACGGCGCCGGCGCCGGCGGTGCGATCGACGGTGATCGTGACGGTGCCACCGGTGGCGACGTCGATCGGGAAGCTCAGCCAGGCTCCCTGGCTGAAGTCGCCGGCCAGCTGGCCGGTTTGGCCGTTGACTGTGACCAGCTGGCGTCTGGCGGTGGTGTCCCAGTCGACGCCGTAGAGGTGGAGGTTGCCCGTGTAGGCGTGGGTGAAGTTGAGCTGGACTTGGACCTGGTTGGGGTCGGAGTAGTTCGCTGCGTTGCGATAGGTGTGCGTCGGATCGGACAGCGCCCGCGGGCTCGTGGTCTGGGCCGCCTGGACCGACCGGGTGCCCTGCAC
>JADGOV010000175.1 GCA_017882785.1 Frankiaceae bacterium
CCCTCCTTGATCGCGGCAGCGGCCCGACGGTGGCTCTCCACCGAGTACAGGTCCTGGTCCTCGCGGCTGACGCCCCATTCCGAGGCGACGTTCTCCGCGCTCTGGCCCATGTGGCAGTCGTCGAACGGGTCGGACAGCGCCGCGGTCATCGCGTCGATGAACTTGCCGTCACCCATCCGCTGCCCCCAGCGCATGGTCGTCGCCCAGTACGCCGCCCGGCTCATGGACTCTCCACCACCGGCGAGCGCCACGTCGATGTCGCCGAGCAGGATCATCTGCGAGGCGGAGACGATGGCCTGCAGGCCACTGCCGCAGAGCCGGTTCACGGTGTACGCCGGTGCGGTCACCGGTACGCCGGCGTCCACGGCGGCGACCCGGGCGAAGTAGAAGTCGCGCTTGTCGGTGTGGATGCAGTTGCCGAAGACGGCGTGCTGGATGTCTTCCGGAGCTATACCGGCCCGATCGATTGCCTCTTTGGCCACCGCCGAGGCGAGGGCGGTCGGCGGGATGTCCTTCAAGCTGCCGCCGTATCGGCCGATCGCCGTCCGGGCGCCGCTCAGGACGACCACCTCACGTGCAGCCATCTCGTCTCCTTCGTCGTTGTTGCCGAGCCTTCTCCGTCATGGTGTCGAATGACGGTATCGCCCCAATGCGGGACCTCACGTCGAGCATGACTCACCGGAGGCTCTGCCGCCAGAGGCTGGTGGACGGCCGAGCGCCACAGATCAGGCGCCACAGATCCGGCACCTGCTATCTACTGCCGCTTGCCGACGGTGAGGAGTAGCACCGATGGCTCCAACGCCTCCACAGCGTGCCGTGAAGCCGGGATGACCAACAGGTCACCGGCACCACCCTCGACCGCCGCCGTGCCGGCGGTCAGGCGCACCCGGCCGCGCAGGACCTGCAATGTCGCCTCCCCCGGGCTCTCGTGCTCGGCCAGCGCGGCCCCCGCCCGCATCGCGATCATCGTCTGGCGCAGGACGTGGTCCGCGCCGCCGAACACCGTCGCCGCGCTGCGCCCACTGGGAGCGGAGACGGCCTCGCCGAGGTGGGCTTCGGCAAGTCCGCCGAGCGAGAGAGCATCCATCGCTCCAGTGTGCGCGGCCGTGCGGAGAGGCGGGCCGGATCTACCCTGTGCCAGTGCCCGACGGACCGAACCTGCGGACGCCGCGGTTGCTGTTGCGCCGTTGGCGGGACGCCGACAAGGTGCCGCTCGCCGCTCTCAACGCCGACCCCGCAGTGGCCGAGCAACTGGCCGGACCGTTGGCGGCCGAGCAGAGCGACGCGATGGTCAACCGCATCGAGGACGGCTTCGACCAGCGCGGGTTCGGGCTCTGGGCGCTGGAGGTGGCCCGGACCGGCATGTTCGTGGGCTGCACCGGACTGGCGGTGCCCGCCTTCGAGGCCCCGTTCGGACCGGCAGTCGAGGTGGGCTGGCGGTTGGCGCCCGCCGCGTGGGGACAGGGGTACGCGACCGTGGCGGCGCACGCCGCTCTGCGGTTCGGCTTCGACGCCGCCGGGTTGACCGAGATCATCTCCTTCACCGCGCAGAGCAATGCCCGCTCGCGCGCCGTGATGCGTCGACTGGGCATGGCCCACGATCCGACCGAGGACTTCGACCACCCCGTGCTGCCGTCGGGGCACCCGCTGCGGCGGCACGTCCGCTACCGGCTGCCGGCCGCACGGTACGCCGAATGGATCGAGCGAGCCCGTGCCCGGGACGGCACCCGGTGGCCGTGACCGTCCCCGCCGTGGAGGTACACCAACTGGTCAAGCGTTACCCCAAGCGTCCGGTCAACGCTGTCGACGGGGTGACGTTCGCGGTCGCCACCGGTGAGGTGTTCGGCCTGCTCGGGCCCAACGGAGCCGGCAAGACCACGACGGTGGGGATTCTGACGACCCGGGTACGGTCGACCGAGGGCACCGCCACCGTGGTCGGCGTGGACATCGCCGCCCACCCCGTGGCGGCTCGCCGCCTCATCGGGGTCGTGCCGCAACGGAACAACCTCGACCGATCGCTCTCGGTCCGGCAGAACCTGCTGTTCCACGCCGCCTACCACGGGGTCCCCACTGCCGAGCGCACGCTGCGCGCGGCGGAGCTGCTCGATCAGTTCGGTTTGGCCGACCGAGCCGAGGACAAGGTGGACACCTTCTCCGGTGGGCAGGCACAGCGGTTGATGGTGGCCCGCGCCCTCATGCACGCGCCAGCGGTGATCTTCTTGGACGAACCGACCACCGGCCTCGATCCGGCCGCGCGACTCTTCGTCTGGGACCGGATCCGCGATCTCCAACAGAGCGGCGTCACTGTCGTGCTGACCACCCACGACATGGACGAGGCGGCCACGTTGACCGACCGGGTCGGCATCATGGACTCGGGCAGGTTGCTCGCACTGGACACGCCTGCCGCCCTGACCCGGGGCCTGGCGGGCCGCTTCACCCTCGAGATCGGCACCGTCGTGGACGATGCTCATGGGGCTCAAGGGGCTCGCGGGGGCGTCCTCGACGACGTCACCGACGCCCTCGCCGGCTGGCCGGACGTCGACCGCGTCGAGACGATCGCCCAGTCGCGCGGCAGCGGTCACCAGGCCGCGAGCGGTCCCGAGGGGGGCGGGATGCGGCTGCGGCTGTACGTGACCCAGGAGCCGGCGGCGATGGTGGCCCCGGTCGCGGAGTTGCTGCGCCGCTGCGGCGCCCGCTTGACCGACGTGCACCTCGGTACGCCCACCCTGGAGGACGTCTTCATCGACCTGACCGGGCGGGCCCTGCGATGACCCCCGGGACCTCGACGACACCGGCGACCGTGCCGGCCGTACCGGTGCTCGGCTCTGCCGGACCCGCCCGGGTCTTTCTTGCCGTGCTGTGGCGGGACATCTTCGTCACCGGCCGGGAACTCGGGGTCTTCCTCGCTCAGGTCGTGCTGCAGCCGCTGTTCCTGCTCTTCGTCTTCGGCAAGGTCCTCACTGAGCTCGGCTACGCCCGGGCCGACTACGCCGAGTTGCTGTTCCCCGGTATCGTCGCGCTCACCGCCACCCTCACCGGCCTGCAGAGCACGGCATTGCCGCTCGTCATCGACTTCAGCTTCACGAAGGAGATCGAAGATCGGCTGTTGGCGCCGATGTCCACCGCTCTCGTCGCGGCGGAGAAGGTGCTGTTCGCCGCGATCCGGGCGCTTATCGCCGCGGCGGTGATGTTCCCGATCGGGGTCTGGATTCTGGGCTCGGTGCCGTGGCGAGCCGACGCCATGCCGCTCGCCGTGGCCGTCCTCGTGCTCGGGTCGCTGGTCGGGGCGGCCATCGGTCTCACCCTGGGCACGTTGGTGCCGGCAAATCGCATCAACATCATGTTTGCCGTCATCCTCACACCGCTGTTGTTCACCGGTTGCTGCCAGTACCCCTGGCCGTCGCTGGCACACTTGCGGTGGTTCCAGGTGGTCACCGCGCTCAACCCGCTCACCTACGTCAGCGAGGGTCTGCGGGCGGCGATGGTGCCGTCGGTGCCGCACATCCGACCGGTCATCTGTCTGCTCGCGCTGCTGGTGTCCCTGGCCGTCTTCGGCACCGTCGGCATCCGCGGCTTCCTGCGCCGAGCCATCGATTGAGCCGGCCTGTGCTGCGGGTGCTGGCCGAGGCCCAGACTGCCGCCGCCGCCCCGCTCACATACCGTACGCCATAGGCTTCGTGTTCAGCACGGTGCGCGTAAGCCGTCCGACATGCTGGACGTGACGACATCGACAGAGCGGAAGGGAGCGTCGCGGTGCCCAATCGCGGCCAACGCTACCGCGACGTCGTCATCAGCGGACTCGCCCACATCGACGCCCCGCACGTGATCACCTCTGCTGATCT
>JADGOV010000176.1 GCA_017882785.1 Frankiaceae bacterium
CCCGTGCGGGGTGTGGGAGGCCGTCTACATCATCGAAGGGTTGCTGCGCAACGACTCCGACATCCAGCCCGACACCATCCACGCCGACACCCAAGGCCATGTAGTTACCTGGACACCTCGTGCCCCGATGGTCCGAACAGCCGGTCGGTCCGGCTGCCATTCGGGGCAGTCTCGGAGGTGTCCGTGCGGGTGCAGCACCGGCGGGAGAACGGCTCCCACCAGGTCGAGTTGCTCGACGATGATGGCGAGCCGATTGAGGTCGTCTCGGGGTTCCTGCGCTTCCTGGCTGCGCGGAACTTCTCGCCGAACACGTTGGTCTCCTACGCCTACGACCTGCGGCATCTCTGGCGGTTCTTCGCCGAGCGGGGCTTGAGCTGGGACAGTTTCGGCCCGCCGGACGCGATTCCGCTGCTGGAGTACCTGCGGTCCGTCCCGTCCCGCCGGCCCCGACAGCGCATGACGCTCACAGTGGCCACCATCGGCGGGGGCGTCCCGGCCACGAAACTGGCGGGGACCACGGTGAACCGCGTTCTGGCGGCTGTGTCGTCGTTTTACGAGTACCTGATCCTGGCTGGTCAGTTGGACCGGGCGAACCCGATCGAGAAGCGCCCCGATCCGGCGCTGGCTCGGGTGTCGCAGCGGCACCGGCCGTTCATGGGTCGGGCCAGCCGCCAGCGGCCAGTTCGCCGGGCGGTGCGGGTCAAGACCGTCCAGCAGGTGCCGCGTCCTATGGATGAGCGTCAGGTCGATGCGCTATTGGCGCAGCTGCGGTGTGTTCGCGACAAGGCGTTGGTGCTGCTGATGCTCCAGGGCGGACTTCGTCCCGGAGAGACGCTCGGGCTGCGGTTGGAGGATCTGGCCTACGGCCGCCGGCGGGTGGTCGTCCGCCACCGCGAGGATCACCCGAAAGGCGCCCGCTCGAAATCCCGCTACGAGCGGGTCGTCGACCTGCACGAGCCCGAGGCCCTGGCCGCGGTGAGCGCCTATGTGATGAGCGAGCGCCCCGACGACGCCGAGACCACGCTGGTGTTCCTCATCGGTGGGCGAGGTCGGCGCCGACTGGAGCCGCTGGGCTACGACGGCCTGGTGCGGATGTTTACGCGGGCCTGCGTTCGGGCTGGAATCCGCGAGCCCTGGGTGACCCCGCACGCCTTGCGACACACGCACGCCACCCGAATGTGGGAAGGCGGGATGCGGGAGCTGACCCTGCAGAAGCGGTTGGGGCACGCTTCTGCGGAGTCGACCCGGATCTACACCCGCGTTTCGGATCCAGCGGTGGTGGCCGACTACAACCGTGCCCTGGGCAACCAGCGCAGCGACGCGGGACAGGCTCGGTGAGGGCCGGCTCCGTGTCGGCGGCGGCCCTGGCGGCCAGCCCCGCGACCATCACCCGCCCGAGTCGCCCGCGGCACTGCCCCGACGTCGAGTGGAGGGCGCACGTCGAGGCCCAGGGCGGCAACCGCCAGTACCGGTTGATGAAGCTGCGGTGGCACCGGCAGTTCATCGACCGCTGGCCCGAGCTGGCCGACTGGTTCGCCGCGCCCCTGGTCGAACGGGTTGGGCGACTGCTGGGCGAGTCGTTCCATCACCCGTCCCACCCGGTGTCCTTCCGCGCCCGTACCTACCTGATCTACCTGGGTCTGCGCGGGTATGCCACGTTCGACTACCCGTGGCTGTTCGCCCCTGGCCAGCTCGCCATCGTCGAGCCTGCCGAGGCACTGGGCATCGACCTGGGCGCGAAGGAGTTGGTCGAGGAAGCCGTCGCGCTGGGCTTCAACCGGAACTCGGCCCGGCAGGCGATGCACTGGTCGGTCAGCCGCATTGCTTTGCACACCGGCGTTTTCGACGTTACCGCGATCACCAACGACCACATCGTCGAAGCCCTGCAGGCGATTCGCCGCTTCGCCGAGCATCCGGACCTGGACCGGTTCTACTCCTCGCCGCAGCGTTACCGGGACGGCGCCGCCAAGAACTGGATCACCCACCTACACCAGCTGCAAGTGGTGCTTTACCACCGCGGCCAGATCACCGAGCAGCCCCGCAAGTTGATGCCCGGATGGAAGCCGCCCCTGGTACTGCCGCCGACCATGCAGGCCGTCGCCGACAAGTGGCTGGCCGCCCGCCGGCTGACCGACCGGCCGGCCACCGTGGAGAAGCTGGAGTTGGCGATCCGCCGCTTCGGCGACTGGCTCGGCGAGCACCACCCCGAGATCGAGTCCTACGCCGATGTCACCCGAGACCACTGCCTGGCCTGGCTCCAGCACATCGCCGAGGAACCCACCGAGCGCACCGGCAAGCCCCTCGGCGGCGTCTCCCGCATCCAGCGCGCCTCCGGGCTCGGCCAGCTTTTCCGGGACACCGCGGCCTGGCAGTGGGACGACGTCCCCGGCCACAGCCTTCTCGGCCCCGGGGACTCCCCGAAGTCGCCGATCAAGGTGCCCCGGTTCATCCCGGACGACGAGCTTGACCGGTTGATGCCCGTCATCGACGAGATCCCCTGCCCGTTCCAACGCGCGGCGCTGCTGGTCGCGCGTTGGTCCGGCGCTCGGCGGGACGAGATCCGCCGCCTGCCGATCGACTGCCTGGACCGCTACCCGGACGGCACCGGGCGGCTGCGGCTTCCGGCGCGCAAGACCTACAAGGAGCGCGTCGTCCCGCTGCACGAGGACGCCGCTGCCGCCTTGCAGAAGGTCATCGACTTGCGCAGAGAAGGCCGGGAACGGCCCTTCACCGACGAGTTGACCGGGCAGCCGGTGCGCTACCTGTTCATGCAGCACGGGAAGCTGCTGTCCAGCTTCTACTTGTTCGAGACCCCGATCCAGGAAGCCTGCAAGGCCGTTGGCCTGGTCCGTCCCGGTGGGCGAAGCGGTGAGGGACGCGGCACCGTCACTGCCCACAGGTTCAGGCATACCGTGGGCACCCAGCTGGCCGAGCGCGGCGCCAAACTTCACACGATCATGAAGGTGCTCGGTCATTCCAGTGTCTCGATGGCGCTTGTCTACGCCCAGATCAGCGACCAGGAGGTGCTGCGGGACTACAAGGCGGTGCTCACCCCAGGTGCCACGATCGCCGGCCCCGCCGCTGACGAGCTGAAGTCCGGTGCGCTACCGGCGGAGGCCGTTGACTGGCTGAAGACGAACTTCTTCAAGACCGAGCTCGAACTCGGCCACTGCCTGCGGCTGCCGCAGGAAGGGCCCTGTGAGTGCGACCTCTACCTGACCTGCGCGAAGTTCGTCACGACTCCCGCTTACGCGCCTCGGCTACGCGCTCGTCGACGGGTCGAGCAGGCTCTTGCCACCGATGCTGCCGACCGCGGCTGGGACCGTGAGGTCGAACGCCACCACTGCGCCGCCAAGCGCATCGAGAAGTTGCTGACCGACCTTGACCAGCCCCTCGAGAACGCCGACGACACCCTGACGGAGGAACGCCTTGATCTGGACACATGAGACACCGTTTGTCCACCCCCTTGTGGGCGATTGGCGGTTGGCCTTCCTCGCTGCGGGACTGTCTGCCTTCGTTCGTCGGTGTCAATGTCGTTCGTCCTCGGCGCCGGACCGCTGACGCGGGCCGGGCGCCTGCGGGCGCTCCACATTGACCCCTCCTCGCTGCAGCAGGGATGGCAGCTATCGAGGAAGGCCGAGATGTGGTCAGGCCGCCCGCGGGTGGGCCATCGCGGCGTTGCGGTTCGCGGTGTGTTTGGCCTCGTCGTAGCGCACGCCGCGGGTCAGGCAGTGCCAGAGCACTTCGAGCCAGCGGTTGCCCAACGCGAGGAGCGCGGCGTGGTGGCTGTGGTGGTCGGCGATGTGCCGGTCATAGAACTGCCGAGCCACCC
>JADGOV010000177.1 GCA_017882785.1 Frankiaceae bacterium
GCCGGGCGTCGTGCCCCAGTGCCCGAGCAGCCGGGGCTTGACGTGCGTCGGCTGCAGCGGCTCGGTGAGGAGCGGATTGTCGAGCAGGTAGATCTGCCCGACGGAAAGGTAGTTGGCCGCTCGCCAGTACGCGTCCAGGCCGGCGAAAGACTCGGGAACCGATGTCATCACGTGTGCCCTCGCAATTGGCTGCACCCCGCCGAATCACCTGAATCGGTGCGGCGCCAGCGTATGCCCAGGGTCAACCACCAGTTTGCGGGGAGGTCTCCTCAGCCTCCTCCGGCCATCCCTTGTCGATCACTTCGGCCACCGTGCGGCGCGGCGTTGTGAGGCTGATCGGGGAATGTCCGAGGCGCAGCACCATTTGTGGGAAGTGGGGAGTGGCGATCTCGTCGCGGACCAGCACCCGGATATCGGGCAGCTCCAGCGGCTGGCTGTAGAGCGCCGCGAAGATCCACCGGGTCGCGGCGAGCAGCAGCATATGCTGCAACGCCTGACCGGCGATCAACCAGTCCACCGGCTGATCGCCCGGGGTGGTGAGCACGACCACTGGGTGGCTGTCCTGCCCGGCCTCGGCCGGCTCCTCGGAACCCCAGCCGCGGCCGATGTTGAAATCGCGGATCGGAAATGCCACCGGCTCCGGGCCGGCGCGCTCGGATGCGTAGGCGTAGGGCGGCACACCGTCGGATCGATCCTCCTGGGGCGGCACGGTCCAGGCAGCCACCTCGGCCTGGATCGCACGGTCGGCCCGCTGCACGCGATCGGCGGCGACGACCAACTCCGAGAGTGCGTGACGCGCTCCGGGACGCTCCACCAGGTGGAGCACCCCGCCCTCCGCGGCCGCCGCCTCCTGCACCGCGACCAGCACATCGCGGGGCACCTCCACGGTGGTGAAGGCGCCGCGATGGGTGTGCCGATGCGGGATCGCGGCAAACAGGCGCCGCTCTTCCCCAGTGGGCGCGAGCCGCCCCGAGACGGACAACCGAGCCAGCACGTCCGGCTCGTGCGGCTCGGCGAGCAACTCGACGTCGACGCCGTGGCCGAGCATGCGGATCGCCAGCTTGGCATTGTAGATCGCGGCGCCGCAGCTGATCGCGAGCTCCCGGCCGTGCGGGTCGGCGACCCGGAGCTGTCGGTCGCGATCGGCCAGGACCTCGATGGCATCGTCTCGGACCTGGAACCGCCACGGCTGGGTGTTGTGGATCGAGGCGGCGCGGGCGGCTGCACCAACGACAAAGTCCAGTCGCTCCCGCAGCCCATCCGTACTGACCGCCCCAGTGCCGGGTGCGTCGTCCATGGCACGTCCTCCTGGTCTCAGTACGGTTCTGCCAGCTGCTCCCGAGGCACCAGTCGTTCGACCAGGCTGGCCGCCGGGGTCGGCACCACGACCACCGGGCAGGTCGCCGTACGCGCGCAGTGCCGGGCCACCGAGCCGAGCAGGGCGCGGGCCACGGCACCCCGTCGACGATGTCCGACGACCATCAAGTCGGCCCCGAGCGCCAGCTCGGCGAGAACCTCGCCCGGGTCCCCGGGAACAGCCCGGGCATCGACCGACACCGGCAACTCGCGATGGCCGATCACGGACCGGACGGACATCTCCAACTCGTCCTCCGCGGCGACCCGGGCATCGGCCCCGCCGGACCCACCAGGCTCGTAGGCGTACACCGCTGTCACCGGGCTGCCCGTGCGAGCACCTTCGGCGACCGCCCACTTCAACGCTTCAGCGCCGCCGAGGGAGGTGTCCAGGCCGACGACGATCCGGCCGTCACCAGACAGCGACGCCTCCGGGCGCACCAGAACCACGGGGCAGGAAGCGTGTTCGGTGGCATGTCGGGCCACCGACCCCACCAGGGCCGCCACCGTCTCGTGCCGCACGGTGGAACCGAGGACAAGCAACCGGGCGCCGCTGGCCGCGGTGACCAGTTCGTGACCGACATCGTTCGTGATCACCTGGCCGGAGACCCGCTCGGCCGAGAGTTCCGAGCGGCACTCCTTGTCGAGCAGCGCCTCCAGGTCCGCGGTGGCAGCCGCGAGATCCACCTCGGCGTCACCGCGTCCGGCGCGCACACCACGGAGCACCCGGAGATCGGCTTGGCGACGGCCGGCTTCGGCCACCGCCCAGCGCAATGCGGCCAGGGCGGCCGGGCCGTCGTCAACGCCCACGACAATGCGCGGGGATTCCTGCTCTGGAAGCGCACCTGTCACGGTCATCCCATCCCTCCACGTCACGCTGTTGTCCGCTGCCGATCCTTTCGCCCGGATAGCGCTCGGCTGCAGGGCACAGGCGCAGTAGCCGTACGGGTCGAAGGTCCCTATCACCTTGCCCGGGGTGGCGCCGAAAGTCGAGTCATGGGCGCCACGCAGGGTTCACACGAACTCTCCCGAGCGGAATGCCTCGAGTTGCTCCGCTCCGGCAACGTCGGCCGCGTCGTGCTGACCCACCGTGCACTCCCGGTGGCAATTCCAGTGAACTACGCGCTCGACGGAGAGAGCATCGTCTTTCGCACCGCCAGCGGCACGGCACTCTCCGCGGCCAGCGACGGTTCGGTGGTGGCTTTCGAGGTCGACCAGATCGACCTGACCAGCCGCTCGGGTTGGAGCGTCTTGATCACCGGCGTGGCACGCGCCGTGCAGGGCTCGGAATTGCTGCGGGCCGACCAACTGCGACTGGACTCCTGGGTGGCGGCGAACTGCGAAACACACTACGTCCGGGTCCCGCTCGCCATCGTCAGCGGTCGGCGCCTGCAACCTGCGATGCAGTGACCCACGAGGTCACTTTGCGCTCGGCCACGAAGGACAGGAACGGCACCGTGCCAGCGATCATCACCAGCAGGGTCCGCCAGGGCGCCCACCGGTTGCGCACCGCCAGGTCGAGGGTGAAGACCAGGTAGACCATGAACAGGAGACCGTGGAAGGGTCCCACCACGGCGACCGCCGCCGGCTTGTGCGCAAAATGCTTCAAGGGCACGGCGACGAACACCAACACCAGCAGGCCGACGCCGACCACCCAGGCGGTGATCCGGTAGCGCAGCAGGGCCGCTTTCACAGGTCTACCTCACTTCGGTGACGATGTACGGCGACGAAGGGGTGCTCCCCTATCGCAGCCGCTGGTCACGTGCATTGAGCCGAACGAGGTAGGCGTTGTAGGCCGCGAGTTCCTCATCCGCCTCCTCCGGGACGGCCGGCGCCGTCGAGGCTGCCGAGGCGGTCGAAGCCGGGACCAGACCGAGCCCCTCCGTCAGCTCCTCGGTCAGCGCCGCCTCGGCGGCCAGCTGCTGCTCCGGGCCGCCACCACGGCCGGACCGGACATCGGCGCGCACCTCCCGCGCCCACCCGAACACCGCCAGGCAGCCGAAGAACCACCACTGGAAGGCGTACCCGAGATTCTGCAACGTGCCCGTAGCGGACTGCGCGCGGTGCCACTGCCAGCGGCCGAGCAGGATCATCACCACGACCCCGACGATCAGCAGCGCGTGCCACCCCAGCCATCGGCGTGAGCAGAGGACGCGCAGCACGCGTTCACGCTACCCGTCGACGTTGGGCTCCCGGGTTGGGCAGGCGCCGCCCGCCTCTCAGCGCCGGAAGGGGCCGTCCACCCTGACGGACTCTTTCAGCCGGGGCAGCCACACCGAGGGCTGCGGCTCGGGCGGCGCGATCCGGATCCGGGCATCGCAGACCACAGCCCCGTCGGGGGAGACCACCACCGGGTTGAGCTGCAGCTCGGCGATCTGGGGCACGTCCTCGGCGAGCGCGGCCACCCGCAACAGCACGTCGGCCAGCGCGGCCACGTCGGCCGGTGGCCGGTCACGGTAGCCGAACAGCAACGGCGAG
>JADGOV010000178.1 GCA_017882785.1 Frankiaceae bacterium
GATGGTGGTCACCGTTCGGTGCCCTTTCTGCGGTGACCGGCACGTTCACGGCCTCCCGGCGCCGGGTGCGGGTCGGTCGGGCCGGCACCTTTGGGTATCGGGCTGCTCTGTGCGGCGCGGCCGCCGGCCATTGGGTGGTCGATCCCAACGGCCGGGTCGGGGTGATCCTGCGCCGGCACGCCAACCACCCGCCGTCGAGCCCCAACGGCAGCGCGCGTCGGAACCCGGCGCACGAGCGGGCCGACGAGGAACTGCTCGTTCCCCTGGTCGACCGGGCCCTGGGCGGCACCGACGCGACCGCCGCGATGAGCCGCACCCACGCGGAGATCGAGCACCAGGTCTCCCGGCTGAAGCGGCTGCTGCAGGCACTGGGCGGGGACCCCGTCCAACCCGAGGACGCGATCGAGCTCCGCCGCCTGCTCTACGGGCTGTACGCCGTGCTCCGGCTGCACAACGCGCAGGAGGAAGAGGGCGCGTTCAGTCTCGTGCCCGACGGAGCCGCGAGCCATACCGCGTAACTGCATACGGCCCCGGAGACCGCCGCCACAACCGTCTTTCACCGCCAAGTTTTCTTCTGGAGGAGATCCCCATGTGGGCAGCATTGAAGAAGGCCGTCACCGGTGTCACCGAATCCCTGGGAATCGAAATCCCCGGACTTCCGGTCGATCTCGGATCCCTGGGCGACTCCGTCGCGACCGTCACCCAGGGCGTCACCGATACGGCGGCCGGTTCTCTCGACGGCCTGACAGCGGTCGGCGACCAGGTTGCCGGAGCCGCAGCCGGTGTCACCGAGAACGTCTCAGACATCCCGGCCACCATCGACTCGGCCACCCAGGCCGTGCCCGCCGTCACCGAAGCGCTCCAGGCCGGCGCCAACACGTCCAAGTAGCCCCTCACACACGCCTTCGACCGCGCCGGTCAACGGTGCTGTTGGAGCCAGTTGATTCCGGTTGGCGAACCAAATTACGGAAACGGGCAGGCGGCCGTTGGCTGTTGCTGGCGATGACGCCAGGAGACCTTGTCCGCAAGAGTCGCATCAGTCAGCGTGGGCGCCAAGGCGCCGGCCCCCGAAACGCCGCCAGCCAAGATCAACACCAACCACCCCGCCAACCAGCGGAGTCAACCAAACGCGTCCCGCAAGGATATTGACAGCACCTACAGCCAGCTAGAGGCGGTAGCGCGCGGCGCTCGGAGTGGTGCAGGATGGCGGCGTGGCTGAGACTGTCACGTTCTGCCCACTGTGCGTCTCGCGGTGCGGCGCGACGGCAACGGTCGAGGACGGGCGGTTGCTGGCCTTGCGGCCGGCGCCCGGACACCCGACCGGGCAAGCGCTGTGCGTCAAGGGCAAGGCCGCGCCGGAAATCGTCAACCATCCGGACCGGCTGCTCCGCCCACTGCGGCGCACCGCCCCGAAGGGTGCCCCCGACCCGGGCTGGGAGCCGATCGGCTGGGACGAAGCGCTCGACACAATCGCCACAAAGCTCACGGCGATAGCCGAGGAGTCTGGCCCCGAGGCGGTGGTGTTCGGCAGCGCCTCGCCGTCCACGTCCGCGATATCCGACTCCATCGACTGGGTGGTCCGTCTCAAGCGCGCGTTCGGCAGCCCCAACTTCTGCGGGTACATGGAACTGTGCGGGTGGGGCCGGTACATGGCCTCGATCTACACCTACGGCGAGCCGGTTCCCGGTGTGTACCTGCCCGACCTCGACAATGCGGGCTGCATCCTGTTCTGGGGCTACAACCCCTCGATCTCGCGCCTGGCCCACGCGACGGCGACGACTGCGGCCCTGCGGCGGGGCGCCAAGCTGATCGTGGTCGACCCGCGCCGGGCCGGACTCGCGAGCAAGGCCCAGCAGTGGTTGCGCGTGCGGCCGGGCACGGACGGCGCGCTCGCCCTGTCGGTGACGCACGTGATGCTCGACCGCGGCTGGTACGACGCGGAGTTCCTTCGTGACTGGACGAACGCGTTCGACGTCGTCGACGGGCGGGTCGTCCTCGACCTGATCAAGGCGGAGTGTGCGCGGTTCGCGCCGCAAGCCGCTGCCGGGATCACGGGCGTGCCCGCGGAGCAGATCGTCGCCACCGCTCGGCTGTTGTGGGAAGCACGGCCGGTCGCCTTCTACACCTGGAGCGGGTTGGAGCAGCACAGTAACGCGACCCAGACGGTGCGCGCGATCGGCCAGCTCTATGCGCTCACGGGCTGCATCGACGCGCCCGGCGGGAATGTGTTGTTCACGCCAGTCCCGACCAACCCGATCGACGGTGCGGAGTTGCTCAGCCCGCAGCAGCGGGCCAAGGCGATCGGCCTGCAGGACCGCCCCCTCGGCCCGGCGCGCTTCGAGTTCATCACGGGCGAGGACCTGTACCGGGCCGCCCTCGACCACGTCCCCTACCGGGCCCGCGCGCTGGTCAACTTCGGCGCCAACCTCGTCATGGGGCACGGCAACAGCGCCCGGGGGCGCGACGCGCTGGCCGCGCTCGACTTCTTCGCGCACGCGGACCTGTTCATGAGCCCGACCGCTGAGCAGGCCGACATCGTGCTGCCGGTGACGAGCGCGTTCGAGTCGGAAGCGTTGCGCGTCGGCTTCGAGATCAGCCAGGACGCCCAGTCGACCGTGCAGCTACGCACGCCCCTGGCGCATGGGCGGGGTCAGGCGCGCTCGGACCTGCAGATCGTCTTCGCCCTGGCCGTTCGGCTGGGACTGGGCGATCAGTTCTTCGGTGGCGACATCGAGGCGGCATGGCGCCACCAGCTCGCTCCGAGCGGGATCACCCTCGAGCAGTTGCGCGAGCATCCCGAGGGTGTCCGGTTGCCGTTGCAGACGAAGCACCGCAAGTATCTCGACCGCGGTTTCCGCACGCCGACGGGCAAGGTCGAGCTGTACTCGCCGGCCTTTGCAGCCGCCGGCTACCCGCCGATTCCGACGTATGCCGAGCCGAGCATCGGCCCGCTCTCCCGGCCGGGTCTGACGGCCGAATTCCCGCTCGTCCTCACCTGCGCCAAGTCGCTGTTCTTCTGCGAATCCCAACACCGCCAGGTCGCGAGCCTCCGCGCGTCGGCTCCCGAGCCACAGGTCGAGGTGCATCCCGAGACCGCTGCCGCCCGCGGGATCGCGGCGGGGGACTGGGTGCGGCTGTCCACGCCGAGCGGCAGCGTCCGCGCGCGGGCGAAGCTGAACGCGAACCTGGCCCCGAACGTCGTCGTCGGCCAGCACGGCTGGTGGCAGGCGTGCCCCGAACTCGGGAAGGACGGTTACCCACCCTTCGGTGACGACAGCGCGAACTTGAACCTAGTTCTCGATCAGGGGCCGAGCGATCCGGTCAGCGGAAGCTCGCCACTGCGCGCGTCGCTGTGCGAGCTAGGACTTGTCTTAACAGACACGTCCTAGTACTACAGGGCTAGATCGTTGTTGCCTCCGGTGTTTCCCCAGGTGACAGCACATCTGACCTCGGCCGGGGTTCTGACCGTCGAGGCCGCCAGGCTTTGGTCAGCGAAGTCGGGTTCCCGGGTTGAGGCTCGGCACCCGAAATTGATTCCGGATAGGTTCTACCCGAATTGTATCGGTAACTTTCTTTGCGCTCATGTACCGATCCTGGTGATCGTCGATTCGTCCTTTCATTCCGGGTTTGGAAGAAAGAGGAAATAGATTGGCCGGGCCGCGGCGAGCCTTTCCGTGTTTCGATGTCAATGGTGCGACGATGAATGTATGGAATTGATTTCATCGGCTCGGCCGCAGGTTGTGTATGATGGCGCGGTGACTCGCGAGGAATTGGACGGGTGGAATTCAGATCTGGAGTGTCTGTTCGCCCGGATGGGCCCGGTGTTC
>JADGOV010000179.1 GCA_017882785.1 Frankiaceae bacterium
CCCAGGCGACGAGCCGGCCGGCGTAGCCGCCGTCGGCCCAGACCAGCGCGACGCTGGGCATCCGGAATCGCAGCCGGTCCAGCGCGCGTTTGCCGCCGTCCCGGTCTTGGACGTTGGCGGCGGTCACGATGACCACGAGCAGCAGCCCGAGAGTGTCCACGACGATGTGCCGCTTGCGCCCGTTCACCTTCTTGCCTGCGTCGTAGCCGCGGTTGTCGCTGGCCACGGTGTCGGCAGCCCGCACCGATTGGGCGTCGATGATCCCGGCGCTGACCATCGGGTCGCGGCCGGTCCGGTCCCGGACCTCGTCGCGCAACGCGTCGTGGGCGCGTTGCAGGCTGCCGTCGTCCACCCAGCGCGCGAAATGCCAGTAGACGGTCTCCCAGGGCGGGAAGTCCTTGGGCAGAAGTCGCCACGCGCAGCCGGTGCGCACCAGATAGAGGATCGCGTTCACGATCTCGCGGCGGGGATGCTTTTCGGGTCGGCCGGTGGGGCGCGGAGACGGCAGCAACGCTTCGATGAGCGACCACTGCTCATCAGTCATGTCCGACGGGTAGCGCCGCGAAGAGGAAGCCACCGCGGGACGATCTCGAGAACAAGATCCGAAGTGTGGGAGGCGCGCCGATCAGATCTCAAACACGTTCTAAGGCAGTGCACGTTGCGACACAGACAGGAACGGTGAAGGAGCGCCGTCATGACTGACGATGAGCAAAATATCCGGGCCCTGATTGAGCGCTGGGCGACGGCGGTGCACGACGGGGACCTCGAAGGGGGTCCTCGCAGATCACGCGGAGGACATCGTGATGTTCGATGTGCCGCCACCCCACAACGGCGTCTGGGGCGTCCAGGCCTATCGCGAGACCTGGCCGCCCTTCTTCGAATGGCAAGCGCAGGGCGCCTCGTTCGAGATTGTCTCGCTCGACGTCACTGCCGGCGGCTCAAGGCCGGGCTGCGACCCACGGGCGGGATGAAAAGGACCGATCGCTGCGGATCATCGCCGCCGGGCACGCGTTCATCCAGAACCCGCGCCGCGGACACTACGAACTCGCCGCCGACGCCACCACCCTTGATCGAGTGGCGGTCGCGTTCACCGAGCTCGCCCTCGCGATCTGATCAACCCGGCAGGTCAACACACTGTCCGCAGCCTCATCGGGTGGGATCTCCGGCGTGGATGCGTGGGCGGGCGGGACGGGCGGTTACGCGGGTATCGGTTCCCGGCGGTCATCATCGCTGAGGTGATCTGGCTGCGGTTCCGTTCAACCTGAGCCTGCGGGACATCCCGGCACTGCTGGCCGCCCGCGGGGTTGAGTGCCTGGCGGAGACGGCGGCGCCGGTCGCCGCGGCTACCGCTGCTCGGGATGGGCCGGCGGCGACGGTTCTGCCCGCAGCTGGACCTCGACGGTCTGGTCGCCGCGGCGGGGGGCGGGCACGACCAGGGACACCTCGACCGGCCGGGCCGCCCGCCGCGGCAGCGGCCGGCGCAGGAGCTGGGCGCCGGCGAGTGCGACGGCCAGCACCGAGGTGAAAGCGGCCAGGCCGACCGCGACCGGCTCGGCCAGCACCGCCGCCACCGCGGCCATGCCGGCCACCGCAAGGCACAGCACGGCGAGTCGCAGGCGGCGGCTCCGCCACCGTCCCGGCTGGTCGGTCATAGTCGCTGCGACGCCCTCTCCTCCCGGGTCCAGCGAGCACAGCATGGCCGGCCGCGACGACAGTCGATCCCGGCGCGGCCGGGACAGTGCGCACGCCCAAGACGGGAACGGCGCGGCCGCCGGCACCATTCCGGCCCGTGCGGGAAGCCGCCCCGCGCC
Organism: Frankiaceae bacterium; assembly: GCA_017882785.1. Classification (GTDB taxonomy): domain Bacteria; phylum Actinomycetota; class Actinomycetes; order JADGOV01; family JADGOV01; genus JADGOV01. The sequence continues at coordinate 1,812 of JADGOV010000179.1, forward strand.
GAGCACGCGGGCCGACTGTCCGGCTGACATGACTTGGTCGTAGCCCTTCACGAACACCTCCGGAGGTGCCAGCCGGGACCGTCAGGTTCTTCTTCGAGGTCGGGCGCAGCGACGCCTGGTCCCTCGACGAGCACATCCCGGAGGTGGTTCGGTGTCTGGTGTTCATGGTGGCCCGGTGGGCCTGGTGACGTCGGGGTCGGAGGATGTGCCGCTGCGGCGGCCGGTCGCCGTCCCAGTCGACGTGGGCACGACGGGGGTCTCGGTGATGGCCTGCGATTCACGGGGCGTGGCTGCCGGCCAAGGAAGTTCTCGCTGACCCGCGCCGGTGACTGACCTGCCCGGAGCCCCGGGTGGGACGACGAACTCCTCGCCGCCATCCGCGACACCGACGTGTCCATCGAGAACTCGGTGGCGATATTCCGCGACACCGTGTACTTCGCGAATTCCGGTAGCCTGGTCCAGGGATGGGACCTCTCCGGAGTCCGCGACGGCGTGCCCCCGCGACGGGTGTTTTCGGTTCTGGACCGGCGACGACACCGACGCCAGCGTCGTCGTCGACGGCAGGGGCGCGCTCTACGTCGGGTCGGAGTGGGAGCGGCACAACACACGCTCACGCGACGTGGGCCAGATCATGAAGCTCGATCCGGGGAAGGCGGCAATCCCCTCGTCTGGTCGCTCCCGGACCAGGGTGCGGACCGGGCGGGGGTGTGGGCGACGCCGGCCCTGTACCGAGACCTTGTGATCGTGCCCACCCTGAGCGGGCGTGACCTGGGAATTGACCGCGCCACCGGACGGGTGCGCTGGACGAAACTGTTGCCCAACCAGACGGTGGCCTCGCCGGTGGTCGTAGACGGTGTGTGGCTGCAGGGCGACTGCACGGGGACGTTGCGCGCCTTCGACCTCGCCGCGTCCTACCCGAACGAGCCCAAAGAGATCTGGAGCGTCCGGCCGGCCGACCGCTGCATCGAATCCACGCCGGCGGTCTGGAAGGGAAGGATCTACCTGGGCACTCGCGGCGGCTACGAGGTCGCGGTGGGCAACTTCGACGCACCTGCCCGGTGAGCTGCTAGCAGACCCGACCCGATCACACGACGCGCGACCCCCCGGGTAGGCGCACCAGGAACGCTGCCACGGCGAGGGAGCCGACGACGCCGAGGATGCTGACGCGGTAAGACTGTCAGCTCCTCCCCCACCTGGCGTCCCGTCACGGTCTCCGATCCATGGATGGGTGCTGCGGCCCTCGAACCGGTCGATGCCGCGGATGACGCCCAACCAGGTGTCCTGGACGACCTCCTCCGTCACGGCGCGGCTCGGGACGTAGGAGGCTGCCAGGCGCAACAGTGGCTCAGCGTTGGTGGGCCCTGACGCGGGCGCGAGAACGCGAAGACAGCGCGGGCCTCGTCGTAAGACCCGGGAGGGCACCCCATAGACCTGATCAAGCCTGGCGTATCCGGAGCCTTCCGCCAGCTGCAGCGCGCGCCTTGATCAACAAGAAGCCGGCCGTCATCGCCCAGTGCGGAACGCCCGATGATGTCGTAGACGTGACGAACAACCGTCAGCAGCGCGGCGGCCGACGTTACGTCGCCGATGATGACCGCCGGGAACCGGCACCCGCGGAAGCGCCGGTCAGCACAAGTACCCACGTCCATCGATGAAGATCCCCCCGGATCAGGCTACCCACCGACAGGCGACAAGTTGACGACGCCCAATGAGGTATTGACCCGCTACCGGGCACGCGTTCGTGCAGAACCTGCGGCGCGGCCACTACGACCTCGCGACCGAGGCTGCGTTCCTGGATCGCGTGGCGGCCGCGTTCGGTCGCGATGGGCCTTTCGACTCTGTGTAAACGCACTGCGCTGAGGGTGCAGTCAAGGACGAGTCTGCCAACCAGGGGAGGCACGATGCCCGAACTGAAGCCGCAAGAGGTACGCGCCCTCTTCCGGCGCTTGATCTTCGAGACGTCCCTGGT
>JADGOV010000180.1 GCA_017882785.1 Frankiaceae bacterium
GGCCTCGGCTTCGAGCGAGATCCACTGGCGAAGTGCACAGGCTCACGCGACACCAGCCCCGCCGACGGGCCTTCCCAGACTGGTCGAGCGACCCGCTCCGACTCAGCGGATGGTCGTGACCTCGACGCTGAACTCTTCCGCCCAGGTCTCCCAGAGCCGGTCGGTGGTGTAGGCCCGGCTCGACAGACTGCGGGCCAGGGCAAGGCACACTCTGTCGGCCAGGCTGAGACCCGAACGGTGACGGTAGAGCGAAGCGGCCAGTCGGGCGTCCAGGCGGCCGAAAGGGCTCACGGTGATGTCCAGGCCGTCCATCACGGAGTCCACGATCTCGGCGGCGACGCCGAGCCGAGCGGCCTTCTGGAGCACCTCGGCATAGTTGACCGAGCTGATGGTCGAGTCTTGGTTGGTGGCCGCCCGGGCTACCACGTCCCAACCAGGCTCCTTATTCATCAGGGCCAGCAACGCCGAGGCGTCGAGAGCGATCACCCGGTCAGAGTGGGGCCGTCCTCGATGGCGGCCTCAGCCCGGCGCTCGGCGATCAGCTCATCGCTTAGGTGGACGCTCTGTCCGCCGGCGTTGGCGAAGGTCTCCCACGCCCGGGCGAGCGCGGCTCGCCGCCGGGGGTCCCAGGCGGCGAGAGGCTCATCGACGTGCCCGGCATCCGTCATGATCCCGAGCGTAGCGAACGTTGAGTATCGAACCAACGGGCGCTGTTGCGTTGGGCTGGGCGGGCCGGCCCTGGGCGGCGTGGGACGGCCAGGTGAACCGGGTTGCCCTGGTCAGATCGCGGGATCAGTTCGGTGAAGGCCGCAGGGACGGCGTGTCATGTCGGCAACTCGACGCCGAGTTTCATAGTGGCCGCGGCTCGATGAAGGCGTGCCCGGCGGCGACGGTGCGCAGGGAGCGCTCGCGTTTCAGCCCGCGCATCGGCCGGAGTCGGGCCTTGAGCCGGCCGTGGTCGGCTTCCCCCCCGGTTGCTGGGGTAGTGGTCGGTGCCGTGGCAGGCGGCGGGCAACAGCTCGGCGAGCGGTAGACCGGGGCCCGGTCGGTGGTTCACCTCGACCGGCTGCGCCGCCACGGCCAGCGCACGCTGGAAGAACCGGCGGGCCGCCTCGCGGTTGCGTCGCATGCTCACGTAGACGTCGATGACCTGTCCGGACTTGGTCGAGACCCCGGTACAGACAGGTGGTAGCGCCACCGGCCGTCGACCTTCACGTAGGTCTCGTCGATATACCAGCGGTCTCCGGGCCGGTGCCGGCAGGGCCGGGCGGCCGCGATGAACAGCGCAGTGAACCGGCGCACCCACCGGTACCCGCTGGTGTGGTCGATCTCCACGCCGCGTTTCGGCGAGCAGCTCCTCGACGTCCCGGTAGGAGAGGCTGTACCGCGGGTACCAGCGGCACCGCCACCGTGATGACCTCGGCGGGGAACCGGAACCCAGCGAACCCCGAACGCCGTGATCTCATGGTCTTCACGTGGCCACCCTGTTGCATCGATGAGACAAGCCGGCCCCACTCGCTGCGCTCCGGTTTGCCACGACGGCGGGGCGAGGCGGGCGCCGAGCACAAGGGCATGCGCCAAGGCCGCCGGACACCCCCCTCGGCAAAGCGGCGTCGGCGTATCGACGCAGTCACTGCCTCACCGCACGTACCGTGTCGGCGAAGGTGTCACGGCGGACTGGCCGGGCAGCGCACCAATGAGCCCGAGCTGCTGGTATAGGCCGAGCTGGTCGTAGTTCGCCCAGGTCTCGGTGAACCGGTCACCGGCGACGGTGAAGATACGGATGCCGGTGACGCGGGCGTGCCGGCCGGTTGCCGGTGTGCCGGTATTGTCGCCTTCACCGTGGAAGCGGATCGCGACCTTGCTGCCGTCGATCAGAACGTCATCATTGGTAATTCGCCAGTTGGGGAACGCGCCCACGGTGTACCGGGTGATGGCGATGAACCCGGCCCGGTCCGGCGTGTACCCGGCGTCAGGACTATGGTCGACGAACCCGGCCGCGAGCAGCCCCTCCCACGTCATCCAGTCCCGCGCGTTCAGCGCCGCCGTGTACCTGTCCACGAGGCCCGCCACGGCCGACCGGTCCGGCGTCGCAGCTGGCGACCCCGTAGACGCCGCGGTGACGGCAGAGGCCGACGGTTGGACCGCCGCCGTCGTGGTGTCGTTGCCACAGGCGGCGACCATCGCCGTCAGCAACGCAACAGCCGCCCCGACACCGGCCCCACCCCGCAAATGCCGACGTGCAGCCACGGACATGGCGCTTCGCGATTGCCTGTCCACGCCGGCGACGGTACGCGGCTACGGCACGTACCACGCGCACATGACGAGACCCCGTGGCACCCGGCGCTCCCGCCAGGAACAGCGCGCCTGAGCGCGCAAGGATGGCGTCCGATCCGACGTGTCAAGGAAGCCACGGCTGAGCGCCGAGCAAGAAGCAAGAAGAACGAGTTGTCCGTGTCGGTGTTGACCGGGCAGGCGACGCAGTCCAGGCCGGTGCCGCTGCAGGTCCCTCGGATCGCTCGGCACCGACGTGCGGTCCAACGGCTGAGATGAAAACAAAGGTCGCTAAGCGGCCGCCGGCCGTGCTACTTCTCGCGTTCGGCGAGCAGTTCCTCGACGTCGCGGTAGGACAGCCTGTAGCGCAGGTACCAGCGCACGGCCAGCGTGATGACGTCAGGCGGGAAGCGGAACCCCGGCGAACTCCGAACGCACAGCAGTAACCCGACGTAGCAACAGCAAGCCCGGATGCTTCCCAACGCAGCCCCCCGGGCTCCACCTTCGCGACCGCACTGGCTGAAGCCTTAGCATCGTCGCATAAACGACGGCTTATGAGATGCTTGTCGTGGTTGATAAGCGCTCTCTTGGGGACGGCTCGCTTTCGAATCTCCATAGGCAATAGGTTAGGAGGCAGTAAGATAGGCTCTCTCCAAGACGCTACCATGATTGGGACGAGACCATTGGCTAGGCTTTTACGCTGTGATCAGTGCGCCACCTTTACCGACGCGGAAGATGCAGACCTCCGCGGGTGGGTAGTGACGATGGCGGCGACACACTGCCCGGGAGACGAGAACCATCCCGAGCACTCCAAGGAGGTCGAGCTAACATTCTGCAGCTGGAAGTGCGTCGCAGAGTATGCAAATGCTGCGGCCACGATTGGATGGTCGACAGATGGTCACTAATTTTGAGGAAGAACCCTCTTCCAATGACACGTGGTGACATGAACATTTGTACTACCTGATATGGGTTAGCCTTTGGACTCACCGAGTCAGGTAGGCGCGGATGGCCTTGTTTCGCGTAGGCCTTTGTCGGCCAGCACGCGATCGGGTCGGGTGCGGCCGGCCGGCACCGCGAAGGTGGATGCACACGGCGGCCGGTACTGGTTCAAAGCCACCGAGTCGCGCCGGTGGCCGAGGCATCAGGGGTACCGCCTTGTACGGGTGGGTGGCCCACGAGAACTCGACGAGCCGGTGCTCCTCGGCCTGGCTGACGGTGGCGACGTCCTCGGCGAGCCCGCCCAGCCGGGCCGTCTGGTCGCGCAGCACGTCGAAGGTCTCCCCATCGACGGGGGCAACCCCGTCGGCCATGCCCTCCAGGTAGGCGTCCACCGTCGCCAGCAGAGTGCGACGAACTAACCGCCGCGCGAGCGAGTCTGAAGAGGATGATCAGATCCGTGCCCGCCCGCCAAGAGGGCACCGTGGGCAGCACGATCACATCGGGGCCGAAGACCGGTAAGGGCGGACGGCAGTTA
>JADGOV010000085.1 GCA_017882785.1 Frankiaceae bacterium
CCCTCCTTGATCGCGGCAGCGGCCCGACGGTGGCTCTCCACCGAGTACAGGTCCTGGTCCTCGCGGCTGACGCCCCATTCCGAGGCGACGTTCTCCGCGGTCTGGCCCATGTGACAGTCTTCGAACGGGTCGGTCAGCGCCGTGGTCATCACGTCGACCAACGTGCCGTCACCCATCCGCTGCCCCCAGCGCATGTTCGTCGCCCAGTACGGAATCCGGCTCATGTTCTCTCCACCGCCGGCGAGCGCCACGTCGATGTCGCCGAGCAGGATCATCTGCGAGGCGGAGATGATGGCCTGCAGGCCACTGCCGCAGAGCCGGCTCACCGTGAATGCCGGTGCGGTCACCGGTACGCCGGCGTCCACGGCGGCGACCCGGGCGAAGTAGAAATCGCGCTTGTCGGTGTTGAAGCAGTTGCCGAAGACGGCGTGCTGGATGTCTTCCGGAGCTATACCGGCCCGATCGATCGCCTCTTTGGCCACCGCCGAGGCGAGGGCGGTCGGCGGGATGTCCTTCAAGCTGCCGCCGAATCGGCCGATCGCCGTCCGGGCGCCGCTCAGGACAACCACCTCACGTGCAGCCATCTCGTCTCCTTCGTCGTTGTTGCCGTGTGTTCCCCATCATGGGGTCTATGCCTGTATCGGCCCCAAGCGGGGGCGACTCCTGCGAGGAGCGATGACCGGACGGATGAAGGGGGTCTGACCCGCGTTCGTGCCGGTGCTCACCGCTCGCGACTCACTTATCGACTCACTTCTCGCGACGGTCGTAGAGCCGCCTCAGCTTGCCGACCGACCGCTCGAGCGAGTCGGGGTCGATGACCTCGCAGGTCACCGAGACCCCGATGCTGTCCTTGATCGCCTTGATCAATTCCGCGGCGGCGGCTTGCCGGCGTTCGGCCGGCGTCTCCATCCTCGCCTCCACCAGCACGGCCAGGGCGTCCATCCGGCCCCTCGTGGTGAGCTCGAGCTGGAAATGGGGCGCGAGGCCCGCCGTGCGTAGCACGATCTCCTCGATCTGGGTCGGGAAGAGGTTCACCCCACGCAGGATGATCATGTCATCGCTGCGGCCGGTGATCTTCTTCATCCGGCGCATCGACGGCCTCGCGGTACCCGGTAGCAGCCGCGTGAGGTCCCGGGTGCGGTACCGGATGCTCGGCAGCGCCTCCTTGGTGAGCGAGGTGAACAGCAGCTCACCCTCCTCGCCGTCGGGCAGCGGAGTGCCGTCGAGCGGATCGACCACCTCAGGGAGAAAGTGGTCCTCCCAGATGTGCAGGCCGTCCTTGGTCTCCACGCACTCTTGCGAGATGCCCGGACCCATCACCTCCGACAGTCCGTAGATGTCCACGGCATGCATGTCCATGCGCTCCTCGATCTCGATGCGCATCTGCTCTGTCCACGGCTCGGCACCGAAGATCCCGACCTGTAGGGAGGTCGACGTCGGGTCGATGCCCTGGCGGGCGAACTCGTCGAGCACGGTAAGCATGTAGCTCGGAGTGATCATGATGAGGTCGGGCCGGAAGTCCTGGATGAGTTGGACCTGCCGCGGGGTCATGCCGCCGGACACCGGGATCGCCGTGGCGCCGAGCCTCTCGATGCCGTAGTGCGCGCCCAGCCCGCCAGTGAACAGCCCGTAGCCGTAGGCGTTGTGGATCTTATGGCCCGGGCGCCCGCCAGCTGCGCGGATGGAGCGGGCGATCAGCCCCGCCCAGGTGTCGGTGTCCCGCTCGGTGTAGCCGACGACGGTGGGCCGCCCGGTAGTGCCCGACGAGGCGTGAATGCGCCGCACCTGCTCCTGCGGCACGGCGAACAGGCCGAACGGGTAGTTCTCCCTGAAGTCCACCTTGCTGGTGGTGGGGAACTTCGCGATGTCGGCGAGCTCGCGGCAGTCGTCCGGGTGCACCCCGGCGGCGTCGAAGGTGCGCCGGTAGTGCGGCACGTTCTGGTAGGCGTGCCTAAGCGTCCACTGCAGCCGCTCGAGCTGCAGGACGCGCAGCTCGTCGACCGACATGCGCTCGGCCGGGTCGAGCAGGTCGGCCGGCGGGGGATCACCCAGCCGCTTCGATCCCGTGGCGGTACTGGTCGACGTCGTTGTCGGGGTGGTCACAGTCGTCGTCCTCCATCTGCGTAGATCGTCTGACCGGTAATGAACGAGGAGTCGTCGCTGGCCAGGAAGGCGATGACGCCGGCGATGTCGGCCGGGGTGCCGGCACGTCGCAACGGAGTGACGGCGGCTCGCTCCGCCGTGAAGGCCTCCAGCGTCGCGCCGAGGCGCTCGGCCAGCTGGGCGGTCATCTCGGTGACGACGAAGCCGGGCGCGACCGTGTTCGCGGTGATGCCGAACGGGCCGAGCTCGATGGCGAGGGTGCGGGTGGCGCCCTGCAGGCCCGCCTTGGCCGCGGAGTAGTTGAGCTGACCGCGGGTACCGAGGGCCGAGACGCTGGACAGGCTGATGATCCGGCCCCATCTCGCGGCGACCATGTGCCGGTGCGCGGCGCGGCTGGCCAGGAAGAATCCGCGCATATGCACGGCTATGACCGTATCCCAGTCAGCGTCGGTCATCTTGAACAGGAGGTTGTCCCGGGTCACGCCGGCATTGTTGACCAGGATCCCCAGCGAGCCGAGCTCCTCGGCGACCTGGTCCACCACCGCCGTTACCTGTTCGCTGTCGGTGACATCCGCCCCGAAGCCGAGGACCCGGCGGCCGGTGTTCTGCGCGATCTCCTTTGCGGTCTGCGCCGCGCTCGACTCGTCGACGTCGACAATGGCGACGTCGGCACCGTCGGCGGCCAGCCGGCTGGCCGTGGCCGCGCCGATGCCCCTGGCGCCGCCGGTGACGAGCGCGACGCGGCCATCGAGCCCGCTCACGCGCCGTTCTCCTGCTTCGCCACCAGGGTCAGCACGTCGTAGCGGGCGACGGCCTCGCCGTCCTGCCGGGTCACGTCGGCGTCCCAGCGGACTTCGCCGTAGTCAGCGCTGTCGCGGGGGGTGATCTGCTTGCAGGTCAGGGTCACGGTGAGCGCGTCGCCGAACTTCGTGGGCGCGAGGAAGCGCAGGTTGTCGACTCCGAAGTTGGCGAGCACCGGACCGGGTGCCGGGTCGACGAACAGCCCGGCGGCGAACGCGATGACAAGATAGCCGTGGGCGACGCGCTCGCCGAAGAACGGGTTCCGCGCGGCGGCCTCCGCGTCCATGTGGGCGTAGAACGTGTCGCCGGTGAACTCGGCGAAGTGCTCCACGTCCTGCTGGGTGACGGTGCGGGGGCCGCCGACGATCGTGTCGCCGATCCGCAGCTCCTCGAGGTGCTTACGGAAGGGATGCACGTCGGTGACGGTGCGCTGCGCGCCGGCGACCCATCGGCTGGTGATCGCGGTGATGGTGTCCGGGTCGCCCTGGATCGCGGTGCGCTGCATGTGGTGCAGGACGCCGCGGATGCCACCCATCTCCTCACCGCCGCCCGCACGGCCCGGGCCGCCGTGGACGAGTTGGGGCATCGGCGAGCCGTGCCCTGTGGACTCCTTGGCGTCGCGGGCGTTGAGCACCAGCAGTCGGCCGTGCCACGGCGCGACGCCGAGGACGACTTGGCGGGCGAAGGCGGTGTCCGCTGAGACGATCGAGCCGACGAGGCTGCCCTGGCCCCGGGCGGCGTAGTCGATCAGCTGCGCGGCGGAGGAGTAGGGCAGGATCATCGAGACCGGTCCGAACGCCTCGACTTCGTGCGGCTCGGCCCGCTGCGGGTCCCCGACCAGCAGCAGCGGCGAGATGAACGCGCCACGGTCGCTGTCGGCGTCGATGACGTCGACCTTGTCCGGGTCGCCGAAGACGATCCGGCCGGCGTCGGCGAGCGCCTTGACGCTGCGCCGGACCTCCTCGCGCTGCTCCAGGCTGGCGAGCGCGCCCATCCGCACCCCCGCCGAGGCCGGGTTGCCGACGACGGTCTTCGCGAGCCGCGCGGAAACGGCCTCAACGACGGCATCGACGTGCTGCTCCGGGACGAAAGCGCGGCGGATGGCTGTGCACTTCTGCCCGGCCTTTACCGTCATTTCGGCGACGAGAGCCTTGACGAACAGCTCGAACTCGTCTGTGCCGGGCGTGGCGTCGGGACCGAGCGCCGAGAGGTTGAGCGAGTCCGCCTCGGCGGAGAAGCGCACCGCGTTGCGGACGATCACCGGGTGTGTGCGCAATGTGGCGGCCGTCGACGCGGATCCGGTGAATGACACCAGGTCCTGGCCGGTGAGGTAGTCGAACATGTCGCCGACCCCGCCGGCGACGAACTGCAGCGCGCCCTCAGGCAGCAGCCCGGAGCTGATGATCAGCTCGACGAGCGTCGCGGTGAGGAACGCCGTCGGGCTCGCTGGCTTGACCACGCTCGGGACGCCGGCGAGGAAGGCGGGCGCGAACTTCTCCATGGGTCCCCAGACGGGGAAGTTGAACGCGTTGACCTGTACCGCCACTCCGTGCAGCGGGGTGCACACGTGCTGGCCGAGGAACGTGCCGCCACGGCCGAGCGGCTCCACGCCGCCGTCGACGTACACGGTGTCGTTGGGCAGCTCGCGCTTCGCCTTCGAGGCGTAGGCGAGCAGGACGCCGATGCCGCCGTCGACGTCGAACTTCGAGTCGCCCAGCGTCGAGCCCGTCCGCGCGGAAACCTCGTACAGCTGCTCGCGGTGCTCGCGCAGGTGTCCGCCCAATGCTTTGAGCAGCGCGGCGCGCTGGTGGAAGGTCAGCTCGCGCAGGGCGGACCCGCCCCTGGTGCGGCCATAGTCGAGCGTGGCACCGAAATCGAGGCCAGCCGAGGAGATTCGGGCGACCTCCTCCCCGGTGACGGCGTCGAACAGCGGGCGACCCTCGTCGGTCGCGGTGTGCCAGTCACCGAGAACGTGGCTGCGCAGGGTGGGGGTGTTCATGCGGTCTCCTCGTCGTCGGGAAGCTCAGACGCGTTCTATCACCAGCGCCACGCCTCGGCCGACCCCGACTCACAGGACGGCTAGGCCACGTTCCCAGCGCTGACGATGCCGTCCTTAGCGCTGCGCAACGGGATCCCAACTCCGTCGGCGAACGATCGTTCGGTCGTGCGCACGTTAGCATGACTGCGTGCAGACGAACAGTGGTGAAGGCACCGGAAACCGCCCGGTCGGCATCGAACCCGCCGTTCTGGTCGTCGCGGACGAGAAGGACCCAGCCGTGACGATCGTCACCCTGAATCGGCCGGCGAAGCGCAACGCGCTGACCGTCGAGCTCAAAGAAGCGCTGGTCGCCGCCCTGCAGCGGGTTGCGACCGACACCAGCGTGCGGGCAGTCGTGCTGACCGGCTCGGGCACGTCGTTCTGCATCGGGCAAGAGCTCGGCGAGCACGCCGAGAGGCTGCAGGCAGACGCCTCCACTGCGTTCTCCACGGTCGGGGAACACTACAACCCGATCGTTCGGACGCTCGCCACGATGCCGAAGCCAGTGATCGCCGCAATCAACGGCGGAGCCGTGGGTGCTGGCTTGGGCTTTGCCATGGCCTGCGACCTGCGCGTCGCCGCGCAGGGCGCGAGGTTCGCCACGGCGTTCTCGGCGATCGGCCTGACCGCGGACTCGGGCCTGTCGGCCAGCCTCGTGCACTCACTTGGCGCCGCGCGGGCCATCGAGCTCCTGCTGCTGGGGGAGTCCTTCGACGCCGCGCAGGCGAAAGCATCCGGACTGGTCAGAGCCGTGGTCCCGGCCGAGGAGCTCCTGGGCGCTGCACTCGAGCTGGCCCGGAAGCTGGCGGCGGGTCCGACGCTGGCGTTCGCCGAGATCAAGAAGGCGGTTGCGCTGGGAGCCGTCTCGTCGCTGGAGGAGGTGCTCGCGGCAGAGGGCGCCGCACAGAGCAGGCTGGGGGTGACGCGGGACCACAAGGAGGCCGTCGATGCGTTCCTGGCCAAGCGACGGCCCACCTTCGAGTGCGCGTGATCTCGCGGTCACGTAGAAGGGCATGGTGGTCGGCATGATCCGGATCGGCAGGTCGTTCGAGGACTTCTCGTGAGCGCGGCAGCCGCCGAGCCGCCGGTGCCTCCTGTCGGTACCCGGCGTGCCCGGGGTGCGGCGGGTGCGTGTCGTCCCGTCTACGATGCGGCGTCGCTGCTGACTGTGGTCGTTGCGGAGTTCAACGCCCGCGGCTACGACGCCACCAGCATGGAGGACCTCTCGCTGGCCGCCGGCATCAGTAAGTCGTCGTTCTACCACCACGTCAGCGGCAAGGAGGAGCTCCTTGATCTCGCGTTGCAGCGTGCCCTTGACGGCCTGTTCGCCATCCTCGAGGAGCGCGCCTCGCGCGACGGGCCGCCGGTGGAGCGGCTGCACCACATCGTGCGCCGCCAGGTCGAGGTCCTGATCAGCGAGCTGCCCTACGTCACGCTCCTGCTGCGGTTGCGCGGTAACACCGAGACCGAGCGGCGGGCGCTGGCTCGCCGACGCGCGTTCGACGCAACGGTGGCGGCTCTGGTGGCCGATGCCATCTCCGAAGGGCAGGTGCGTGCCACCGTCGAACCGTGGCTCGCGGCACGGCTGCTTTCCGGAGCCATCAACTCGATCATCGACTGGTACCGGCCCGGTCGGACCGGCGCGGAGCACCTGCCCGACGAGGTCGTGCGCATGGTCTCCGAAGGCATCCTGCCGCCAGCCTGACGCTCGCCAGTGGTTGCGATCAGCGAAGCCTTACGTCATCCTTGGACGAACGAACATTCGGTCCAAACGGAGGCAACTGGTGAGTACTGCCGATCTCGAGCAGGGCTTCGCCGCCACGATCTCGGCCGACCAGCGCATCGAGCCTCGGGACTGGATGCCCGAGGCCTACCGCAGGACGCTGATCCGCCAGATCGCGCAGCACGCGCACTCCGAGATCATCGGCATGCAGCCGGAGGGCAACTGGATCCTGCGCGCGCCGAGCCTGCGCCGAAAGGCGATCCTGATCGCGAAGGTGCAGGACGAGGCCGGACACGGCCTGTACCTCTACGCCGCTGCCGAGACGCTCGGCGTGGACCGCGAGGCCCTAACCGAGAAGCTCATCGAGAGCAGGCAGAAGTACTCCTCGATCTTCAATTACCCGACGCTCTCCTTCGCTGACATCGGCGTGATCGGGTGGCTGGTGGACGGCGCCGCGATCTGCAACCAGGTGCCGCTGTGCCGCTGCTCCTACGGCCCGTACGCCCGGGCGATGATCCGCATCTGCAAGGAGGAGTCGTTCCACCAGCGCCAGGGATTCGAGCTGCTGCTGGCCATGGTCAACGGCAGCGATGCGCAGCGGGAGATGGTGCAGGAGTCCACGAACCGCTGGTGGTGGCCGACAGTGATGATGTTCGGCCCGCCGGATGACGACTCGCCCAACACGGCGCAGTCGATGGAGTGGGGCATCAAGCGGCACACCAACGACGAGCTGCGTCAGCGCTTCGTCGACATGGCGGTGCCGCAGGCCGCGGCGCTGGGTGTCAGCCTGCCCGACCCGGAGCTGGTCTGGAACGAGGAACGCAAGGCCCACGACTACGGCGACCCGGACTGGGAGGAGTTCAAGGCCGTGGTCGCCGGCGCCGGACCGACGAATGCCCAGCGGGTGGCCCGTCGGCGCCGCGCGCACGAGAACGGCGCGTGGGTGCGGGAGGCGGCACAGGCCTACGCGGACAAGCAGGCGGCCCGTGCGGCGGGTCGGAAGGACTGCGAGGTGGCGGCGTGACCCCCGCCGACTCGGATGGGGACCCCACCGCGGAGGGCGGTCACGACGCTGTCCCGGCCACCGGTGTCGAAACCGGGGCTGGCGCGGGGAAGCGGCGGAGCTGGCCACTGTATGAGGTGTTCGTGCGCGGCCGGCGCGGCCTCAACCACGTGCACGTCGGCTCGCTGCACGCCGCGGACGCGGAGATGGCCCTACACAACGCACGCGACCTCTACACCCGGCGCAACGAGGGCGTGAGCATCTGGGTTGTGCTCGCCGACGACATCACAGCGTCGAGCCCGGCGGAGAAGGACCCGTTCTTCGCACCGGCCGGCGACAAGGTCTACCGGCACCCGACGTTCTACGTGATCCCGGAGGAGGTGCCGCACCTGTGAACGTGCACCACACCGACGTCAAGGAACACGACGCTGCCAACGCCTACCAGTCGATGTCGGAGACGACCGGTCACGACGACCCGCGTTGGGCGTTCGGCACCGGCGTCGAGGACGCGCAGGCCGAGATCACCTCGCCGGTCCCGGACGGCGTCGACGCGGCCGACCTCGCCGCGTACTGCTTGATGCTGGGTGACGACGCGCTGATCTGCAGCCACCGCCTCTCGGAATGGGTGAGCAACGCCCCCGAGCTGGAGGAGGACGTCGCGCTCGCGAACACCGCGCTGGACCTGCTCGGCCAGGCTCGGGTGCTGCTGGCCCGCGCCGGGCAGGTCGAAGGACGCGACCGGGACGAGGACTCCCTGGCCTATCTGCGCCTCGAAGCGCAGTTCCGCAACGTGGCGTTGGCCGAGATCGGCGACGACCTCGACTTCGCCTGCGCGATCGCCCGGCTGCTGCTGTTCTCCAGCTGGCGCCTGGCCCTGCTGCATCGGCTGCTCGACTCCCGGGACCCGGTGATCGCCGCCGTCGCGGGCAAGGGAGTGAACGAGGTGACCTATCACCGCGATTACGCGGCCCGCTGGGCGCTGCGACTCGGCGACGGCACGGCCGAGTCGCACGACCGGATGCAGACCGCGCTGAACGCCGTGTGGCCCTACGTCGAGGAGCTTTACCGCCCATCGGAGGTTGAGCGCCGTCTCGTCGAGGCCGGTGTCGCCGTCGACCCGGCGCTGACCCGCGCCGAGGTCGACGCGGTCCTGGACGAGGTCCTCGCGAAGGCCACGCTGGCCCGTCCCGACGGCCCCCCGATCGGGACCATCGGCGGACGTGGCGGCCGGCAGGGGGTGCACACCGAACACCTCGGGCACGTGCTCGCCGAGATGCAGAGTCTGGCCCGCCAGCACCCGGAGGCGACGTGGTGACCGAAACCAACTCGGCGGTGAGGGCGGACGCCCGCGGGGTCGTCGCGCAGGTCGTGGACCCCGAGATGCCGATGCTCACCCTCGACGATCTCGGCGTCGTGCGTGGGGTCGTCGTCGACGTGGACGGGGTGACCGTGACGATCACCCCGACCTACCTGGGCTGCCCGGCCATCGGGGTCATGCGTGACGACCTGCGCGCGTCCCTGGGCGCAGCCGGATACACCCACGTCGATGTGCGGACGGTGTTCTCACCGCCGTGGACCACCGACTGGATCAGCCCGGCCGGTCGCCGCAAGCTCACCGAGGCGGGCATCGCACCGCCGGACGGGGTCAGTCCGCGCTCGACCGGACCCATCCCGCTGACCCTGACCGCGCCGTCGCCAGCGGTGCGCTGCCCGCGCTGTGGCTCTCCGTCCACCGAGGAGTTCTCCCGCTTCGGGCCGACCGCCTGCACCGCACTGCGCCGCTGCCCGGCTTGCCGAGAGCCCTTCGAGCACATGAAGGCGATCTGAGGCCGTGAGCACAGGGATGGCTACCGATTTCGTCGAGCCGCGGACCGACGGGTTCCACTCCCTGCGGGTGGCCGCGGTCGACCATCTCTGCGACGACGCCGTCGCTGTCACCTTCGACGTCCCCGACGATCTCCGCGGGGCCTACGCCTTCCGACCTGGCCAGTTCCTCACCCTGCGACAGCACACCGACAACGGCGAGGAACGCCGCTCGTACTCGATCTGCGCCCCCCTCGGTGCCGCCCCGCGGGTCGGTGTCCGTCGCGTCACGTCCGGCCTCTTCTCCGAATGGTTGGTCGACCGGCTCGAGGCGGGCGACGAAGTCGACGTGGGTCCGCCATCCGGATCATTCACCCCTGACCTCGAGCCCGGCACTCACCACGGGCTCATCGCGGCCGGATCGGGCATCACCCCGGTGCTCTCCATCGCTGCATCGCTGCTGGCTGCGCACAACAACACCAGAGTCACTTTGCTCTACGGCAACCGACGCACGGACACCGTGATGTTCACCGAGGAACTCGCCGACCTCAAGAACACCTACACTGCGCGGCTGCACCTGGTTCACGTGCTGTCCCGGGAGCCGACGGCCCAGATCACCTCCGGACGCCTCGACGTGGACAAGCTCGGCGAACTGCTCACGCTGCTCGTGGACGCCGAGGGCGTGGACAGCTGGTGGCTGTGCGGGCCGTTGGGCATGACCGAGGACGCCGTGGCGGTGCTCGCCGGCCTCGGCATCGGGAAGAAGCAGGTGCACCGCGAACTGTTCTATGTCGACGAGCCGCCGCCTGAAGTGCACCGCCCCGACGACTCCGATGCAGTCGAAGGCGAGAGTAGCGAGGTTACCGTCGTACTCAATGGCCGGTCGACCAACCTGACCCTGCCCCGTACCGTCTCTGTGCTCGACGCCGCGCAGAGGGTTCGCGGTGACATGCCCTTCGCCTGTAGGGGCGGGGTCTGCGGCACCTGTCGGGCCATGCTTACCGACGGCGACGTCACCATGCGCCGCAACTTCGCGCTCGAGGGGGACGAGGTCGAGGCGGGGTTCGTGCTGACCTGCCAGACGCTGCCCGTATCGGAGAAGGTGACCGTCGACTTCGATGTCTGAGCATGGCTTCACGTATCGGTCGAGTGTCGTCATCGGATCTGGCCCAGGTTGACGTCATGGATTCGGCCGGGAACTACCGCACACTCGCCCTCGGCGAGGAGCAAGGAGGAGCAGGAGGGATGGCATCCGGTTGTGAGGACAGCTCGATGACACCGAGTCGACGACCGTCCACTGGTCGACGTCCGCCATAGGGCGGGTTCCGCCGAGGGTGCAGCGCCTCGCTCGTAAACGACAGGAGGTTGGCCTACTCCACGTTGCCCACGTGTGGGCAAGGCCTGCGATTGTCGAAGACCCTCCACCGCCGGGCGTCGGTGCCTTTCGATGGCCGGTGGCCTGGATGCTCATCCACGATTACACGATGACCCGCTTGTCTGCGGCTTCTACTCGTGCTCAAGTCGCCACTCCGAGTAGTGCTGTCAGCCTTTGGCTGGGCCGAATTCATGGGCCTCGGGTGAAGCGTGCGCATACGGGTCCTCGGCGAACGCCTGATCCGAGTCTTGCCTAATCCTTGCCTAGTCAAGGCAAGGTCGCGCTTCTCGATCCGCGGGCGGCCAGTTCGTTGCCAACCAGAGGACGTCGTTCACGGAGACGTGTCGGCGGAAGCAGGCTCGACGGGCAAAGACAACGCGTTGAGCCAACAAGATCAGTTCGCTGGTGGCCGCAGGAGACGGTTTGACGTTGTGTTCAGTAGAAGGTACGGTGCGGTCGTCAAGTTGGGATTTTCTTCTCAGCAAGCCGCAAGCCTCTCTAAATGCCATACCGGGCTGTACAACGCTGATTGACAGGAGAACCGCATGTCCACCGCCAGTGTCCCCGAAAAGCCACTGTTTGACGCCGGACCCATCGCACTCGGCGCATTCGCTTCCAGTACGCTGATCCTCAGCTCTGTGAACGTGAATTTCGTTGACAAGACAACCTTCCAGGCCGTGATTGCGAGCGCCTGGGTCATGGGCGGGTTGGTGCAGCTACTTGTCGGCATCTACTCCTTGACCGTGGGCCGACTCTTCGCCTCGGTCGCCTTCATGTCCTACGGCGGCTTCTGGCTGTCGTTCGCCGTCTTCGAGACGTTCTACCTCTCGAAGGTCCCCCCGGCAGAGCACGGGCATGCTACGGCGCTGTTCTTGGCGCCATGGTTGATCTTCACGATCATCCTCTGGATTGCTTCGTTCAAGACCAGCATGGCCTTTGTCATCGGCGTGGGACTTCTCGTGCTCACCATCGCTGCTCTGATCCTGGGGCAGGCGAACACCAACGAGAATTGGATCAAGATCGGCGGCTGGCTCGGACTCGTGCTCGCCTTGGAGATCTTCTACATTGCCGCTGCCGAGTTGATCAACCAGATGTTTGGCCGGCATATCCTCCCGCTCGGCGCGTTCAGCACCGAATAGCGGCGGGCATCTGGCGGCCTCCTCGGAGGGGAAGCTCGTCGGTGAGTGAGTGTTACTCGACTCTCTCGCCGGCGGGCTACTTCCGTGCAACGCCGCAGCAACGCCGCAGCCGCAACGCCGCTAACGAACGCAGCCCCAAGCCCGGCCGGTTTCGGCGGTGCGGCGTCCTCCCGTACCGCATTCGCTTTCGTGAAGCTGAGAGGATGTACTCATCGGCCTCCACCACCACGGGGCCGTCAAGGGAGGTCGCTTATCATCACGAACCTGGCGCGTATCCTGACCGACACCGTCGCCCGCTATCCCGAAAGACCAGCGGTGAAGCTTGGCGACACCACGATCACTTACGCCCAGCTCGACAACGCGGTCGCCCGCTCCACCGGCCTGCTTCGGCGCCTGGGAGTGCAGCCGGGCGACCGTGTGGGAATGATGCTGCCGAACGTCCCGTACTTCCCGATCATCTACTACGCCATCCT
>JADGOV010000086.1 GCA_017882785.1 Frankiaceae bacterium
GGCCGTTCATGGCAGGGCCGTTCGTGGGAGGGCCGTTCATGGCAGGGCCGTTCATGGCAGGGCCGTTCATGGCAGGGCCGTTCATGGCAGGGCCGTTCATGGCAGGGCCGTTCATGGCAGGGCGGTGTGACGGGCCTCCGGGCGCCCTGCGGGCTGCCACCGGCACGGCGGCGTCGGCACCCGAGGTGAGCGCCGTACCCAGCGACGGTGCGGCCAATGCGGCGACGACGGTGAGCGCGCCGAGCGCGCGCTTGACGACGGTGGGGATCCGGGACATGGCGACGTCCAATGCTGATCGAGTTGTCAGGTGACTTCTACTGACTCGACCGGTCCTGGGCGGCGCCATACCGCCATTCGGAGCGTTCTGGAGTGCTACTCCTGGGTCATCTTCCGCGGAAATGGGGGCTAGTTCGGGCTAGTCAGACCTCGATGTCGCTGTCTTGGCCCCTCGAACGCATGCTGTGTACACACCGCACGGTGCCGGCCGGCGAGGCGACGAGGAGTTCTCTGCATCCCAGTTCGATCAGTGTCGCCTCGGGCGTGGGGTCGGCATCGGTGACCACCGCGGCAGCCGCGAGACCTTCCGCGCCGCTGGAGACCGCGGCCGCGATGGCCGCCTGCAGTGCGCTCAGGCGCAGCGCGGAGAGGGCGACGGTGACCCCTACGTACGTGCGGCCATCGACGTCCCGGACCGCCGCACCCTCGGCGGCGCCGACCCGGGCTCGACTCGCGCGGGCGAGGGTGACCAGCTTCGCGTCCTCGACGCCGACCTGCCGTGCGGCTGGGCCGTCCGCCGGTTGATCAGACATCGGCACTGACCTCGAGCTGCGGTGGTGAGGGTGTCGGGCGCATCCGCTCGATCAATACAGTGCCCACCCGGTTACGCCGGCCTTGACCGCTTTCTGTCGTTATCCGCAGCCCCTGGACAACAATGGAGGAACCGGGGATAGGCACCCGTCCGAGTTCGCGCGCGAGCAAGCCGCCGACGGTCTCCACGTCTTCGCACGCCAGGGAGGTGCCGTAGATCTCGTCCAGTTCCTGCAAGGGAAGGCGGATGCTCGTGCGTGCCTCGGTCGCGGAGAGCTGGGCGTAGCGAGGGACCTCGACGTCGTACTCGTCGGTGATCTCACCGACGATCTCCTCGAGGATGTCCTCGATCGTGACGAGTCCGGCGGTACCGCCGTACTCGTCGATGACGACCGCGATGTGGTTGCGGGCCGCCTGCATCTCCTGGAGCAACTCGTCGACAGGCTTGGTGTCGGGCACGAAGACCGCGGGCCGCATCAACTGATCCACCGTCTCGGTGGACTCCCCCTGCCGGAAGTCGTAACTGCGGCGAGCGAGGTCCTTGAGGTAGGCGAAACCGACGACGTCGTCCTCGTCCACGCCCACCACCGGGATGCGCGAGAAGCCGCTGCGCAGTGCCAGCGAGAGCGCCTGACGGACGGTCTTCGACCGTTCGATGAACACCATGTCCGTCCGGGGCACCAGCACCTCGCGGACCAGCGTGTCGCCCAGTTCGAACACGGAGTGAATCATGCGCCGCTCGCCGGCCTCGATGACCTGGCGCTCCTCCGCCAGGTCGACCAGATCGCGGAGCTCCGCCTCGGAGGTGAACGGCCCGTCCCTGAATCCCTTGCCCGGGGTCACCGCATTGCCGACGACGATGAGGATCCGAGGCAGGGGACCGAGCAGCCACGCCAGGGCCATGGCCAACCCGGCGGTCGCGAGACCCACGCGGTCGGCGTGCTGGCGCCCGAGGGTACGCGAGGCCACTCCAATGAGAACGTAGCTGAGCAACGTCATCGCGCCCGCGGCCACGACGACCGACCGCCAGGTCGTGCCCCACTCGTCGATGCAGACGAAGGTCACGAGGACGGTCGCGGTCAGCTCGGTGGCATGGCGCAGGAGAAGGAGCACGTTGAGGTAGTGCGGGGCACCGGGGACGTCCCGTCCGACGACCGCCTGCAGGCGAACCGCCCCGCGGCGGCCCTCGCTGACCAACTCGGCCACCCGCGACCGCGACACCCGCGACAGAGCGGCCTCCATGGCGGAGAAGACCGCGGCGAGCACGACCAGCAGCGTGGCCAGGCACACGGCGAGCAGATCGACGCCCGTCACGCCGGCTCCTGGCCCGACCGCCCGATGGAGCGGGCGCTGGCCAGCAGCTCGCCCTGCCGGCGGAACATCTCCCGCTCCTGAGCAGGCTCGCCGTGGTCATAGCCCAGCAGGTGCAGGATGCCGTGGGTGGCCAACAGGTGCAACTCGTCCTCGGCGGCGTGCCCGGCGGTGCGGGCCTGTCGGCGGGCCACCTCCGGGCAGAGCACCACGTCCCCCAGGAGGGTCGGTGGCGGCTCGGCGTCCTCCTCCACTCCGCGTCCGCTGCGGGGGACGGGGTCGAGTTCGTCCATCGGAAACGCGAGCACGTCCGTGGGGCCCGGTTCGTTCATCCACCGCTCGTGGAGCGCCGTCATGGCCTTCTCATCGACCAGCAGCAGCGACAACTCAGCAAGGGGATGCACGCCGAGCTCGACGAGGACGTGTCGAGCGAGCGCCACCAGCGCCGGCTCGTCCACGTCGACGCCGGACTCGTTGGCGACCTCGATCGACATGGGGACTCTCAGCGACGGCCGCTACGCCGCGAGCCGCCTGCCCGCTCCGGGTGCTGGAGCGTCTCGGCGTCGTACCGGGCGTATGCGTCGACGATGTCGCTGACGAGCCGATGACGAACCACGTCACTGCTCGTCAGCAGGCAGAAGTTGACGTCGTTCACGCCGTCAAGGATGCCGCGCACGACGCGCAACCCGGAGGCGGTGCCGGCCGGCAGGTCGACCTGGGTGACGTCGCCGGTGACCACGATCTTCGAGCCGAACCCGAGCCTGGTGAGGAACATCTTCATCTGCTCCTGGGAAGTGTTCTGCGCCTCGTCCAGGATGATGAACGCGTCGTTGAGGGTGCGTCCGCGCATGTAGGCCAGTGGGGCCACCTCGATGGTTCCACTGCTGATCAGCCGCGGAATCGAATCTGGGTCGATCATGTCGTGCAGGGCGTCGTACAGTGGCCGCAGATACGGATCGATCTTGTCGTACAGGGTGCCGGGGAGGAAGCCGAGCCGCTCACCCGCCTCGACCGCCGGGCGCGTGAGGATGATCCGGTTCACGTGCTTGGACTGCAGGGACTGCACGGCCTTGGCCATCGCAAGGTAGGTCTTGCCAGTGCCCGCCGGGCCGATGCCGAACACGATGGTGTGCGCGTCGATGGCATCGACGTAGCGCTTCTGGTTCACCGTCTTCGGCCGGATGGTCCGCCCACGGGAGGACAGGACGTTGAGCGTCAGCACGTCCGCGGGTCGTTCGCTGCCACCGCCGCGGAGCATGGCAAGGCTTCGCTCCACGGACTCGGCGGTGAGCGCGCTGCCCGCATCGAGCAGCGCGACGAGCTCCTCGAAGAGACTGGCGGCCAAGGCATTCTCGGTCGAATCACCGGTGATGGTGATCTCGTTTCCGCGAACGTGGATGTCGCTGTTGAACGCCCGCTCGATGACGTGCAACAACTCGTCCCGCGATCCCAGGAGGCTCACCATGTTGTGCGCCCCCGGCACGACGATGCGGGTCTGCGTCGGCGTGACTCCGGCCTGACGTGTGGTATCCGGCATGTGCTCGGCCGCCGGCCGCACCCACCTTCGGTATCGGGAAGCTATCGGGAAGCTATCGGGGTGGAACGCGCTCATCGTACTCGTGTGCTGCATGAGCCGAGCTCCCCGGACGATCAAGCTCGGCGGCCAGCCTCAGCCTGGCGGCCAGGCGAGGCCGCGGCCGCCCAGGATGTGGCCGTGGATGTGCAAGACGGTCTGACCGGCATCCGGCCCGACATTGAAGACCAACCGCCAACCCCGATCGGCCAGTCCCGCATTGTCGGCGACCCGGGCAGCCTCGCGGACGACTTCGCCCAGCAACTCGGGATTGTCCGCGGCCAGCGAGCCGACATCGACGTGATGGGCCTTCGGCACGACCAGCACGTGCGTAGGTGCCTGCGGGTTGATGTCCAGGAAGGAGAGAACGTGCTCGGAGTTGCGAATGACGGTGGCCGGCACCTCACCGGCCACGATGTCGCAGAACAGGCAGCGTTCGCTCATAGCCCGGATCATCCTCCTCCTGGGTTGTCGAGGGTGGCGAGGGCCGCTCGCGCGTGCAACCCTGCACCGCCCGTGGTCAGCGCCACCGTCCAGAGCCGGCGGACACGACCGCGACCGCGGCGACTCCGGCGGTCCCGGTGCGCAACACTGTCGGGCCGAGCCGGCGGGGCAGGGCCCCGGCGTCGGCGAGCAGCACGAGTTCCTCCCCGGCGACGCCGCCCTCCGGACCGACGATGAGCACCACGTCACCGTGGTCCGGCACCGGCTGCTCCGCCAACGGCTCGCCAGCCTCCTCGTGGAGCACGACGGCCAGCGCCGCGGCCGAGACCCGACGAGCCAGCGTGTCGGTGGGCTCGGCCTCGGCGACCTCCGGCAGCCAGGCCCGGCGGGATTGCTTGGCCGCCTCCGCGGCGATGGCCCGCCAGCGCCGCAGCGACCGATCACCCCGGGGACCCGCCCAGCGCACCACGGAGCGCTCGGCCGGCCAAGGAACGATGCAGTCGACGCCGACCTCGGTCAGCGCAGCCACCGCGCGCTCGCCCACGTCACCCTTGGCGAGCGCCTGCACGACGACGAGACGAGGCCGCGGGGCCGGGACGAGCGTGCGGCGCAGGACGTCCACGTCGAGCCAGTCCGGGCCGGTCGCCCGTACGACACCGCGGACGACCAGGCCGACCCCGTCGGTGAGGTCCACCGGCTCGCCGGGGCGCATGCGGCGCACTGCGGCCGCGTGCCGCCCCTCCGGGCCGGCCAGTCGGATCGAATCGCCCTGCAGCCCGGCGGTGGGCGCCAGGAAACGAGCAGCGGTCAGCGGGACTCACCGACCGGAGAAGGCATCCCGCAGCCGGGTGAAAAGCCGGCCCGAGCCGCCGTCGCGTCCCACCTCGTCGCCGTCCGGCTCCTCGCGGCGCAGGACGGCCAGCTCGCGGATCAGCCGCTCCTGTTCCGGGTCGAGTCGGGTCGGCGTGCGAACCTCCACATGCACGTAGAGGTCGCCGCGGGTCCGGCCGTCGGTGGACAACTTCGGCACACCCTTGCCGCGCACGGTCATCACCGACCCTGACTGGGTGCCGGGACGGACGTCGAACGCCTCCTGGCCGTCGAGGGTGTCCAGCGTGACCGAGGTGCCGAGCGCGGCCGTGGTCATGGGCAACGTCACCTGGCAGTGCAGATCGGCCCCGTCCCTGGTGAAGATCGGGTGCTCTCGTTCGTGGATCTCCACGTAAAGGTCACCGGGCGGCCCTCCCCCCGGTCCGACCTCGCCGTGGCCGGAGAGGCGAATCCGCATCCCGTCCTCGACGCCTTTGGGCACCACCACAGTGATGGTGCGCCGTGCCCTAACCCGCCCTTCTGTGCCGCAT
Source organism: Frankiaceae bacterium (assembly GCA_017882785.1). Taxonomy (GTDB): domain Bacteria; phylum Actinomycetota; class Actinomycetes; order JADGOV01; family JADGOV01; genus JADGOV01. The sequence goes on from JADGOV010000086.1 coordinate 5,497, forward strand.
TCCGGACAAGGATGGGTGATCCGCGCGCCGGTGCCGCCGCAGGCCGGGCACGGTCGCGAGGTCATGACCTGGCCGAGGAAGGACCGCTGCACCGACTGGATCTCGCCGCGACCGCGACACGTGGAACAGGTGTCCGGATGCGTACCCGGCGCACAGCCGGACCCGGTGCACACCGGGCACACGTCAGCGGTGTCGATGGTGATGTCACGGGTGACGCCAAACGCGGCCTCGGTGAGATCCAGGTCGAGCCGGATCAGGGCGTCGGCGCCCTGTCGGATGCGGCTGCCGGGCCCTCGGCCAGCACCCGCGCCGCCGAAGAAGGCGTCCATGATGTCGCTGAAGCCGCCGAAGCCGCCCCCGCCGAACGGGGATCCGCCAGCGCCACCGCCGCCGGAGGCGAGCGGATCGCCGCCCAAGTCGTGGATCTGGCGCTTCTCCGGATCGGAGAGGACCTCGTAGGCGGCCGTGACCTGCTTGAACCGGTCCTGAGTGGCCGGATCGGGATTGACGTCCGGATGGAGCTCACGCGCCAGCCGGCGATACGCCTTCTTGATCTCCTCCGGCGTCGCGTCGCGTCGCACCCCGAGCGCCCGGTAGTAGTCGACCACCTAACTCCTCACTGAGCGCCGGGTCATGACCCGGCCAGTATCTGACCGACGTAGCGGGCGACGGCGCGCACGGAGCCGATCGCACCGGAATAGTCCATCCGGGTCGGGCCCAACACGCCCAGCGCAGCGAACGGCTGGCCGGCGGCGCCGTACGCGGTGGACACCACCGAAGTGCCCCGTAGCCCCTCGTGCGGATTCTCCGCGCCGATGAGCACACTCACCGTCGAGGGGTCGGTGGCTTCCCCGAGCAGCCGCAGGAGGACGACCTGCTCCTCCAACGCCTCGAGCACGGGTCGCAGGCTGTAGGGGAAGTCGAGGGAGAACCGCGTCAGGTTGGCCGTGCCGGCAAGCACGATCCGCTCGTCAGGATGGTCCACCAACGTCTCCAGCATGGTGGAGACCACCGTGTTGACGAAGGGCACTCGATGCGGTGGGAAGGCGTCGGCGACATCATCGATCAACGAGGGCGCGTCGACGAGCAGCCGTCCGGCGACGCGCGCGTTCAGCGCGCTGCGCACATCCGCGACAACGTCCGCATCGAGTACGTCACCGAATTCCACCACCCGCTGCTCGACCCGCCCGGAGTCGGTGATCAGCACCAACAGCACGCGGGCCGGGGAGAGCATCACCAACTCGACGTGGCGGACCGCCGACCGGGACAACGACGGGTACTGGACGACCGCAACCTGCCGGGTGACCTGCGCGAGGAGGCGCACTGTTCGCCGGACGACGTCATCGAGATCGACGGCACCCTCGAGGAAGGTCTGGATAGCCCGCCGCTCGGCCGGTGTGAGTGGCTTGATCGAGGACAGCCGGTCCACGAAGAGCCGGTAACCCTTGTCCGTCGGCACCCGACCGGCACTGGTGTGCGGCTGGGCGATGTAGCCCTCCTCCTCCAGCACCGCCATGTCGTTGCGGATGGTGGCCGGGGAGACCCGCAGGTTGTGCCGTTCGACGAGCGCCTTGGACCCGACCGGCTCGTTGGTCGAGACATAGTCCTCCACGATCGCCCGCAGGACCTCCAGCTTGCGATCGTCCAGCACGCGGTCGTCAAGCAAGGAGCCTCCCTTCGGGTCTTTCGAGTCTCGGCCGCGACCGTCGGCACCATCGTGACGCGAGGACTGGCACTCGGGAATCTTGAGTGCCAATCATAAGCCGCAATCCGGTCCCGGCGCTCTTACAGCGGATGTCAGCGGGTCGCGGTCCGCTGACGGCAGGGAACGCCACGGACGCCGAAGACGTGTTCCTACCCGTACGGGGTGTGACCTACTGACTCTTCGGTCAGGAAGAGCCCAGGTTATGGGGCCACCCATTGTTCGCCCGCGAGGGTAGGGACTAGGTTCCGCCCTGGAAACCCGGACCTTCTGGGTTGACTGGGGGCACCTCATGGACAGCAAGAGTGCACGCGATAGCGCCGACGCGATCCTCGCAGCGTGGAACAGACGCGACTATGACAAGGTCGCCGGCCAACTCGCCTCGGACGTCGTGTTGGTGGACCACACTCGCGGCCGGACCGCTACGGGTCCCCATCAGTATGTCGACCGCTTCCGGCGTGTGCTCGACGCTTTCCCGGACATGCGTGGAGAGACCGTCTCGGTCCTCGTCGACGGAAGCCTGCTCGCCCAGGAGACCACGTGGCGGGGCCGGCACACAGCCCCGCTCATGCTCGCCGGCGGCGGCAGCATCGCACCGAGCAACGAGTCGATGACCATGCATCTCGTCACGTACATGGAATTCGACGACGAAGGTCACGCCAAGGTTCTGCGGACGTACGGCAATCCCCGGGAGATCTCGGTATCAGCCCGCACGGTCGGAGTCGGCTGATCTTGGGCTTGGCTCGCGGATCGCGGGCTGGCTAGTCGACCAGCCGCCGGATGACGCCGTCGGCCAGCAACCGACCTCGTCGAGAGAGCACCACCCGACCCGATGGTGGGGCCTCAGCGAACAGCAAGCCTTCCGCGATGAGTTCGGCGACGGTGGCCGCCGGCAACCCAGCCACCGGAAGGCCCTCGGCGAGCCGCAGCCCGAGCATGGTGCGCTCAGTCCACCGCTGGTCGGCATCAAGCACCTCCCGGCCCTGCGCCGGAGACAGACCGGCTGCCAGCCGTCGGGCATACGCCGCCGGATGTTGACGGTTCCACCAGCGCACGTCCCCCACCGCACTGTGGGCGCCGGGACCGATCCCCCACCAGTTCGAGCCCTGCCAGTAACCGAGGTTGTGCCGGCAGGCATGACCGGGCCGGCCCCAGTTGCTGATCTCATACCACCCGAAGCCGGCGGCGGCCAGGGCGTCATCAGCCTGCTCGTAGCGCTCGGCGAGATCATCGTCCTCCGGCGGCTGCACGTCGCCGCGGGCGACTCGCCGAGCCAGACCGGTGCCGCTTTCGACGATGAGGGAGTAGGCCGACACGTGGTCCGGGTGGGTCGCGATCGCTGCGTCCAGGCTGGTCTGCCAGTCCAACGCAGTCTCCCCCGGCGTGCCGTAGATCAGGTCCAGACTCACCTCGGCGAAGCCGGCGGCCCTGGCCGCACCGACGGTCGCCACGGCGCGACCGGGGCTGTGCACTCGATCCAACACGGCCAGCACGTGCGGCACCGCGGACTGCATGCCGATGCTGAGCCGATTGACGCCCTCCGCCCGCAGCCCGGCGAGGGAGGCGAAATCGACCGACTCCGGGTTGGCCTCCGCTGTCACCTCGGCTTCGGGTGCGAGGCCGAACTCGTCCTGGACCGCCCTGAGCACAGCGCCGAAATCCCGCGCCGGCAACAGGGTCGGCGTACCACCGCCGAAGAACACCGTCCGAACGGGCAGGTCGACCCGGCCGAGCACGCGCCGGGCCAGCCGCACCTCGGCGATCGCCGTGGTGGCGTACGACGCCTGCGACGCCCCGCCGCCCAGCTCGGCGGCCGTGTAGGTGTTGAAGTCGCAGTACCCGCAACGGGTAGCGCAGAACGGCACGTGGATGTAGATGCCGAAAGGCCGGCTGCCCAGGCCGTCATGTGCGGCCGGCGGCAACGCCCCGTCCTCCGGCACGGGCTCGCCGTCGGGCAGCGTGGAGGGCACGCCGCTATTCTCCCCCGGGCCGGGGGACCTCCCCGCCGAGGAGTCGCGAGGTAGTACTCCGCCGGCTACCTCGGCAGCAGGCGTGCCGTGATACTCAGCGTCAGCCTCCCACGGCAGCCTGGGACGACTGGGAGTCCTCGGGAGGACAGGCGGCCTGGGAGGGCAGTGTCGGCGACGGGCTCACAGCTGCGTCGCGGTGAGATCCGACTGACCGACCTCGCCCCGACACGCGGCAGCGAAACGGACAAACGCCGGCCAGCCGTCACCGTCAGCAACGACCGGGCCAACGCCACGGCAGCCCGACTGGCCCGGGGCGTGCTCACGGTGGTACCCGTCACGAGCAACGTCACGGTGGTGTTCCCGTTCCAGGTCCTCCTGCCGGCGGGGCTGACCCGACTGCGGGCCGACTTCAAGGCACCGGCCGAACAGCTACGGTCGGGGCCTACGACTGGTCGGTGGACAACGCCGCGATGAACGCCTCCTGGGGTACCTCGACGCGGCCGACCATCTTCATCCGCCGCTTGCCCTCCTTCTGCTTCTCCAACAGCTTCCGCTTGCGGGTGATGTCCCCGCCGTAGCACTTGGCGAGCACGTCCTTGCGGATGGCCCGGATGTTCTCCCTGGCGATGATCCGCGAGCCGATCGCCGCCTGGATCGGCACCTCGAACTGCTGGCGCGGGATGAGCCGGCGCAGCTTGCCGGTCAGCGCGACGCCGTACGCGTAGGCCTTGTCCTTGTGCACGATCGCGCTGAATGCGTCCACCGGCTCGCCCTGCAGCAGGATGTCCACCTTGACCAGCGCGGCTTCCTGCTCGCCGGCCGGCTCGTAGTCCAGGCTGGCGTAGCCCCGGGTACGCGACTTCAACTGGTCGAAGAAATCGAAGATGATCTCTCCGAGGGGAAGGGTGTAGCGCAGTTCGACCCGATCCTGGGACAGGTAGTCCATGCCCGCGAGCACACCGCGACGGGACTGGCAGAGGTCCATCACCGCACCCACGTAGTCACTCGGCAGCAGCAGCATGGACCGGACGACCGGCTCGCGGACGGCAGCGATCTTTCCCGTCGGCCAGTCGCTGGGGTTGGTGACAACCACCTCCTCGCCGGATTCCACGGTGACCCGGTAGACCACGTTCGGCGCGGTGGAGATGAGCGACAGATTGAACTCGCGTTCCAGCCGCTCCCGGACGATCTCCAGATGCAGCAGACCGAGGAACCCACAGCGAAATCCGAAACCCAACGCGGCCGACGTCTCCGGCTCGTAGTCGAAGGAGGCGTCGTTGAGCTGCAGCTTGTCCAGGGCATCCCGCAGCAGCGGGTACTCGCTGCCGTCGACGGGATAGAGCCCGGAGAAGACCATCGACCGCGGGTGGCGGTAGCCGGCGAGCATCACCGTCGCCGGGCGCCCCGCCTCGGTCACCGTGTCACCGACCCGGGACTGCCGGACGTCCTTCACCCCGGTGATCAGGTAACCGACCTCACCGACACCGAGTCCCCCCGTCTCGACCGGCTCCGGGGAGATGACGCCGACCTCGAGCATCTCGTGGGTGGCGCCGGTGGACATCATCCTTATCCGGTCGTGGTCGCGGAGGTAGCCGTCGAACACCCGGACGTAGGTGACGACCCCCCGGTACACGTCGTACACACTGTCGAAGATCAGCGCCCGGGCGGCCGCGTCCGGTGCGCCCCCTGGCGCCGGTACGTCGCGCACGATGACATCGAGCAACTCCGGGACGCCCTGGCCGCTCTTGGCGCTGACCCGCAACACCTCTGCCGGGTCGCAGCCGATGACGTGCGCCAGTTCCTCCGCGTGCTTGTCCGGCTGCGCCGCGGGCAAGTCGATCTTGTTGAGTACGGGGACGACGGTCAGGTCGTTCTCGATGGCCAGGTACAGATTCGCCAGCGTCTGGGCCTCGATGCCCTGGGCGGCATCGACGAGCAGGACGGCTCCCTCGCAGGCCGCCAGCGATCGGGACACCTCGTAGGAGAAGTCAACGTGCCCCGGAGTGTCGATGAGGTTGAGCACATACTCCACCGGGGGGCCACCCTGCCCCGAGGTCCACGGCAAGCGCACCGCCTGGGCCTTGATGGTAATCCCCCGCTCGCGTTCGATGTCCATCCGGTCCAGGTACTGCGCCCGCATGTCGCGGCCCGCCACGATGCCGGTGACCTCCAACATCCGGTCCGCCAACGTGGACTTGCCGTGGTCGATGTGCGCGATGATGCAAAAGTTGCGGATCGAGGCGGGGTCGGTCCGGCTCGGCACAGCGGACGGCGGGGGTGGCACGACGTCCATGGTCGCACGCGAGGCGGTCCCGGCCGGCGGGCCGCACGCCATCGGCGCGGCTCCGGATCGGGCCGGGTGAAATGGTAGCCTCGATCCTGCTCGTGCGCGAGAACGAGGTCGCGCGCTCCCCGACTGACCAAGAGGTACCTTTCGCGTGGCCAACATCACGTCGCAGATCAAGCGCATTCGGACCAATGAGAAGGCGCGGCAGCGCAACAAAGCGGTCAAGTCCTCGCTCAAGACGGCCATGCGCAAGTTCCGGGAAGCGGCGGACAACGGGGACGCGGCCGTGGCCCGGCCGCTGATGACCGAGGCCAGCCGGGCTCTGGACAAGGCAGCCAGCAAAGGTGTCATCCACCCCAACCAGGCTGCGAACAAGAAGTCGGCGATGGCCCGCCGGGCAGCCACGCTGTAGCCCCGCGCCTGCCGGAGGCTCCGCGGTCAGCGCGGGTGGCGAGCCGAGGCCACCGTCGACACGGCGCGTTCCACTGCATACGCGGCGTCGGCCGCCGCACCCTTGACCTCCCCGTCGGCGACGGCGACCGCGCGGACGGCGAGGGACAATCCCAGCGGAGTCCACCCCCGGGACCAGCGCAACGCCTTCTCCACCTTCCAGACCGGCTGTCCCAGCGTGCGGGCGATCCGAGCGGGCTGACCCCGGCCTTCGCCGGCCACTCGGGCGATCAGCCGCAGGTTGGCCGCCAAGGAACTGGTCACGAGCACCGGTGCGACTCCGGTGCCCAGGGCCCACCGCAGCACCTCCAACGCGCCGGCAACGTCGCCCTCCACCGCCCGGTCGGCCACCGTGAAGCCGGTCGCGTCCGCCCGCCCGCGGATGTAGCGGGTGACGGTGTCCTCCTCGACGGCGCCCGTCGTGTCCGCGACCAGTTGGGCGCAGGCCGCGGCCAGTTCCCGAAGATCGGTGCCGACGCCGGCCGACAGCACGGCGACCGCCGCCGCGGACACCTGCCGCCCGGCGGCGGAGAACTC
>JADGOV010000005.1 GCA_017882785.1 Frankiaceae bacterium
CCGACGGCGACGGCGACGGCGAGCTCCCCCACCGCCAACCGGCCGACGCGGTGCACCGCCGCCAAGCGGATCACCGGGTGGGCGCCGGCCACCCTGTCAGCGACCCCGCGCAGGAGCTCGCCCGCTGAGGGATGCGCCGAATACTCGAGCGTCCGGACCGGTCTGCCGCCGTCCTCCGCACGGACGTACCCGAAGAAGGCGGTGACCCCACCGGCTGCCGGGTGTTCGACGGCCGCCAGGACGTCCTCGGCCCGGATGGCGTAGTCGCGCAGCTCGAGCAGCACGATCGGGTCGGCCCGCACGCCGGGGCCGGGGGACATCCCGCCGGCTTTCACGACCACACCGTGACCCTAGTGCGACCCCTGACCCCGGTGCCCGGCCGGCGGCAACGGCGCTATTCGCCGGCGCGACCGGCCGCGACTAGCGTGGAGTGATGACGAACCCGCCTTTCGGCTTCGGTGCCGGCGCCGGTGGCGGCCAGCCGCCGGGCGGCGATCCCTTCGGCGGCTTGTTCGGTGGGGGTGATCACGGGGATCTGAGCGCGGCGCTACACCGCTTCGCCGACCTCATGTCATGGAAGGGCGGGCCGGTCAACTGGGACCTGGCCAGGCAGACTGCGCAGACCGCGGTCGGTGAGGACCAGGGGGTCACCGCCGCCGATGTGGACTCGGTGGCCGCCGCCATCCGGCTCGCCGACCTCTGGCTGGACGGGGTCACCGCGCTGCCTTCCGGCGTGGCCGGAACCGAGGCGTGGAGCCGCCGACGCTGGGTCGAGGTGACAGTCGAGGTCTGGCGGGAGCTGGTCGACCCGATCGCCGGGCGGGTGGTCGACGCGATGGGCTCGGTGCTCGGATCCTCGCTGGGTGGCGCTCTCGGTGGCGCACTGGGCGCCGCCGGGGGAGGGCTGCCTCCAGAGATCGCCCGGGCGCTGCCGGCTGGAACGAACAGCGGAGAGCTGCCTGACTTCTCGCAGCTCACCGGTCCCCTGCTCGGCATGCTGCGCCAGATGGGCGGGGCGATGTTCGGCGCCCAGGTGGGGACCGCCCTGGGCAGCCTCGCCCAGGAGGTGGTTTCGGCCACCGACGTGGGACTGCCACTGGGTCCACCCGGGCGAGCCGCGTTGCTGCCGGCGAACGTGGCGGTTTTCGGTGCCGGGCTAGAGCTGCCGGCGGAAGAAGTGCGCATCTTCCTCGCTCTGCGGGAGGCCGCTTACCACCGCCTGTTCGGGCACGTGAGCTGGCTTCGCAGTCGTCTTCTGGCGGCCGTGGACGGCTACGCCCGCGGCATCACGGTCGACACCGCGGCGCTACAGGCCGCGGTGTCGGAGTTGGACCCGACCAACCCGGAAGCCTTGGCCGAGGCGTTGGCCGGCGGGCTGTTCGGTCCGCAGACCAGCCCGGAGCAGCAGGCCGCCTTGAGTCGGCTGGAGACATTGCTCGCGCTCATCGAAGGGTGGGTGGACGAGGTGGTCGCCGCCGCGGCGGAAGGGCACCTGCCCGCCACAGCGGCGCTGCGGGAGACCGTCCGTCGACGACGGGCCACCGGCGGGCCGGCCGAACAGACCTTCGCCACCCTGGTGGGGCTGGAACTGCGCCCCCGCCGGCTGCGGGATGCCGCGGCACTCTGGCAGGCCGTCGGGCAGATCCGCGGCACCGACGCTCGTGACGCGGTGTGGGCACATCCGGACCTGTTGCCGAGCGCGGCTGATCTCGATGACCCGCAGCGCTACGCCGCCGGCACCGACCACCTCGACCTCAGCACCCTGCGGGACACCCCGGCTCCTGCCGGCGGCCAGGAGACCCCACCTGCCGCCGGTGCGCCGAAGGCGGAGCCTGACCGGCCGACCGACAGCGGTGAACCGGACTCCACGCCCTGACCCGGGGTGGGCTGGCTGCCTGGATGGCTCAGTCCACGTCCGGAAGGGTTTCCGGACCGTCACCGCGGCCGCGCAACATGGCGGTGGCATATCCCTCGAGGAAGCCCCGAGCGCGGGCAGCCTGCGGATAACGGTCCACGAGCCGCCAGAACGCCGGATCGTGATCGACCACGACGAGGTGGGCCAACTCGTGGACCAGGACGTAGTCCAGCACCCACCGGGGCAGGCAGGTGAGCCGATGGGAGATCCGGATGGTGCGCTCAGAGACCGTGCAGGACCCCCAGCGACTGCCCTGGTTGGCCACCCAGCGGACGCTGATCGGAGGTTCCGCCTCGTGCAGGTATCGGCGACGTAGCCCTTCGGCACGGGCGGCCAGCGTGTCATCGCTCGGTGCTCGCCGACGCTCCCGATCCGCCAGTCGCGTCAACATCTGCTCCACCCACCGCTGCTCCTCCGCGGCAGGGAGCCCCGCAGGGACGCGAACAACCGTGCGGTCACCGTCTCGGAAGGCCGACACGGTGCGACGCCGGCGGGCACTGCGGATGACTTCGACGCGCTGCTCAGCCTGCTCGCCCAGCCCCATGTCCGGCACGCTAGCCAACCCCCGGCCGCCGTTTTCTTGCCGTCCACAACCGGTGCACGACGTTGCCCCAGGTCACCTGGCCCCCCTCCATCGATTCCATACCGTCATCCACAGCGACGCGCCAGGTCTGTCCACAGGCTTCGGGCACGCTGTCCCCACGGAGTCCACAACGCCGTCCACAGCCAGTTCGACCGATGATTGACGCCGTTGGACGGGCCCGCCTAGCTTCGGAGGCAACGAAACCCCCGGGTCGCAGACTCAGACGTTCGCAAGGGGAAGGCGAGCGGCTAAGTAGGCGGGGCCGGGGGTTTCGTGGCCGCCGGGTGGGGCGAGTCAACGGCCGGTGAACCGCGGGCGACGCTGCTCCACCTGGGCAGCTACCCCCTCGCGTACGTCGGCTGTGGCCAGTGTGACCGGTTGGGCCAACGCCTCCCACTCCAGCGCGTCGGCGTAGGAGGCGTGCCCACCACGAGCCAACGCGGCCTTCGTCAACCGGATGGCGACCGGCGCCCGCGCGGCGATCCCGGCTGCGATGTCCAGCACCTCGCGCAGAAGGTCATCTGCCGGGAACACCCCGTGCACCAGGCCGATCGCTGCCGCCTCGGCGGCACCTACCCGCCGACCGGTGAAGAGCAGCTCACGGGCTCGAGGGACGCCCACAGCCTCGGGCAGGAGCCACGTCGCGGCCATCCCCGGGTGCATGCCCAGCGCAGCGAAGGGCATGGACAGCACTGCCTCCGCACTCGCGTAGCGCAGGTCGCAGGCCAATGCCAGGCACAACCCGGCACCGATCGCCGGGCCGTTCAGTGCAGCGATCACCGGGACCTCGAGGTCCCGGATCGACAGCCACGTCCGGTAGAACCGGAGCATGCGGGTGCGCAGCCCGTCCACGGAGGCATCCGGTTCCTCGACGATCCAGGACAGATCACCGCCGGCGCAGAAGGCCGGGCCCTCCCCGGTGACGACCACGCACCGCAGGTCACGGTCCTCCCGCAACCCCGCCACGACGTGCGCCCACGAGTCGGTCAAAGGTGCCGTCATGGCGTTGCGGCGTTCGGGTAGGTCGAGGGTGAGGAGGACGACACCGCCCAGCCCGGCCATGGGACGCTCGACACGCAGCGGCTGGGCCTGGGTCACCGCTCTCCCTCCTGACAGTGGCCAGCGGATAGGGCGCAGGCTAGTCCGCCGACACGGCCAGTTCGCAGCGGGCAGTCCCGACCGAGCGGCGAGTAGGGTGACGCCGACCTTGAGGAGGCGTACGTGGCAGAGACCTACAACGGATATTGCGTGAAATGTAAGGAGAAGCGCGATTTCGAGGGTGAGGTACGCGAGACGGAGTCCGGCCGCCGAATGGCGCAGGGCCCGTGTCCTGTGTGCGGCACCAAGATGAACCGAATACTCGGCAAGGCCTGAGCACGCGGGCGGCGGGGCAGCGCAAGCAGCGGTTGCCCTGCCACCCGCGGGGCTGTGGATGACGTCCAGCGCCCATCGCCGCTCGATGTCAGGGTGGTCGCACCCGGACCGTCGGAGGCCGCCGTGCGCCCGCTCGTCAAACCAGCTCTTCGTCGACAGTGGCTCGACGCCGAGACGCTGCAACTGGGCACTGACCCAGCCGTGGCCGTCGTGCTGACCGGCCTCAGCCACGGCACCCGCGCCGTACTCGACCTGCTGGACGGGGAACGAACCGAGGTCGAGGTGCGGCACGCGGCCGCGGACGCCGGAGTCATGGACCACCACGTGGACCGGTTGTTGGACACCCTGCTCCGGGCCGGTGCGCTGGAGGACGCAGACGCGGCCGATCCCCTCGCCGACCTGCCCTTCCTGCAGCGGGCCCGGCTGCGTGAGGAGCTTGCCGAACTCTCGCTGCGCACCTCTCGCCCCGGCGCGGCGGCCGAGGCACTCGGTCGACGCCAGCAGGCCAGGGTGTCCGTCCGGGGGGCCGGGCGGGTCGGCGCGCCGCTTGTCGCGCTGCTGGCGGCGGCTGGCACAGGGGCGGTGGCTGTCGTCGATCCCGCGCCGACCCGACCGCAGGATGTGATGCCGGCCGGACTGCGGGAGCACGACATCGGGTGCCCTCGGGACGAGGCAGCGGTGCGTGGGGTGTCCGGCGCCACTCGTCGACGGCGGGCCGACGGGGCAGAGGAAGACGATCTCGTGGTTCTCGCGCAGTCGGCCATGGCCGATCTCTCCCTGCCTGAACAGCTCCGTCGGAACGGCGTCCCGCACCTCGTCGTCACTGCCCTCGACGGCGCCGGCGTCATCGGACCGCTCGTGCGGCCCGGCGTATCGGCCTGCGTGCGCTGCCTGCATCTGCACCGCCACGACCGGAGCCGATACCAGTCGAGCGCCGGCAGCCCAGCCGGCAGCCCAACCGGCACCCCGGCCGGCATGGACGGCGCTGACGGCGTAGGCTGCGCGTTGGTCATGGCCACCGCTGCCCTGGCCGCGATCCAGATTCTCGCTTTCCTCGACGCCCAGCCGGCTCCGGTCAGGCTGGCCACTGTGGACGGCACGGTCGAACTCCGGCCGCCTGACTGGCGGCTCCGGCGCCGCACGTGGCCGCCGCATCCGGACTGCGGCTGCATCGACTGAACCGGTACACCACCACCCGCCACGGACCGCGACGCACTGCCTCGGGCCGTCCCGCTGAGGACGACGCAGAATGGGGATATGAGCGATCTCCCACGGTGGGCCATCTCGCGTTCCGCGAAGCTGGCGTCCCTGCCGCTGGGAGTGGCCGGCAGGGCAACTTTGGGCGTCGGAAAGCGGATCGGCGGCCGACCGGCGGAGGCCGTGGCGTCCGAACTGCAACAGCGCACCGCCGAGCAGGTCTTTCGGGTTCTGGGCGATCTCAAAGGCGGTGCCATGAAGTTCGGGCAGGCGCTGTCGGTCTTCGAGGCGGCCCTGCCCGAGGATGTTGCTGCCCCGTACCGGCAGGCTCTCACCAAGCTGCAGGACTCCGCGCCGGCGCTGCCAGCCGCAACCGTGCACCGGGTCCTGGCCCACCAACTCGGCGCCAACTGGCGCCGCCGGTTCCGCGCGTTCGACGACCTGCCGGCGGCCGCCGCCTCCATCGGGCAGGTCCACCGCGCGGTCTGGGCCGATGGCACGGCCGTGGCGGTGAAGATCCAGTATCCGGGCGCGGACAAGGCCCTTCTTTCCGACCTCAATCAACTGGCCCGGATCGCCCGCCTCTTCGGCGTGATGTCCCCCGGCCTGGATGTCAAGCCGTTGATCGCCGAGCTCAAGGCGCGGGTGGCCGAGGAGTTGGACTACGTCCTCGAGGCCGCCGCCCAGCGGGCCTTCGCCGAGGCGTACGCCGGAGACCCCGACATCCGCGTCCCGCGCGTGGTGGCCAACTCCCGGCAGGTGCTCGTCAGCGAATGGATCGAGGGCATCCCACTCTCGGTGATCATCCGGGAGGGCACCCCCGAGCAAAGGGACCGCGCCGGGCTGCTGCTCGTGCGCTTCCTCTTCTCCGGTCCGAGCCGCGCCGGCATGCTGCATGCCGACCCGCATCCGGGCAATTTCCGGCTGCTGCCCGACGGGCGGCTCGGGGTCGTCGACTACGGAGCGGTCAACAGACTGCCCGGCGGCCTGCCGCCGCTCATCGGAGAGACCACGAGACTGGTCATCGCCGGCGATGGCGCGACCATACTGAGCCGGCTGCGCGCCGAGGGCTTCGTCAAGTCGAACGTCGACATCGATCCCGAGCCGGTGCTGGACTACCTGCGTCCCATCGTCGCCCCAGTGATCGATGACACCTTCACCTTCAGCCGGGCTTGGCTGCGGGCCGAGGCAGCGCGGCTCGGCGACCCCCGCTCACCGGCCGCGCAGCTGGGACGCCAGCTCAACCTGCCACCGTCCTACATGCTGATCCACCGGGTGACTCTGGGCGGCGTGGGCGTGCTGTGTCAGTTGGGCACACGGGGCTCCTTCCGCGCCGAGCTCGAACGCTGGCTCCCCGGATTCGCCGACAGGCCCCTACCACCGCCGACCCGGCGCCCGCGGGTCCCGCGGCGGGTGCCGACCCCGAAACGGACAGCAATCGTGGAGCCGCCACCGGATGACACGCTGCTGCGCCAGCCGGGCACCCCCTTCCCCGCCGGTGCACCTTCGACGGAGTAGGGCGTCCCGACCTATGGCCGCTGCCGTTCAGGACGGTTGCGTCCGGCGGGCGCCGTTCTGTGCCGACGCTGCCCCTTGCGGGCGGCCACCACCGTGGCGGTGCGGCTACGCAGCAGCTGCTGTCGCTGGGCGTCGTGCCATCGGGCCCGCGCCAGCTCTTCATGAAGCAGAGACATCGTGGAGCTCCTTGTCGGACAATGGTTGCAGCGCAGGTGCTTACGGGTGGGGATCACGCGGCCACTTCCTTGCGCGGTCGACCGCGTGGCCTCTTGCGGGCCAGGACGGTGCCGGCAACCACCAGCTCGCCACCCCACACCCCCCAAGGCTCCTGGCGGTGCAGCGCGGCAGCCAGGCAGGTCAGCCGTGCCGTGCAGGGGTTGCACACCGACTTCGCCGCCTCGACGTCGGCCGGCGACTCGGCGAAGAAGAGATCCGGGTTGACGCTGCGACACGGCAGTGCCACGCCGGCTCGATCCCGCGGAACGAGCGGGTGCGTTCCCATGATCGGGCCACCTCCTTGTAGGGACTTGCTTGTAGGGACTTGCTGAGAGAGGAGAAGGGACTGGGGTCTGATACGCCCGGCGGACCAGTGACTGCCGGCCGGGTGCAGACGGGGGTACAGACGGGTACAGACGGGTACAGACAACGCGAAGGCCGCGGAACCCGAGGGGTTCCGCGGCCTGGAGGACGACCGGTAGGGCAGACCTATACCGGGGGACTCCAGGCGGCGGGGAGCACCGGGCGCTCGCCGACGGTCGACACCGCGATGGGGCGCCGAGCCGGCACCGTGGCGAAACGCCCGTCACCGACCAGGTGGCCACGGACACTCTGCCGACCGCGGAACGAGGCAACGGCATCGAGCCGCCAAGTCGTCATGTTCATCGGGCCACCTCCTGTCTCTCGCTCTCTGTCCTGCCGCCGGCAGTCGCACCGCGCCTGTGCGGCGAGCCACCGCGTCAGAAGCACAGTAGTTGCCGCTGTCCGCGACGGCAACAGAATTACTCCGGGACGCCCGAGTCAGCGTTCTGCGCCGCCACCAGGGCCAGGACCGCCGGTCCGTAGGCTTCCAGCTTTCGCGCGCCGATGCCGGGAATGGCCACCATGTCGGCCAGCGAGGCGGGCCTGGCCTGGGCGATCGAGCTCAGTGTCGCATCGGTGAAGACGCAGAAGGCCGGCTGCTTGAGCTCCCGGGCCTGCTCCAGTCGCCAGGCTTTGAGCCGATCGAAGAGCACGGCGTCCATCGGACCCTCCAACCGGGGGCGCGGTGAGCCGGACCGCTGGCGCCGCCTCGATGCCGGGGTCGGCGCCGGCCGGATCCCGTCGAGGAAGCGGCTCGGCGTGCGGGCCCGGCGGCCACCCTCGGCGCGGGACAGGGCCCATGACAGGTGCAGGTGCCGTCGAGCACGGGTGATCCCGACGTAGAGCAGCCGGCGCTCTTCTTCCAGCTGCGCGGCGGTTGCGGCGTAGGTGATGGGCAGTGTGCCGTCGACGAGCCCGACCAGAAAGACCGCCTCCCACTCCAGACCCTTCGCAGCGTGCAGCGACGCGAGCGTCACGCCGTCCAACGGCGGAGCATGCTGTGCGCTCTCTCGCTCGGTCAGTTCGGCCGTGAACTCTGCCAGCCCGCTAGCCGGCGCCGCCGCCGCCAGGTCCTGGGCCACTCGGACCAGCGCGGTCAAGGACTCCCAGCGCTCCCGGACGGCCCCGCGACCTGGCGGCGCCGTCCTCGACCAGCCCGCAGCGGACAGGACGGCTTCGACCTCTGCCACCAACCCCCCACCTGATGCCGCGCCCGGGTCAGCATCGCCGGAGGGGAAGCGGGCGGCCGCTCGCAGCAGCACCACCGCCTTGCGCACCTCGGGCCGGGAGAAGAACCGCTCCGCGCCGCGCAGGACGTACGGCAGGCCGGCGGCTGCGAGTGCGGTCTCGTACGCCTCGGACTGGGCATTGATCCGGTACAGGATCGCGATCTCCCGTGCGGGCAGACCGTCCGCGACGAGTTGTCCACAGGCCGCGGCCACGGCGGCGGCCTCGGCAGGTTCATCGGGGTGTTCACGATAGGTCGGTGCCGGCCCCGCGGGCCGCTGCGCGACGAGGGGCAGGCGTTCCCGGACCGGCCCGCGACCGCGGACCACGTTTGCCAGCGAAACCACCTCCGGCGTCGAGCGGTAGTCACGGGTCAGGCGGATGACGGCGGCGTCGGGAAAACGGGTGGGAAACTCCAGCAGGAAATCCGACCTGGCGCCACCGAAAGTGTAGATCGTCTGACCGGCATCGCCGACAACGCACAGGTCGTCACGGTCGCCGAGCCAGGCGTCCAGCAGCAGCTGCTGCAGCGGGCTGACGTCCTGATATTCATCGACGACGAAATACCGGTAGCGACCCCGCACCTCTGCGGCCACGTGATGGTCGTCGGTGATGACGGCGGCGGCCAGGAGGAGCAGATCCTCGAAATCAACCACTCCCGCGTCGGCTTTCACCTGCTCGTACGCGGCGGCCACTTCCGCCACCTCCGCCGCCGGGAGCGGGGGCTGCCGATCCGCGGCTGTCACCGCCGCCGGATAGGCCGCTGGGGAGGTGAGCGTCGACTTGGCCCACTCCACCTCACCGGTCAGGTCGCGAAGCCCGGTGCCGGCCACCGTCCGGCGCAAGGCGCGCGATGCGGCCTGCGCGACCAGCCGGAGCTTGCTCTCCACCACCGGCGGCAGGGTCGTGCCGAACGCCTTGGGATAGAAGTAGCTCAGTTGACGCAGCGCGGCGGAATGGAAGGTACGCGCCTGCACGCCGGGCACGCCGAGCGCGCGCAGCCGGATGCGCATCTCCCCGGCCGCTCGGGTGGTGAAGGTGACCGCCTGAACCTCCGACACCGGGACTGCCCCGGTCAGCACCGCGAACGCCACCCGGGCGGTGATGGCCCGAGTCTTGCCAGTGCCGGCACCGGCCAGCACACAGACCGGGCCGCGAACCGCCTCGACGACGGCCTGCTGTTCGGGATCGAGGCCGGCAAGCAGGTCGGCAGCTGAGGTCACCGTGACGCCATCGGTGACCCCGGCGGCCGGCCGGGCCACGGTGCCGCTCACGCGCGCCATTCTGTCAGCCGCGAGGGACAAGGCGGCTGCGGTCAGAGGGGCGACGGGGCATGACCCGCCCGGTTACCTCCACCTCGATCCCGCAAGCGGCTGAAGACCCTTGGTTCGGTGGCCCAAGGTTACCGGCGTGCAGGCCACCCGGCCCTGCCGGCGTGCGGGGTGGATCGGTGATCCTGGGCTGGAGCGGTCGGCATGGCCGACCGCGGAGCTGTGTTCAGCTCCAGGCGCAGGGATGCCGCGCCGCCTGAATCGCCGAGGAATCGACCGACAAGTCGCGTCCACGGGAACTCGCCGGATGATGAGGAGCCGACGTGGACGACGCGCAGGACGAGAACGGCCAGCCGGACGGGCCGCGAGACGGCTCCGATGAGGAGATCGCCGCGGACCGGATGAGGACGCGGGCGCTGGTGCCACAGCCTCCGGCGGCCACCGCTGGGACGGCGGCCCGACCTGCGCCGAGCACCGCCCTGGCGGTGGACCGGGACGCCCTCGACGCTGCCCTGGTCCTGCTGGTCACGGTGGCCCGGTCGGTGGTGTTCGGCGCCGACGGGGTGAGCATCACCCTGCCGCGGAACGGCCACCCGGCGACGGTGGCGGCCAGCGATGAGGAACTCCTCGAGTTGGATCACCAGCAGGACGCCAACGGTGCCGGCCCGAGTCTGGACGCCACCCGGGGCGAGCGGGTGCACGTCGAGTCGCTGCACAGCGAGACCCGGTGGCCGGCCTTCGTCCGGACGGCCCGGGCCCGCGGGGTGCAGACCGTCCTGTCCCTTCCGCTGGGCACCGCGGACCGCCCGGTCGGGGCGCTGACGGTGTATTCCCGCACCGCCGGCGCGCTCGCCGGGGAGGAGGCGGAGTGGGCGGAGCTGATCGCGGCCGAGGCGTCCGGCCTGCTGAGGGCCGGCCCGTCCGGCGGGCCGGACGGGCCGGTGGGCCTGCGGGTGCGGGAGGCGTTGCAGTTCCGGGAGGCGATCGCCCACGCCCAGGGCGTAATCATGCATCGGGACGGGGTGTCCTCGACGGCGGCATCCGCCGTCCTGCGCGACATCAGCCGCCGCACCGGCCAGGCGCTGCGTGAGGTCGCCGCAGACTGTGTGGCGTCCTACCGGCACGGCGACGTGCTCGCCGCCGCGGTGGCCGCTCCCCCGCGAGAGGTCTTGGGACCGCCCACGGTGGACGTGTCCCCGCGGCAGCCCGACGGCACGATCTACCTCACGGTGGGCGGTGCGTGGACGCGGGCCGCCGCCGGCGGGACGCGGGCACTGTTCGACGGTGTCCGCCGGCACCGACCGACGTTGGTCATCGTCGACCTGGCCGACGTCGCGGTGATGGACGCCGGGGGTGTGGAGGCGTTGGCCACGGCGTCGTCCAGCCTGCAGGCGGCGGGCTGCCGGGTCGAACTGCACAACCCGCCGCCGGCCCTCCGGTCGCTGCTGGAGGGGACTGATGGCCGGCACAGCACCGGATGACCTGAACCGGGCGCGCCGGGACGCGGCGCTGTCAGTGGCGGAGCTGTGGCCGCGGCGCTTCGACCACCACCGGACTGCAGGACAGTGACGGGTCGGCGTGCTGGTTCCGGTACGGGACGGCGTCGCATGCCGACGACAACGCTGATCAGCACGCCCCGACCTGCGCGCTGGCAAGCCGCCGGTAGAGGCTACGGTCGCGGTCGGCCGAGTGGAGGCAGGGATGACAACAGCTGAACGCGCGGACACCCGGCGAGCGGTACGCGCTCGCAGGGTATTCGACGGCCTTGACCTGTGCCGCGCACAGGACGCGATGGTGCTGATCGAGAGCGGCTTCATCACCGACATCGACACCACAGGCGCGGAACCGCCGGCTGGTGTCCCGCTCGAGGACCTCGGTGACGTGACCGTACTTCCCGGCCTGATCGACACACACACTCACTTGGCCTTCGACGCGAGCGACGAGGTCGTCGCCCACGTTCAGCAGGCGACGCCCGAGGAGTTGTCGGCGCAGATGCGCCGCGCCGCCGCGAGCATGCTCAGGTGCGGAATTACCACGATCCGCGACTTGGGCGACCGGGACTACCTGTCGTTCACGATCCGCGAGGAGACTGCCGTCCGGCCCGAAACCGGCCCCACCATCCTCGCCGCCGGGCCGCCACTGACCCCTACCGGAGGCCACTGCTGGTTCCTGGGCGGCCAAGCCGACGGTCTCGACGGGATCAGTCGGGCGGTAGCCGAGCACGCCGCCCGCGGCGCTGATGTGATCAAGATGATGGTCACCGGCGGACGGATGACACCGACCACGCTGCCGCACGAGTCTCAGTACACGCTGAACGAACTGCGCGCCGCGGTCGACCGGGCCCATGAGCGTGGGCTGACCATCGCCGGCCACGCACACGGCCGCCAGGGCATCGCTGACGCCCTGGCGGCCGGCTTTGACACCCTGGAGCACGTCAGCTTCATGACTGCGGACGGGATCGCTCCGGACCAGGCTGTTATCGACGCGATCGCGGCCTCCGGCATCATCAGCTCAGTCACCGTCGGCGTCCTGCCGGGCGCGGCCGTACCGCCGCCCTTGGATCGCCTACTCCCGTTGATGCTCGCCCACCTCAAGAACATGTACGACTCCGGTGTCCGCATCACCATCGGCCCCGACGGTGGGGTTGCTCCGGCAAAGCCCCATGATGTCCTTCCGCACGCCCTTTCCGCTCTGGTCGAGGCAGGCATCCCCGCACGCGCAGCCCTCGCCGCCGTTACCTCCACCGCGGCCGAGGCGTGTGGATTGAAGGGCCGGATCGGCCGGGTCGCACCCGGCCACTCCGCCGACCTACTCGCGGTCAGCGGCGACCCCCTGACCGACATCGCCGCCATTCATAGGCCCAGTGCGATCTACCGGCGCGGCCGACGAGTCCTCTGACCGCTCACGGGTGGTGGGTGCTGAGAATCAAGAAAAGGCGCCGAAATCTCAGCGACCGAGAATACTGATCACTGTCGAAGGCCGACACAGGCGGGACAGATGTCCAACACCGATCCGTGGGCGACTCCGAGGTCTGGCGAACAGTCATCCACCTGCCAGCACGAGTCCTTCGTGGAAGGGTGCGAATCGTGCGACCGTCGGCGACAGGCAGCGACTCCCTCGTACCCAAATGTCCAGTATGGGCCGCAGCCGCCATATCCGACTCCGCGGCGCACGAATGGCCTGGCCATTGCGTCGCTGGTTCTAGGGATCGTGTGGATCTACTGGATCGGCAGTGTGCTGGCCATCATCTTTGGTCACGTCGCGCTGGGTCAAATGAAGCGCGATCAGTCCCAGGACGGGAAGGGAATGGCCATCGCCGGACTCGTGCTCGGCTACATCGGAGCATTCTTCCTCGTGCTGGTCATCGTCGTCTCGGCCACAGCGAGTTCCGGCTCAGGCGGCTGACCCGTGATTGACGCCGAGCGCCGGCGGGAAGCAACGGCTCCCGCCCGGGGTTGAAGACTCTGGTTGGGGCATTCGTTTCCGGCCACCCTTGGAGGTCGCATGCCGGCTCGCGCCAGCGGTGCCCTCACGATGTTCAGCACCGTGTGGTGTGGTTACTGCACGCGGCTCAAGCGGCAACTGGACCGAGCGGGTGTGCCTTTCGTCGATGTCGACATCGAGCAGGACGACGAAGCGGCTGCCTTCGTCGAGTCGGCGAACGGTGGAACGCGGACGGTGCCCACTGTGCTCCTGCCCGACGGCCGAACCCTGACCAACCCCACCCTGTCCGAGCTCAGCGAGCAGCTGGCGCAGACCGCGTAATCCGTGCGGAATCCGCGGCCAAGGCCCACCATGGAATGTGCAGATCATTTCCATGGTGACCAGGTGGTGAGGCGCACGTGGGCACGGCGGCTGGCTTCCATTCGCCGGTGGTAACGGCCGCCATGACGGCCGCGGCGGCAGCCACCGGCATGGAGGTGGTGTTCATCGGTGGGCTCACCGCGGACAACTTCACCTTCCAGCGCCTGCACGGCACGTGGTCGGGTCTGGCCGAGGGCCTGCATTTCGATCGAGCAGACTCCTTTTGTGCCCGCCTCCTGGAAGGCGCCCCGACAGCCACCGCCGATGCCGCGGCCGAGCCCGCATACCGTTCGGTGTCCGCGATCGCGACCTATGGCGTGACCTCCTACGTCGGGGTACCGATCCGGGACGAGGCAGGTCAGGCCATAGGCACCCTGTGTGCCATCGACCATTGCGCCGTGCCGGTCGACGACACCGCGGTGGCCATCCTCCTCAGTCTCGCCGATCTCATCGCCGCCCACCTGCACGTCGCGCCGGCCGCCGGCGTGGTGATCCGCCGAACGCCCTGCGGCTGGCAAGTGGACGACTCGTCCGGGTCGAGCGGGTGGGGAACCGCGGAGGGCGAAGGGGTCGAGCCGGAGCCCGATCTCACGACGGCGCTCACTTTGGCTGACCTGCTCGCAGACGGCAACCCGATGGGTAACCGGCCTCCGCGGGGCGATCCGACACTCGACGTCGTCGGGCAGTTGCGGCTGTCGGTGGCGCAGCTGGAGCACGCGCTCGCCGTCCGGGTCGTCGTCGAACAGGCCATCGGCGTCCTCGCCGAACGCCAGCGGCTGGCACCTCGGGTCGCCTTCGAACGGCTCCGCAAGGCGGCGCGGTCCCGGGGCCGGAAGGTGCACAGCGTGGCCCGGGAGGTCGTCGCCTCCGCTCATGCGACCGGAGTACCGCTGCCGCCGGAGCTCGGTGGCCGCAGGTCCTGACGGCGCCCTGGTGCGCCTGCCCGGTTCAGCCGTCAGCAACGAGCCACGCGTCGAGCAGCCAGCGGGCGATCGACACCACCGGCGGCAGGGCGATCTCTCCCGCCCGCAGCTGAGACCGGCTGACCCACCTGGCCTCCGCCAGTTCCTGCGGGTCCGGGCGCAGCGGCAAGTACTCCGCCCGCGCGGTGAAGCCCAGCATCAGACTGGACGGGAAGGGCCACGGCTGACTGAAGACGTAGCGTACGTCGGAGACGACGAGCCCCACCTCCTCCGACACCTCCCGGGTGACCGCCGCCTCCGAGGACTCCCCGGGCTCCACGAACCCGGCCAGGACGCTGAGCCTCCCCTGCGGCCAGGCCGGGCCCCGCCCGAGCACAACGCGGTTCCCCCCGTCGTGCACAACCATGATCACCGCTGGGTCAACGCGGGGAAAGTGTTGTGAGCCGTCCGCCGGGCAACGACGTTCCGCCCCGCCAGCGACACTGAAGGTCCCGGTCCCGCAGCGCGGGCAATAGGGGTGCGTCGCGTGCCAGTGAACCAACGCGACCGCGTGGGTCATCAGCCCCGACTCGCGGTCGTCGAGCAGGGCACCAACCTCCCGCAGCCCCAACGATCGGTGCTGCGGCTCAGTCGTGGTCGGCGGCAGCGGCGCGGCGACGGCGAAATACGCGGTGCCATCGGCCGTCCCGAGGAAGAGCCGATCCCCCGCCGGCATCCCGGCGGGGGAGGTCAGGACGAGCTGCGGGCGGTCCCCCGCCACGTCGATGAGCGTTTCCCCGTCGGACACGACGAACGCCCGGCTAGCCGGATCAGCCCAGGCCCGGATGAGATAGTCCTCGTCGAGCCGCAGGTGCGCGGCACGATCCACGCCGGCGCGGGATAGCGCGGGCACGCTCATCGAGAGACCGGGAGTCGCGACGCTCGGCAGTTCATCTGGGCAAACAGACGACACCCCGGCACCGCCGCATCGTACCCGCGGCCGCGGGCAACTTTTCGCACGCAACCGGTCAAGTCGCCAGGCCCACCGTGCGGCTATTCGCCTTATGGGTGACCGTAGGCAACGATGACCGAAGACGGCGGGGGTCGGAGGTGTCCGGTGAGTACGGGTCCGACGGCTGCGGTGCTGGTTCTCGCGGCCGGGGGCCAGTGCGCCTGTCTCGTGCTCGTGGTGCGCCGGCGGGATTCTCCCGGCGCTTTCGGGCTGGCTGCCTTGCTGGCCTCGGTGCTGTTCTGGGATATCGCCAACGCCGTGGAATTGCGCACGGCCACTATCGGTGGGCGAGAGCTGTGGGGGGCGCTGAAGTACCTCGGCATCGGGCTGATGCCACCGGCGTGGCTGACCTTCGTCGCCCAGTACACCGGCACGGGCCGTCCGCTCGCCCGGCGCACACTGTTGGCGTTGAGCGTGGTGCCGATCGCGATGCTGGGGCTGCTCGCCACGCCTCATACGCGGCAACTGCTCCGGCACTACCCGAGCCCCACTGCGTCGGCCGCGGACGCTGGCCCACTCTTCTGGCCACTTGTCGTCTACACCGGGACGCTGATGATCGCTGGGCTGGTCACCTTCCTGGCCCGCCTGGTGCGTGCCTCACCGGTCTACCGCGGCCCCAGTCTGCTGTTGGCCTCGGTGGCCCTGCTCCCGCTCGCAGGCATCCTGGCGTTCAACCTGGGCGCCCAGCCCTTCGGCGTGGTCGACCCAACTCCCCTGGCCTTCTCTGTGGCCGCGCCGTTGCTCACTATCGGCTTCTTTCGCTTCCGACTCCTCCAGCTGCGGCCGCTGGCTCGGGCGCGCATCCTGGCGATGCTCGACGACGCGGTCCTGGTGCTCGACGGATACGGTCGGATCACCGACGCCCTGCCGGCCGGGGAGCGCCTGCTGGGCTGCACGATGCGAGCGGCCGTCGGCCGCCAGCTGAGCGAGCTGCTGCCGGGATGGACCACTACCGTTGCGGATCCTGGCCCCGCAGGCACGTCGGACCGGGTGCCACTGCAGCAAGGCGGACGGTTCTACGAGGTCCGGCAGCTGCGGCTGCCCGCTCGGCGGGGCGAAGACGGCGGCGGTGTGCTGCTCGTTGTGCGCGACGTCACCGACCAACACCTCGCGCTGGCTGGGCGCCGGGCGGCGGAGCGGGCGCGGGAAGCCGCCGACGCGCGCTTCGGCGCAGCCTTCCAGTCCGCCCTCGTCGGCATGGCCTTGGTCGAGGTCGCCGACGAGCGTGAGCGGATAGCCCTGGCCAACCAGGCGCTGGCCAACCTCACCGGCTGCCGCACTGCTGCCGAACTGGTGGATCGCGACTTGACCGACCTCGTCCTCGAGGAGGAGCGCGAGGTCGTCCGGGAGCTCGTGGCCGGCGTTGCCACCGGGGGCGAACGCAGCGCCCGCAGCGAGGTCCGGATGCTGCCCTTCGGAACGGCTCCCCAATGGGCGGTGCTGGGCGTGGCGCCCATCCCAGCCGGCGACGGGTCGCCACAGTTCGTCCTCGTCCAGGCAGAGGACGTCACCGAGCGACACCTGTCCGAACGGCGCTTACGCGAGCAGGCGCTGCACGACCCGCTGACCGGACTCGCCAATCGTCTGCTGTTGTCCGACCGGCTGCAACAGGCGTTGGAGGAGGCGGTGCGCTCCTCCCAGGCGGTGGGCGTGCTGTTGTTCGACCTCGACCGCTTCAAGAACGTCAACGACACCTTCGGTCACGCAGTGGGCGATGAGCTCCTCCAGGCCGTGGCCTACCGCCTGATCGAGCTCCTGCGCCCCGGCGATACCGTGGCTCGCCTGGGCGGTGACGAGTTCGCCGTCGTCCTGCCCAACCTGGAAGACCCGCGCCGTGCCGGCGTGGTGGCCAGTCGCATCCTCGAGGCGGTCGCACGTCCCTACCCTTCCCGACACGGTGACCTGCACATCAGCGCCAGCCTCGGCATCGCGGTGGGCCAGCCCAGCGCCGACCCGGAGATTCTGCTCCGCGACGCCGATGCCGCGATGTACCTGGCAAAGCATCGTGGCCGGGACTGCTGGGCCGAGTTCTCGGTCGGCCTCCGTCGCCAACTGGTGCATCGGATGCGCACCGAACGGGCGCTTCGGGCAAGCCTGTCCCGGCATGAACTCGTGCTGTACTACCAACCCATCGTCTCGCTGCCCGACGGCCGGGTGGTCGCCGTCGAAGGACTCCTCCGATGGCGCCACCCCACCCGCGGTCTGCTGCTGCCGGATCAGTTCCTGCCGGTCGCCGACGACGCCGGGCTGATCAACGATATCGGCCGGGAGGTCATGCGCCGTGCCCTGCACGACGTGGCAACCGTGATGAGCACCGGCCAGTTGAAGTCGCTGACCATCAGCCTCAACATCGCAGCCCGTCAGCTGCTCGTGCCGACCTTCGCCCGCGACGTGCTCACGGAGATCGGGGCCAGCGGTGTCGACCCATCTCGGATCTGCCTGGAGATAACCGAAGAGGCACTGCTGCAGACACCGGACGCGACCGCGAACCAGCTGAGCGAGCTGGGCAGTTCCGGCGTCCGCATCGCGCTCGACGACTTCGGTACGGGCTACAGCAGCCTCAGCCGCATCTGCCAACTCTCGGTGCACATCCTCAAGATCGACCGCTCTTTCATCGGGCGAGCGCTACAGGAACAGACAGACCGTCGAATCGTCCAGCTCATCATCGATCTGGCCCACGCCCTGGACATCCTGCCGATCGCCGAGGGGGTCGAGACCGAGGAGCAACTGCGCCTGCTTCTCGACCTGCAGTGCGACCAGGCGCAGGGCTACCTGTTGGGCCGGCCGCAACCAGCTGACCGCATCCTCGAGACGGTCACGCTCGCGGAGGTCTCCTCCCCCGGCCCCCCGCGGCGGGGCCCGCATCGCGGTCCGCACCGTGCGACCCAGCCGGTCGGCCCCGCGGCGGGCTAACGTTCGGGGGTGCGCCTCGCCACCTTCAACCTGCTGCACGGCCGATCGGTGGACGACCAGCGGGTGGACGAGGGACGACTGCGCGCTGCGATTCGGAGCTTGGATGCCGACGTGCTGTGCTTGCAGGAGGTGGACTGCTGGCAACCGCGCTCGCACCGCTCGCACATGACGCGCGTCGTCGCCGAGGCGATGGAAGCTGACTTCTGGCGTTTCGAGCCCACGCTGATGGGGATTCCGGGAGGGGCGTGGCGCGGGAGGGAAGGCGGGGCCGATCTCGGGGCGGTGCTCGGCCACTCCTCGGCCCATGCCCAGACCCGGGCGGCGCAGCCGACCGAGGCAGCGTACGGGCTTGGTCTCGTCTCCCGAGCACCAGTGGACTCCTGGCGGGTGCTCGCGTTACCGGCGGCTCCGCTCCGGTCACCGGTGCTGATGCCGGGCACCGGTCGGCCGATGCTGCTCACCGACGAACCGCGAGCCGCCCTCGCAGCGATGCTGTCCACCCCGGACGGCCCACTCACAGTGGTCTGCACCCACCTGTCCTTCGTCCCGGGTTGGAACGCCTGGCAGCTGCGCCGCCTGATCAGTGGGGTGGCCGACCTGCCGGATCCCCTCGTCGTGCTCGGCGACCTGAACCTGCCCGGTCCCCTGCCCCGGCTGCTGACCGGGTGGCGGCAACTGGCCAGGGTGGCCACGTACCCGGCGTGGCGGCCACGGGTGCAGTTCGACCACGCGCTGGCCCGCGGGGGTTCCTGGACGCGGCACTCGGTGGACGCCGTACGGCTGCCCATCTCCGATCACCGCGCCCTGGTTGTCGACGCCACTCTTTCGGCCGCCCGCCACGGGTAGATCTCCCTCCCGGAGCCGCAGGGCATGGCAGGGTGAGCCAGAACCCCGCCGACCCACAGGAGCCGTTGTTGCCTCGCCGCCCGCAGCTCCGCCGACTCCGTCCTCAACGCCTCGTCGCCCCGCTGGCTTGCACTGCCCTGCTCGTCGGCTGCTCCGCCGCCGGCGCTGACCACCCGGCGGCTGCGGCTCGCGGCCCCTCCTCGACGACCGCGGGGAGCGCCGCGGCAACCGACCCGACCAGCCGGACCGCGTCGCCGACCGCTCCGTCGGGCACGTCACCGGGCACCTCCCCGGCCACAGCGGCGACGGTGACCGTGGCCTTCGGCGGTGACGTGCACTTCGAGGGCGCGGACGGTGCGCGGCTGGCGGCGAATCCGCGCACGGCCATCGGTCCGGTGTCCGCACTGCTGCGTCGAGCGGACGTGGCGATGGTCAATCTGGAGACCGCGGTCACGACCCGCGGCACGCCGCAGGCGAAGGAGTTCGTGTTCCGCGCCCCGCCTACCGCATTCACCGCGCTGCGCTCCGCCGGCGTCGACGTGGTGACTCAGGCCAACAACCACGGCATGGACTACGGGCTCGTCGGCCTGCACGACTCCATCGCCGCCGCCCATTCTGCCCGGTTCCCGGTGGTGGGCAACGGAATGGACGCCGACGCCGCGTTTGCACCCTGGACGACGACCGTCCGGGGTACCCGGATTTCGGTCATCGGCGCGACCCAGGTGCTCGACGCCAACCTGTCCGCGGCATGGACCGCCGGGGTCGGCAAGCCAGGTCTCGCCTCGGCCAAGGACGTGCCCCGCCTGCTGGCCGCCGTACGCGCCGCCCGTGCCCACGCCGACGTGGTGGTCGTCTACGTGCACTGGGGCACCGAGATGCACTCCTGCCCGACAACGGCGCAGACATCGCTGGCCCGGGCGGTGACCAACGCCGGGGCGGACGTCCTCGTCGGCTCGCACGCTCACGTCCTGCTCGGCGCAGGCCGGATGGGGAGCAGCTACGTGGACTACGGCCTCGGCAACTTCGTCTTCTATGCCCACAGCGGTCCCACCGTCTCCAGCGGCGTACTGACCCTGACGTTGAAAGGTCGACGGGTGCAGTCGGCGCGCTGGTCACCGGCGCGCATCTCCGACGGGATTCCGGTGCCGTTGCGCGGCAGTGCCGCCGACTCCGCCCGCGACAGCTGGGTGCGACTGCGCAGTTGCACCGGACTGGCCGCTGTGCCCGGCAGCTGAGAGCGGCACTTCGGGTCCCTCACGGCTCGGCCGCGGAGACCGGCAGCGCTTCGATCAGTGCCTGCAGCCCCGCGCCGTCCAAGAGATCGGCCGGCCGTACGGTCAACCCGTCCGCGACGTAGTGGAACGCCGCGCGGACCCGCTCCAGCGGAGCCTCGCGCAGCGCGGACCAGGCCAGCCGGTAGACGGCAAGTTGGACGGCGCCGGCGATCGCAGCAGCCGGTCCGGGCCGGCCGCCGGTCTTCCAGTCGATCACCGTCCACCCGCCGTCCGCGTCGCGGAAGGCTGCGTCGATGCGACCCCGGACGACAACCTGGCCGAGTTGGGCCTCGAAGGGCACTTCCACCTCGAGCGGCGTCCGGTGCCACCAGCAACTGCGTCGAAACGCGGCCTGCAGGGCGGCGAGCTCCTCCCCGCCGGGCAGGCCGGCATCCGGGTCGCCGGGAAGGTCGTCGAGATCGAGCAGGGAGAGCTGGCCGTAGTGACTCTCCACCCAGGCGTGGAAGGCGCTGCCGCGGCGGGCGGCCGGGGCCGGCGGCTGCGGCAGCGGACGGCGCAGACCCCGGGCCACAGCGCCCGGATCGTGGGCCACGCCCACCAGCCCGGTGACGGTCAGGCGGGTGGGGAGCACGACCTGGCGGGCGCCGCTGCTCGCCTGCGCCTTCCCCGCCTGCTCGGCGAGCAGCAGGGCGACCTCCTGCCGCCAGCGGGCCGCCAGCTCGACCTCGGCCGTCTCGAGTGGCTCTGGGGACTTTGCGGCCTCTGGGGTCCCTGTGGGCGCGGGCGAGGCTGACGGGGTGGCCATCTCCGCCAGGACGAGTCGGGCCCCGGCCACCACCGCCTCATGTACGGGGCCTGACGGTTCCGCCGGCCAGCAGGTACTGGCCGCGGTCACCCGCTGTGGGTTCTCATCCGCCACATCCGGCGGCGGGCACCACGAGGGGACCGTGTCGCCGGCGGCAACGACGACGTCCCGCACCTCGGTCAGGAACACTGAGGGTCCAAGCGCGGTCTTGCCCTCCCCCCACCAGAAACCGGAACAAAGAACGACCTGCGCAGCCCGGGTCACAGCGACGTAGGCCAGGCGACGCTCCTCCAACCGGTCCCGGGCGCCACAGGCCTCGTCGAACGCGGCCGCGTCACGCCGGCCGAGGCCGCCGAGCACCGGCAGGTCCACGGCGTCACCGCGCAGCGAGAAAGGCAGCAGCTGAGCGTTGTGCGTCCACTTTGTACTGGCCGGTGGCCGCGCCGGGAAGATCCCCGAACTGGCACCGGCAGCGAGTCCCGGTATCGCAACTACGGGCCACTCCAGCCCTTTGGCGGCATGAACAGTCATCACCTTGACGCTGTCGCTGGACCCCACCCGACCGGTCTCCAGCCCGAACTCCTCCTCCTCGGCGGCGCGCAGGTAGGACAGGAATGCCCGCAGCGTCGGCTCCTCCTCTTCGCCCGCGAACTCAGCCGTGGCGTCGGCGAACGCGTCAAGGTCCGCGCGCGCGGAGACCGCCTGGGCGCCAGGGCGCGCCATAACCTCAATGTGCAGCTCGAGGGTCCGCTCGACATCGGCGACGAGGTCGGGCAACGGCTGGTCCAGCCGCTGACGTAGCGCGCGCAGCTGGGATCCCAGGGCGCCTAACCGGGAGTAGCCGACGTCGGAGTACGCCGACGGAGGTCCCGGGTCGTCCAGAGCCTCCACGAGGCTGCCGGTGTGGGACAGGTCGGTGCCGGTCGGCGACGCCGCCAGGGCACGGGCGCGCCCACCGAGGGCCACCAGGTCCGACGGGCCCAATCGGAGCCGCTGGCCGGTGAGCAGCCGGAGCAGCGACGGGTTGGCGTCGGTGTCCTCCAGCACCCGCAGTACGGAGACCACGTCGAGCACCTCGGGCACGGTGAGCAGACCACCGAGCCCCACGACCTCGACGGGAAGACCCCGGGTCTCCAGCGCCCGGCGCAGTGCCGGGAACTGCGACCGTTTGCGGCACAGCACTGCGACTTCACCCGGCCGGAGAGGCTGCTCCGCCGGCCGCCCGAGGGTATCGGCGATGTGGTCCGCGACCCAGTCCGCCTCCTCCGCCTGGGTTTCCAGCAGGGCGCACTCCGCCCGCCCGAGCGTGGCACAGCCCTCGGCCGGCCGCAGGATCGGCACATCCGGGTCGCTGTCCCGCAACGGCTCGGCCAGCCGGTTGGCGACGTCGAGGATGCGGCTGCCATTGCGGAAACTCCGGGTCAGGTGCCGTACCGGCGTCGGTGCGCCAGCGCGACCGAAGTGTGCCGGGAATCGCCGCAGTCCGCCGGCACTGGCCCCCCGCCAGCCGTAGATCGACTGGCAGGGGTCGCCGACAGCGGTAACCGGGTGGCCGTCGCCGAACAGCGCACGCAACAGCTCGCGTTGGGCGTGGCCGGTGTCCTGGTATTCATCGAGCAGCACCACCGGGAACCGGGCCCGCTCCATCTCACCGACCTCAGGATGGCGAGCGGCGATCCTGGCAGCCAACGCCACCTGGTCCCCGTAGTCCAGGACCATCCGCGCCGCCTTGGCCGACTGGTATGCCTCGACGAGTGGCAGCAGCTGCAGGGTGGCGGCCGAGGTCGACAGCAGCAGTGACGCGCACGCGGACCGGCGACCGGGGGTGTCCTGCGCTCGACGGCGCCAGCGCTCGAGCTCACGGCGCAGCTCCGCCGGTTCTCGCAAGTGCTCGGCGAGTTCGCCGGCGAGGGCCAGAACGGCGTCGATGACCCAGGCCGGTCCCTTACCGACGGCATCCATCGGCCCTGCGTAGCTACCGACGACGCGCGCGGCCAGTTGCCAGGAGACGGCGGGGGAGATCAGCCGGGCGGTCGGCTCCCGGGCCTCACGCAGCGCATGCTCGGCAACGAGCCGGCCGGCGTAGGAGTGATAGGTCGACACCGTCGGCTCGCCTCCCGGCGTGTCGTCGGGCAGGTGACAGCCCGGCGGGCTCCCTGCCGCCTGACTCGGACACGCGCCAGGGATCAGCCCGAGCCCCCGCAGCTGATTGAGTCGGCGGCGGACCCGGCTGGACAGCTCGGCGGCCGCCTTGCGGGTGAAGGTGAGCCCGAGCACGCCTTCGGGTCGAACCCGGCCGTTGGCGACCAGCCACACCACGCGCGCGGCCATGGTCGCCGTCTTACCTGAGCCGGCGCCGGCCACCACCCCGGCCGGAATCATCGGCGCGGCGATGACCGCGGCCTGTTCGGGGGTCGGCGGCGCGATGCCCAACACGGTGGCGAGCTCGATCGGGGAGTGGCCGCTCACTGGTGCACCCCGGTCACCTGGGCACCTTCCGGCTGCAGCGGGCAGCTGGTCCGGGCCGGGCAGCTGCGGCACGAGTCGTTCTCCGTCACCCGGAATCGGGGGCCGCGCATGTCCTCGGCGACAACGTGCAAGAGCTGCCCGACCCAATCGGGATCATCCTCGCCCGGAGGTGGCTGGGACTGGGCCAGGGCCGCATTGGTGCGTCCGGCCGCACCCAGCTGCACCAGCTCGGCACCGCCGGGGGTGGTGAGGCCGAACCGGGCGAAGGCCCCGAGGGCGACGGCCAGCTGGTAGACCCCCAGCTGTGGGTGCCGGCGCAGCTCCTCCGCATCGGGCCTCCTGCTGCCGGTCTTGAGGTCGACGACGACTCCCCGACCGTCTCGGTCACGCTCAAGTCGGTCGACACGGCCGCGGAGTTGCACCGGACCGGCCGCCACCTCGAATTCCTCCTCGACTGCGGCGAGCTGCCGCGGATTGCGCCGGTGCCACTCGAGGAACTTCCGCACCTCCCTGACGGCCACGTCGTGTTGGGCTCGGCTGAACCAGGGAGCCCCGAGGTCGAGTTCGTCCCAGACCGCATCCAGTCGCCGCACCAGTTCCCGTTCGTCAGCGGCCGCTGGATCGGTCACCAGCGCCGCCAGGGCGTGCACCACGCTGCCCACTGTCTGCGCCGGCCCGGGCGGCGCACCTCCCCCGACGGCCCGCTCCAACAACCACCGCAGCGGGCAACGGGCCACGCCCTCCACCTGAGACGGGGAAACGGCCACGCTAGCCGTGGGTAGCCGCAAGGGCGCGCTTGTCGACAATGCGGTCAGCGCGTGCCAGTGCGCTGGCGCCGCTCCAGGCACGTCGGCGGCCGCCAGCTCGGCGAGCCTCGATGCGGCGGTCGACCGCAGCGAGTCCGACCGCGTCGGGTCGGTAACCACGGAGCGCAGCTCGGCGACGAGCGCCGGCATCGTCAATGCCCGCGGCGCCACAGTGGCCGTCATCTCCTCCGCCGGCAGTAGTTCGCCGAGGAATCGGGATGGCCGCAGGTCCACGTCCTGCTCCACCCCGCCGACGGCGGTCACCACCAGCTTGCGACGAGCCCGAGTGGCGGCCACGTAGAACAGCCGACGCTCCTCGGCGAGTGCCGCCGCGCCCGTGGCGACGGGACCCTGCGCGTAACCGGTGAGCACCTCGACGAGGTGCTCAGTGCCGAGCAACGAACCTCGCAGCCGAAGGTCCGGCCAAGCGCCCTCTTGGACGCCGGCCACCACAACGACGTCCCACTCCATCCCCTTGGCGCGGTGCGCCGTCAGCAGGCGGACCGCGTCGCCGTCCGGGGCCTGCTCGGCCAAGCTGTCCCCCGGCACCTCCCGGTAGGTGATGTCCTCGAGGAACAACAGCGGCCCTGCCCCGGGCAGCCGGTCGACGAAGCGCCCAGCCGCGTCGAACAGGGCCAGCACCGCGTCGAGCGCCCGGTCCGCGGCCGTGCCCGCGGGACCGCCGGCGGCGGACGCCGTCTCCCATTCGGTGGCCAGGCCGGAGGCAGACCACACTGCCCACAGCACGTCCTCCGCCGTGCCGGCGGCTTCGGCGGAATCCGCCGCAACCCGGAGCAGCGTCCCGATCCGGATGACCGGGCGGCACAGCTCCGACGGCAGCCCGGCCACCTCAGCCGGGTTCCGCAGGAGGTCTGCAAACGGCGTGCGCCGGGCGCCGGATCCGCCCTGGTCGCCCGCCGGGGAACGCTCCGCGGGCGCCGCGAGCGCGTGGAGCTCGGACAGGGCCCGTCGAAGCCGACGCAGCTGAATCGCGTCCGCCCGCCCCAGCGGCCCAATCAGCAACTCGACGGCGGCGTCGTCATCGAGGGTGGCTGGGGTCAGCGCACACCGCAGCAGAAGCAGCAGTGGCCGCACGGCCGGCTCATCGACCAGCGGAGCCTCGACACCTGCGACGGTGGTCGGAACACCGGCCGTCGCCAGCCCCCGGCGCAGGGTGGGCAGTGACCTGCTCGCGGAGCGCAGGAGGACGGCCATGCGCGACCAGGCCACACCATCCACGACGTGCGCCCGACGGAGCACGTCGGCCACGAGGGCAGCCTCCTGGGCGGCGCTGTCAGCGAGGTGCACGACGACCTCGCCGACCGGTAGTCCCGGTGCCGCCTCCAGGGCTCGGTGATGGCGAGCGGCCCGGCCGGCGGGCAGTCTGCTCGCTACCCGCCTGGAGGCGGCAAGTAGCGCGGCTCCACTGCGTCGGCAGGTCCGCAAGGCGATCACGGGAGCAGGATGGCCGCGAACCGTGCGGAAGCGCTCCGGAAAGTGCAGGACGTTGCCGACGTCGGCCCCACGAAAGGCGTAGATGGACTGGTCTGGGTCGCCGACCACCACCAGATCCCGCCCCCCGCCGGCGAGGGAGTGCAACAGCTGTTCCTGAGCGGGGTCGGTGTCCTGGTACTCATCGACATACACGTACGGTCGAGCGGCTCGCTGCTCACTCGCGACAACGTCGTCGGCCAGCAGATCGGCGGCTCGACGGACCAACTGCGCGTAGTCCACGGCTGGCCCGGCGATGTCGACGGCAAAGCGCTGGCCATACCGGCGGAGAAACCCGGCAGCGGCTACCCAGTCCCCCCGGCCGTGGGCCCGGCCGAGCCGCGCGAGCGATACGTCGTCGAGGCCGCGCTCCTGGGCCCGCAGGAGCAGGTCACGCAGCTCCTGGGCGAAGCCACGGGTGGACAGCGCCGGCCGCAGCCGAGCCGGCCATGCCCACGCCCCGTCAGCCGCCTCGCCCTGGAGCAGCCGGCGGATCTCCAGGTCGTGCTCGGGGCCGGAAAGGACCCGCGGCACCGGCGTCCCCATCCGGAGCGCATCCTGGCGCAGCAAGGCGAACGCGTAGGAGTGAAACGTCAGGGCCAGCGGCTCCCGGGTCGTCCGGCCGAGCCGACCGGCGATGCGGGAGCGCAGCTCCCCGGCGGCCTTGCGGCTGAAGGTCAGAACGAGGATCTCCCCGGGATCCGCCCCACGGTGCTCCACGCGGTGCACGACCGACTCCACGATCGATGTCGTCTTTCCGGTGCCGGGGCCCGCGAGAACGAGGAGCGGCCCGCCGGGATGCTCGACGACCCGGCGCTGCGCCGAGTCCAGAACCCGCGGCTTGACCGGGGCAGGCTCCTGGCGCACGAGGCGGTAGGCCGGTGGCTCAGGCCGAACCGCGGACGGCTGGTCTCCAGGTGGCATGACAGGCATTGGACCACTCAGCACTGACAGAAAGTGCCGATGCCCGCACTGAGGCCCGTCCGAGGCCCGCGCCGCGACCTACCCCATCGGCAAGGCCAGACCTATCCCGCGCCTATCCCGCGCCTATCCTGCTCAGCCGTCCCACCGGGCCCGGTCCAGGTCGACCCGCCCAGCCCGCACGTGCGCTCCCTCCTCGCGCAGCAGCAGGAGTGCCCTCGGTGCATGCCCGGGAGCCGGGGCACCCGAGGCCAGCACGACGCGGTGCCAGGGAACCTCGTCGCCGTGCCGGGCCAGAACCATGCCGACCGCCCGGGGCGCGGCGCTGCCGACCAGCTCCGCGACGTCGCCGTAGGTCAGCACCCGGCCGGGCGGAATGGCATCGACCACGTCGAGCACCCGGCGGGCAAACGGTGTCATCGGTGCCCGTCGGGGCGCGGCACGGGTGGGCTCAGTACACCGGCAGCGTCTTGTCCACCTGGGTCGCCCATGCGGTCACCCCACCCTGGACGTGCATCGCGTCGCCGAAGCCGGCACCCTTCAGCAGCGCCAGTGACTCGGCAGAGCGCACTCCGGTCTTGCAGTACAGCACTATCGGCCTGTCCTGCGGCAGTTCGGCCAGCCGGTCAGGGAGGTCGCCCTTCGGGATGAGCACCGAGCCCGGGATGCGGACGATCTCCCACTCGGCCGGCTCCCGGACATCGACCAGCAGGAGCCGCTCCCTGCGCTCGACCATATCCGCGAGCTCAGCCGCGGTGATCGTGGAGTCGGCCGCCGCCTGCGCCGCCTCCTCCGACACCACGCCGCAGAACGCCTCGTAGTCGATCAACTCGGTGATCGTCGGGTTCTTGCCACAGATCGGGCACTCCGGATCCTTGCGTACGTTGACCGTGCGGTAGGTCATCTCCAGCGCGTCATAGATCATCAACCGACCCACCAGCGGGTCACCGATGCCGACGAGGAGTTTGATCGCCTCGGTGGTCTGGATCGAGCCGATGGAGCCACAGAGGACGCCGAGGACTCCCCCCTCGGCACAGGAGGGCACCATGCCCGGCGGCGGGGGCTCCGGGTACAGGCATCGGTAGCACGGCCCGTAATCCGCCCAGAACACGCTGGCCTGACCGTCGAAGCGGTAGATCGAGCCCCAGACGTAGGGCTTGCCGAGCAGGACGCAAGCGTCGTTGACCAGGTAGCGGGTGGCGAAGTTGTCGGTCCCGTCGACGATGAGGTCGTAGTCGGCGAAAACGGACATGACGTTGTCGGCGTCGAGCCGCACCTCGTGGAGGCGGACGTCGATGAGTGGGTTGATCTCCCGGATCGAGTCGCGGGCCGACTCGGCCTTGCTCCGCCCGACGTCGGACCGGCCGTGGATGATCTGGCGCTGCAGATTGGACTCGTCGACGGTGTCGTAGTCGATCACCCCGAGCGTGCCAACGCCGGCCGCGGCCAGGTACATCAGGGTTGGCGAGCCCAGCCCACCCGCACCCACTGCGAGCACCTTGGCGTTCTTCAGCCGTTTCTGCCCGGTCATCGCAACGTCCGGGATGATGAGATGGCGTGAGTAGCGGCGAATCTCCTCCGCGCTCAGCGCGGCAGCCGGTTCGACGAGCGGGGGCAACGACACAGCACTCCTCCTTGCCGACGGGCAGCGGCACCGGCTTGCCGCCACACCCTGATAGAGAACCCCCGCATCCGGCGGCCGATTCCCAGCGCCGGAACACCGGGCAGGGTGAGCCGGTTCGAGCCGCCGGACTCAGCGAGGCGGAAAGGGCCAGGGGTTCGGACGGCAGGCACCGATGCCCTTGGTCTGCTGCATCATCACCGGGGCGAGTTGGCCTGGCCCCCCGCACTGCTGGTGGTCATGCCCCAGCGCATGACCGACCTCGTGGTTGACCACGTACAGCCGGTAGGACGCCAGGTCGCTGCCGTAGGACGGCGCGGACCCGCGCCAGCGGGCGTCGTTGACGACCGACTTGCCCCCGGAGAAGCAGGAGAGCCGGTAGTCGATCTCCAGCGGCTTGCACAGCTGCTCGGCGAGCGTCGGCGAGGCCAGGACGACCGTGAAGGCGGCCCACCCGGAGTCCACCCGCTGGAAGGACAGCCGACTCCCCCAGCTGTGGGGGTCGGTCAGCGTCCGCTGGACAGCAGCGGCAAAGGCCGGCCCGTCCTCCCCGATGCCACCCTCGAGTTGGACCCGGTAGGTCCGCAGTGGCCCCTTGCCGCCAACCGAGGAGCGACCCGACACGGTGGCGAGCCGACCGTTGCCCTTGGGCACCGCGGCGCCGGTACCCAGCGTCGCTGACGGTGTCGGTGGGGCGGGCGTCGGGCCGGAGCCGGTCGTGTCCTCGGTCGGCGCATCATCGCGGGACCGCTCCATCGACATCGCCGCCGGCGGGGACAGCGTCGGCGTGCTGCCCGCGCTACCTGTGTTGCCCGTGCTCAATGACGAGGTCGCTGACGTCGATGTCGCTGACGGTGAGGGGTATGCCGCCGGTGTCGCCGGGGAAGGGTGCCCGGAGGCATCCGCCGGGTGGCGATGGACCAACGTGGGCAGGACGTGCGGCCCGATGATGACTACCGCGGTCGCCATGACACCACAGGCGATCCGACCACGGTTCGTCAGTCGCACACGAGCGACACTACGCAGGGACAGCGATGAAGCGGGGGACGGCACGCCGATGCTTGTCCCCGAGCGAGGCGGGTAGACCACCGGAGCACGAAGCCCGCATCCGAGGAAGGGGGACCGCTCGTGGGAGCGATGGACAAGGCGACAGACAAGCTCGAGGAACTGCAGGGCGAGGCGAAGGAAAAGCTCGGCCAGGCAACCGACAACGATCAGTTGCAGGCCGAGGGGCAAGCCGACCAGGCGAAGGGGAACCTGAAGCAGGCCGGCGAGAAGATCAAGGATGCTTTCAGCTAGTCCGACGCATCCCGGGCCTTACGGTGCCGGGCGCGGTCAGGCTTGGTGGCCGAGGTGGTCCAGTACCGCCTCGGCTACCGTCATGGGGTGCTCCAGCTGGGCGACGTGCCCCGAGTCCTCCAACACCAGCAGCCGAGATGTGGGGAAGGTCCGGGCCGCCCGGGGGGCCATCCGCACGTCGACCAGCTTGTCGTGTCGCCCGAAGACCAGCAGGGTCGGCGCCTGCACCCGGCCGGCCTGCCGCCACAGGTTGCCCGACCCGATGACGAAGTAGGAGTCGGCCAGCCCGCGCAGGGAACCCATGAACGCCTCCCGGTCCAGGCCGCTTTCCTGCCGACGGCGTAGTTCCCCCGCGCTGTACTGCAACCGCTGCGGGTTGGCCAGTGACGGGTCGGCGTAACACAGCTCGGTCAACCGTTTGACCTGCTCCTCGACCGGGGTACGGGTCAGCCGCTTGTACAGCACGGCCTGGATGCCGGGCACCAGCAGCAGGGGCATGTGGACGTTGCTGCGCTTGGGTCGGTACACCGGCAGGGCCGGCGAGACGAGGGTCAACGTGCGCAGCAAGTCGGGACGTTGGGCGGCAAGGCTGGTGGCCACCGCGCCGCCGAGGGAGTTCCCGAACAGGTGCACCGGGCCGCGACCCTGCTGCTCGATCAAAGCAACGACCGCAGCGACGTGCTCCTTCAGCGGATATCGGCCACTCGGCGGCGGGTCGGAGCGTCCCCAACCGGGCAGATCCGGCGCGATCCCGGCCAGCCACGGCTCGAGGAGGTACATCAGGTCGGTCCAGTCCGTCGACGCACCACCCAGCCCGTGCACGTACACCGCCGGCTCGGCGTTCGGGGCAACCGGGGTACGCCGGACGAACAGGCGGTAAGCGCCGACCGCCTCCTTCTCACCGTCGAAGACGGCCACTGGCGGCTCCTTGCCCGCCGGCAAGCGTGGCAGCGTGCGGACAGGGCTGTGCGGCGTGCCCGGGTGTGCCTGCGGGGCTGCGTCCGACGTCATACGGGGCGCTCCTCTCCGTCCGGACCGATCCGAACGGACGGATTGGCTCCTACGCCCATCATGCCGTCTGGCGTGACGAGCACACCTGAGCATTCCGGAACGCCGAGCAGGTCGACCCCGTCGGGGGCCTCGATCGGCGGCGGCCCCCCGGTGTAGTGGGGCAGTACGAGAACCTCCGTCACCGCACCCAACCCGGCGACGATCCGGTCACCGCCGTCAGGCAGCCACATCTGTCCGCAGAGCACCATGGCGCCGGCGCTGGCCCCCATCACCACGCCTCCCCGGCGCAGCACGCCGACAACCGCCGCACCCAGAGCCGTACCCACCAGTGCTGTGCGCAGCCGGGTCGGGGAACCGCCGGGCAGGACGAGCAGACGCGCCAAGGCGACCGCGGCCAGCGCGGCTTCCGGATCGGAGCGGTAGTCGGGGGGTGCGGTCATTGTGCCGCCGAGCGCTGTGAAGTGCCGGACGCCGTTGGTAACCGCCGCGGTGTACTCCCGACCGGGCCGGCTGGCCAGCGCCACGATGACCCCCGGTCTGCCCCCGGCCCGCTCGAGGAGGTCCTTGTCCATCTCCCGGCAGGCCGGACTGAACTCAGCGCCACCCTGCAGACACACTGTTCCGGGCACAAGCCCGGAATCTACCGCCGGTTCAGGCCGACTTGCGCCGCCCCGTCCGCGCCGGGGCCGCCTTCTTCGCCGGCTTGCCGTCCTGATCCGCCGGAGTGGTTGCGGCCTTGCGCCCGCGGGTCGCCTTCGACGGTGACCCGCTCTGCGGGGCCGTGGTCCGCTCCGCCGCTCCGGCGCCGTCCTCGCCCGTCGCGCTGCCGGATCTGCCCTGCTTCGCCGCCTCCACGCTGGCCCGCAACGCGGACATCAGGTCGACCACGGTGCCGGAATCGGCCACCGGCTCAGGCGGCGCCACCACCTCCCGTCCCTCCACCTTGGCCTCGATCATGGCCTGGAGGGCTTCCCGGTAGTTGTCGGTGTACTGCTCGGGAGCGAAGTCGCCGGTGAGCGTCTCGATCAGCGACCGGGCCATCTGCAGTTCCTGCGGCCGCACCTCGACGTGTTCGGCCAGGAACCCGAAGTCAGGCTTTCGGATCTCGTCCGGCCACAGCATCATCTCCAGCACGAAGACCCCGTCCCGCACCCGCAGGGTCGCCAGGGACTCTCGCTGGCGCAGGGCGATCTTCACCAGGGCAACCTGCCCGGACTCCTCGAGCGCGTCCCGCAACAGCACGTAGGGCCGGGTACCGGCAGCCTCGGGCTCCAGGTAGTAACTCTTCGCGAAGTGGATCGGGTCGACCTGCTCCAGTGGAACGAACTCCAGCACGTCGATCGTCCGACTGGTGGACAGTGGCAGGTCGGCGAAGTCCTCGTCGGTGAGCACGACCACCTCACCGCTGGGGAGCTCGTACCCCTTGGCGATCTCGCCGTAGGAGATCTCCTCACCGTCGATCGAGCACACCCGCTTGTACCGCACCCGGCCGGCGTCCTGACGGTGCACCTGGTGGAAGGAGACGTCCCTCTCCTCTGTCGCGGAGTAGAGCTTCACCGGGATCGTGACCAGGCCGAAGCTGATCGCGCCCTTCCAGATGCTGCGCATGGGACCCTGCCGTGGGGAAGACGGTGCGGATGGGGTACCCGCCTGGACTCCGATCATTGCCTGGACAGGTTTGCCTCCGCAATGCCCAGGAGCGCGCTGTTCGGGCGAAACGGGCCCGAGTCAGGAGGAGTCGCGCTGGCCCCGTTCCGCAGCCCGGT
The DNA here is from genome assembly GCA_017882785.1 of Frankiaceae bacterium. Taxonomy (GTDB): domain Bacteria; phylum Actinomycetota; class Actinomycetes; order JADGOV01; family JADGOV01; genus JADGOV01. Next base: position 32,566 of record JADGOV010000005.1, read on the forward strand.
GCCGGGGTAGGTGATCGTTGTGGGTCTCGAGACGTACCGGAACAAGCGCGACGCCCTGCGTACGCCCGAGCCGATGCCGCCCCCGGGACCGCTGCCGAGCGGGAACGACGACACCTTCGTCATCCAGGAGCACCATGCCCGGGCCCTGCACTGGGACTTCCGGCTGGAACGGGGCGGGGTGCTGGTGTCCTGGGCGGTGCCGAAGGGCCTGCCGCTGGACCCACGAACCAATCACCTGGCCAAGCACACCGAGGACCACCCACTGGACTACGCCGGGTTCGCCGGTGCGATCCCGGCCGGGGAGTACGGCGGCGGCTCGGTGCTGTTGTGGGACCGCGGTAGGTACGACTGCGAGAAGTGGTCGGACCGCGAGGTGAAGGTGGTGCTGCACGGCGCTCGGATCAGCGGGCGCTACGTGCTGTTCCGGACGGGACCTTCGGGCAGCCAGGACTGGATGGTGCACCGGATGGACCCGCCCCCCGAGCCGACCTGGCAACCCCTGCCCGAGTTGGTCCGGCCGATGCTGGCCACCCCGGCGGACGGGCCGCCCGGCGACGACACGGCCTGGGGATTCGAGTTCAAGTGGGACGGCGTCCGGGCGATCGTCTACATCGAAGGCGGCCGGCCGCGGGTCCTCAGCCGCAACGAGCGGGACGTCACCGGGTCCTACCCGGAGCTGCGGGCGCTGGCCGATGCCCAGGGCGCCCGGCAGATCGTCCTGGACGGCGAGATCGTGGCGATGGACGAGGCGGGCCGGCCGAGTTTCGGTCGCCTGCAGGAGCGCATGCACGTCACCAGGCCCGCCGCGGTCCGCCGGCTGGCCACGACAGTGCCGGTGACCTACCTGATCTTCGACCTGCTGCACGTCGACGGCAGCTCGACCCTGGCGCTCGGCTATGCCGAGCGGCGGGCACTGCTGGAATCGCTGGACCTCGCCGGCCCATCCTGGACGCTTGCGCCCTCGTTCGCCGGCGGCGGGGCGGCAGTGTTGCAGGCGAGCCGGGAGGCCGGGTTGGAGGGGATCGTGGCCAAACGGCTCGACTCGCCTTACCTCCCCGGGCGGCGCAGCGAGCACTGGCTGAAGGTGAAGAACCTGCGACAGCAGGAGGTGGTCGTCGGCGGGTGGAAGCCGGGGACGGGCCGTCGGGCACGCACCTTCGGCTCGCTGCTGCTCGGCGTACCGAACGCCGACGGCGGCCTGGCCTACGTCGGGCACGTCGGGACAGGCTTCTCCGACGCTGCGCTGGAGGTGCTGCAGCCGCGGCTCGACGCGTTGGCCGCCGACCACAGCCCGTTCGCCCCCGAAGTGCCCCGCGAGCATGCCCGAGGCGCCCACTGGGTGCGGCCGGAACTGGTGGGTGAGGTCGCGTACGGCGAGCTGACCCGGGACGGCCGGCTGCGGCATCCGACCTGGCGGGGGGTGCGGGCGGACAAGGAGCCGGCGCAGGTGCGGCATGAGCGCTGAGAAGGTGCGGGTCGCGGTCGAGGGCCGGGAGCTGGCGCTGTCCAACCTCGACAAGGTGCTCTACCCGGACGTGGGCGTCACCAAGGGACAGGTCCTGGAGTACTACACGCGCATCGCGCCGGCGTTGCTGCCGCACCTGCGGGATCGGCCGCTGACGTTCAAGCGCTATCCCGACGGGGTGGCCGGCAAGTCCTTCTTCGAGAAGAACACCCCCTCGCACGCGCCGGAATGGGTGCGTTCCGTGCCGCTGCCCACGCCGGGTTCGACGAAGGACCGGTCCAGGACGACATTCACGATCTGCGACGACCTCCCGACATTGATCTGGGCGGCGAACCTCGCGGTTCTGGAGTTCCACGTACCGATGTGGCAGGTGGACTCTCGCGGGCGGGCGCAGCCACCGGACCTGATGGTCTTCGACCTCGACCCCGGGCCGCCGGCCACAGTCGTCGAGTGCTGTCAGGTCGCGCTGGCAGTGCGCGCGGCGCTCGCCGAGGACGGGCTGCTCGCCTATCCCAAGACTTCCGGCTCGAAGGGGCTGCAGCTCTACGCGGGTCTGGCACCCGAGCGGCCGTGGGAGGACCTGCACAGCTACGCCCGGACACTCGCGCAGCGGCTGGAACGCGAGCGGCCTGACCTCGTGGTGTGGAACATGAAGAAGGCACTGCGCACCGGGAAGGTCCTCCTCGACTGGAGCCAGAACAACAGCGCCAAGACCACAGTCGCCGCGTATTCGCTGCGCGCTCGGCCCGAACCCACCGTCAGCACACCGGTGACCTGGGCTGAGGTCGAGGCGTGCGAGGCGCCGGCGGACCTGCGCTTCACCTACGGCCAGACCCTCGCCCGGGTGGCTGAGCACGATGACCTGCTCGCCCCGCTGGTCGGGGCTGTCCAGCACCTGCCGTAACGTGCCCAGCGCCCACGCACTGCGTGCAGGCCGTTGGGGCTGGCCTCGGCGGGGCACGTTGGACGATCACGTTGCGGTTGTCGTGGTCCCTTCCGGAACGTTCGCGGGCCTGATGGGCTCCTTCGGGGGCTCACCCGAGACCACCCAACCCGGAACGTGACCGTCCCCAGCCGGGACCGCAGACACCGTTACCTCAGCGGTGCAGCCCTGCGTCCGCCGCCGGACCGGTGCCGGAGGCGACGCGCGCTGATACCGTGCACGCGTTCCCGTCACACGGTGAGGCGCTGGTGCCGCTGCTGCGCGAGCTGGCAGGCCTCAGTAGCTGAGTAGAGGAGACCGCCGTGCCCGACCCGGAGGCCGACATCGAGCTTCCCGTGGAAGACGCCGTCGAGCAGGATCAGGACGTTGCCGGGGAGGAATCACCGCCCCTGCCCGCAGCGCCGGACGCGGCCCTGCTGGAAGCGGACGAGGCCGACGTCGCCGACCAGCAGTCGGTGGTGGACTACGGCGACGACGACTACCGCTGATCCGCCCGCTCGGGCGGCTTGACCCGGGGTCACCCGGGATAGCCTGCGGTGGCAGACGCGAGCCTTGAAGCGACCTGACGCGACCCGAAGCGAAACGGCGGAGGATTCTGGCATGGAAGTCAAGATCGGTGTCCAGCACGCCGGCCGGGAGCTGGTGCTCGAGAGCGCGCAGTCCCCCGCCGAGGTAGAAAAGCTCGTCAGCGAGGCGTTGGCCACCGATGGCGGCATCCTGACCCTGGTCGATGAAAAGGGTCGTCGCGTCATCGTCCCTGTGGAACGACTCGCTTACGTCGAGATTGCCGAGAGCGAAAGTCGTCGAGTGGGATTCGGGGCGATGTGACAGCATGTGACGGCTGGCGAACGGTACGCCCGAATATCAGTAGGGATATCCTGCCCGTGCTCATGTGCGGAGGTAGAACGATCCCGCTGCGGCATCGTGTCGCCAGCGCTTCTTTATACCTGGGAGGATGACGGCAGTGGTTGGGCTCATCATCGGATACATCATCACGGGCATCGTCATTGGCGCGGTGGCCCGGTTGGTGCTCCCCGGCCGGCAGAGCATCGGAATGATCCTCACCATCTGCCTCGGCATCGTGGGCGCTCTTGTCGGTGGCGCAGTCACCCGGGCCATCCTGGGCGACGGGCACACCATCATCACCTTCATCGTCTCCATCGTGGTGGCAGCCATCCTCGTGTCGTTGGTCGCCGGCGGCCGCAGCAGGTCCGGAGCCGGCCGAGCCTGAACGCCGCTAGGAGGACAGACCCAACGCGGCCATCCGGGTCGAGTGCTTCGCGGTGATGCGGGCGAACATCTGTCCCACCTCGGCGAGGTCCCCCGTACCGCCGACGAGCAAGCGGGCGAGCGCCTCCCTGTCGACCGCGACCCGCTGGGCCTGCACCATCGCCTCGCCGACCAGTCGCCGGGCCCACAACGCCAGCCGTCCGGCCAGGTGCGGGTCCGCGGCGACTGCGGCGCGTACTCGTTCGACCGCGAACGCGGCGTGGCCGGTGTCCCGCAACACGTCGAGGACCAGGTCACGGGTGGGCTCGTCGACGTAGGCGGCGACCTCGCGGTAGAAGTCGGCCGCGATGCCGTCGCCGACGTAGGCCTTGATCAGACCGGTCAGCCAGTCCGTCGGCATCGTGGCGCTGTGGAAGGCGTTCAACGGACCGACGAACGGTGCCATCGCCACATCCGGGTCGACGCCCAGCTCCTCGAGTCGGCCGGCGGCCCGCTGAAAATGCTGGAATTCGGCCACCGCCATGCCGGCGATCGCGGCCTTGTCCGAGAGCGTGGGCGCCAGCGTCGCGTCCTCGGCCAAGCGCTGGAATGCGCTGAGCTCGCCGTAGGCGAGCGCGGCCAGCAGGTCGACGACAGCCTCCTGTTCCACGGCGGAATCCCCGGCGGACGCCGGTTCAGCGGGGAGGGTGGCCGCCCCACCGGGCGGGACGGGCTCTGTGGAATCCGACACGTCGGTCATGTCGAGACCCTAACGAAGGGCGGCCCGTCCACAAGGCGGGTAGGATGATGTTCGTTAGAACTGCGGGGCCTCCCCGTCGAATGCCGCCGATCCCCCGGCGCCGGACATGCGGCGCGTGGGCGCGGACCGGAAACCTGGCCGACGGACGCCGGCTCCGCCTTCGGAGAGGCGTTTCGTCCTGACCACCTTCACAGACCTCGGGGTCGACACCGAGACCACCGAAGCCCTCGTCGGGCTCGGCATCGAGGAACCATTCACCATCCAATCTCTGGCCATCCCGCTGGCTCTTGAGGGCCACGACCTCATCGGTCAGGCCCGAACCGGAACCGGCAAGACCCTCGCTTTCGGGCTCCCCGTGCTGGCGCGACTGACCCTCCCCGGCACCGGCCGGCCGCAGGCCCTCGTCGTCGCGCCGACCCGGGAGCTGGCCATCCAGGTCAGCGGTGACCTCGCCCGTGCCGGTGCGCACATCGGCGCGCGGGTGCTCACGGTCTACGGCGGCCGGTCCTACGAACCGCAGGTCGAGGCCCTACGGGCCGGGATCGACATCGTGGTCGGCACGCCGGGCCGACTGCTCGACCTGGCTCGGCAACGGGCCCTCGACCTCGGCGGCGTCGTGTCGCTCGTGCTCGACGAGGCCGACGAGATGCTCGACCTCGGCTTCCTGCCCGACGTGGAGCGGATCTTGGATCTGCTCGCTCCGGACCGGCAGACGATGTTGTTCTCGGCCACGATGCCGGCGGCCGTGGTGGCGCTGTCCCGGAAGTACCTGCGGCAGCCCACGCACGTCCGGGCCGAGGATCCTGACGAGAACCGCACGGTGCCCACGACGGCGCAGCACATCTTCCGAACGCACGCCATGGACAAGGACGAGCTCCTGGCCCGCGTCCTGCAGGCTCACGACCGGAGCCTGGCGATCGTGTTCTGTCGAACCAAACGATCCTGTGACAAGGTGGCGGCCGATCTCAGCTCGCGGGGGTTCGCCGCAGCCGCCGTCCACGGAGACCTCGGGCAGGGACAGCGAGAGCGGGCGTTGCGCGCCTTCCGGGCCGGGAAGATCGATGTGCTCGTGGCCACCGACGTCGCCGCCCGCGGCATCGACGTGACCGGTGTCACGCATGTGATCAACTACACCTGCCCGGAGGATGAGAAGATCTACCTGCACCGCATCGGACGCACCGGGCGGGCCGGCGGGGCCGGAATCGCGATCACCTTCGTCGACTGGGACGATGTCAGCCGGTGGAAGATGATCAACGAGGCGCTGGAGCTGCCGTTCCCCGACCCGCCGGAGACCTACTCCACCTCCGACCTCCTTTTCGAGACTCTCGACATTCCGCCGACGGCGGGCAGCCGCCTACCCCGCGCGGCCCGTACCCGAGCCGGGCTGGAGGCGGAGACGCTGGAGGATCTCGGAGAGACCGGCCGCGTCCGCAGCCGCCGCGGTCCGAACCGTGACGAGGCCGTGGCACCGTCGCCTGCCCGACGGCCCAGTGGACGCCGGCGGCGAACCCGCGGCGGCCGTCACGGCGCAACCGGAGCCGGCGAAGCCTCCGCCGTCGGGGTCCCCACCGGCGCTCCGGACCCCCTCAGCGTCGCGGACCCCGGTGCCGCCGAGTCCGCATCCAGCGGCACTGGCAGCACAGCCGAGGGGCCGGGTGGGCGCACCCGACGGCGGCGTCGCCGTCGCCCCAGCGGCGGGTCCGCGGCCTCGCCAGAAGCCGCCTCGGCCTGATCGGGAAGGCGGTCCCCCGAGGACTACACGTGCAGGGACAGCCGGCTCCAGCCGAGCTGGTGGCAGGCGGGGCAGCGCATGAGTGAGGGGTAGTCCCGCCGCAACAACGGCACGTAGAGGCTCGGCAACAGAGCCCGCATGGCCTGCAGTGGCGACAGGCTGGTGATCTCCTGGCAGCGCGAGCAGGCCACAGTGATGGCGCCACGCACGGGCTCCGGCTCTATCCGGCTGAACAGCGCGCGCTTGCCTTCGGCATCTCGGATGACGTTGCTGGGTTCGGGCGTGGCGGGCAGGCGGGGGGTGCGTGGGCGCACCCGGTCGAGGCTCACGACGGTTGCCCGACCGGGGGTCGCGCCATCTCTGCCTGCGCCGGCGGCACGGTGAGCATCCTCGCCGGCTCCACGCGAGGCTCGGCGGCGGTTGCGGACAGTGCCACCAATCGCCGCGCGAACACGCGGTATGCCTCAGCGCCCGGGCTGCGAGCCGCTGTCCGCAGAATCGAGCGTCCGGCTGCCGGCGCCTCGGCGAACCGCACAGACTTGGCGATCGGCGGGTCCAGCACGTCCAGGGCGTAGCGCATGCTGACATCGGCCAACACCTCACGGGCGTGGTTGATCCGACTGTCGTAGAGCGTGGGCAGGACGCCGAGCACGTGCAGTCCACGGTTGGTCAGCCGCTGGACGTCGTGCACGGTGTCGAGCAACTGCCCGACGCCGCGGTGGGACAGGGTCTCGCACTGCAGCGGAACGAGGACGTCATCCGCGGCCGTGAGCGCGTTGATCGTCAGTACGCCCAGCGACGGCGGGCAGTCCAACAGGATGTCGTCGTAGTCACCCAGGAGATCCGCCAGTGCCATCCGCAGCGCGAACTCCCGGCCGGTGCGGGTCAACAGCATCGCCTCCGAGCCGGCCAGGTCGATGGTCGAGGGCAGCAGGTCAGGGCCGTCATCGGTGGACTGCACGGCCATCGCGGCCGGGATCCGACCCAACAGGACGTCATGCACCGACAGGTCGAGCGCATCCGGGTCGAGGCCGAGGGAGAACGTCAGGCAGGCCTGCGGATCGAGGTCGACGAGCAGGACGGCGCGGCCCATTTCCGACAAGGCGGCACCGAGCGAGGCCACGGTGGTCGTCTTGGCCACGCCGCCCTTTTGGTTGGCTACGGCTATGGTCCGGGCGGTGGAGCGAGTCATCGCAAACCCCGAGGAGAGCGGAAAGCGCCGGCGGGCCGGCTGGAGTGGTCCAGTGCGCCGAGTGCAACCGAAATGATCGGCGCGGTATCCATGAAACGGGGAACGCACCTCGATCGGTGTAACAGCGGCGCGAACACTGTGTGAATGCGAACACGGCGTGAGCACGTTGTGGCCTGACATGGGGAGAGCTGTGCGAAACAACCGACCTGGTGGCCGGAAATCCAGCGTCACCACGATCCGCGGTCTCGCCATTGACGATATCGCGGATGCGGGCCGTAGGCTCGGCATCCGATGAGCGTTCCGCTAAGTCCGCAGCTGCCCCCGGGCAGCACGCGGCTGTCGCTGCCCACCGAGGGTGGCCTCCTGGCCGCTGTTCGGATCGACCCGCCACCGGGCATTGCCGTGCGACGTGAGGTCCTGCTGGTGCCCGGCTTCACCGGCAGCAAGGAGGATTTCGCCGCCGTGCTGGGACCGATCGCGGCGGCCGGTCATGCCGTAACAGCCATCGACCAGCGGGGGCAACTCGACTCGGGCGGCTTGGCGGAGGACGAGGCGGCGTATGGCGTCACGGCGCTCGCCGCCGACGTCGTGCAGATCCTCTCGTCCATGCGGCGCCCGGTGCACCTGCTCGGTCATTCCTACGGCGGCCTGGTGACCCGAGCCGCGACCCTGACCGCACCGGGGCTGGTCACCACGCTGACCCTGCTCGGCTCCGGTCCGGCAGGCATTCCCCCGCCGGCTGCGGACCGACTCCGGTATCTGCGGCCGGTGCTCGACCGCGGCGGGGTGGCCGCGGTGTGGGCGGCGAAGGAGGCGTTGGACGCGGCCGAACCCGGCTACGTCGCTCCCGGGCCCGAGTTGGCCAGCTTCCTACGCCGACGTTACCTCGCGATGTCTCCCGCATGTCTGGGCGGCATGGCCCAAGGGTTGCTCGACGAGCCGGATCGGGTGGCCGACCTCGTCGCAACCGAGGTACCCGTCCTGGTCCTGCACGGTGTCGATGACGACGCCTGGCCGCCGGCGGTTCAGGCCGAGATGGCGCAGCGGCTGGGCGCCCGCTACGACGTCGTCCCGGCCGCGGTGCACTCCCCGGCGGCAGAGAACCCGTCGGCCACCGTGGCGGTCCTATGTGACTTCTGGCGGTCGCATGACGGGGCACGTGGGTAGATACTAAGTCGTGCAGAGGTTGGGCGTAGCGACTGGTCTCCTCCGGTGAGCGCCGCGGCCTGGGCGGATCTCGATCTCGGCCCAGATCCCGGAATCTTCGGGCCGGGGAGCGTCACGTGGCGCGTCCACTCCGATCCGTCGATGGCGCTGGGTGGGTTCCGTGCCCTGCTCCTGCAGGCCGTCCACCCGCGCACGATGGCCGGCTTCGCGGCCAACTCCTCCTGGCAGGACGACCCGTGGGGCCGGTTGCGGCGTACGGCCGAGTACCTCGCCACTGTGGCGTTCGGCACCACCGCCGAGGCCGAGGCGGCCGGCGCGCACCTGCGCGCGATCCACCGGCGACTGTCACCCGGTGTCGACCCGGACACCGGGTCCCGGTTCCGGCTCGACTCCCCCGACCTGCTGCTCTGGGTGCACGTCACAGAGGTGGAGTCCTTCCTGTCCACCTACCGGCGCTGCGGCGGCCCGCTGTCGGATGCCGAGGCCGACCGCTACGTCGATGAGATGCGCCGCTCTGCGCAGTTGGTCGGCCTCTACCCGGACGAGGTCCCCGGCAGTGTGGCCGAGATCGAGGAGTACTACCGCGGCGTCCGCCCGCAGCTTCGGGTCACCCCCACCGCCTGGCGCAATGTGGGGCAGATCTTCGCTCCGCCGATGCCCTCCCGCGTCGTCGTGCTGACCCCGGCCCGTCCGGCGTGGGCCTCCTTGATCGGCCTGTCCGCCGCCCTCCTGCCGCGCTGGGCCCGCCGGCTCTACCACCTGCCGGGCTGGCCCACCACCGACCTGACCGCGACGCTGGCTGCCCGGGCCCTTCGGACCGCGACGCTGACGATGCCGGCGCGGGTCCGGCAGAGCCCCTATCACCGGGCGGCGCTGCAGCGGGTGGGCATCCCGCAGGGGACCTGAGCGGAATGCCGTGGCGATGTCGTAGCGTTGTCGCCAGAGACGCCGGCCCGATCCAGGCCCCCGGTCCCAACTCTGTCGCTTCGAGCGACGCATCGCCGTGAGGCGACCCGGCGGGTCGGCGTCTCTTCTCCTCCAGGGGACACCATGGGACGAGCACTGGACGAGCTTTCGGACCAGACTTCCGACCAGCATGGGAAGGGTGTCGTGACCGATCCGAACCCACCGCGTTGCCGTCCGCTGGCACCGGAGGTGGTCGAGGCCGCCGCGGACGTGGGGGACGGCACGCCCGATGCCGAGTTGTTGGACCGGTTGGAGGAGGCGCTGGCTCAGCTGCCGTCACCGGAGCGGGCCGCAGTGGTCACCACTCTCGGCTACGGGGAGGACGTCGCCGCCGTCGCCGCCGACCTGCGCCTGCCCTCGGCGGAGACCGAGGTCCTCATCCGCAGCGCCCTGCAACTCCTCCGCGGCGCGCTGGCCGATACCGAGCCGGCTGACGGCCAACTCTTCGCGCGCGTGGGCCGCCGGCGCAGCACAACGGGACGCCGCGGAGCGGACTGAGCGCGCTGGCCGTCGGCGACTCAGCGGGTGAACGGGGCTGATCCGGTGGCCGCGGACACCAGAGCCGCGTACACCTCCGGGTCGGTGGTCTCCGAGCCGAGTGACACATCCTTGCGCGTGCCGTGATAATCACTGCCGCCAGTGGCGAACAGGCCGAGATCGGCAGCGAGGCTCCGCAACCGGCGCCTGGTGCTCGCGTCATGCTCCGGGTGATCCACCTCGAGTGCCTGCAACCCGGCCCCGGCCATTCGGGACAACGTGTCGTCCGACGTCCCCTTGCGTCCGCCCGGATGGGCGCAGATCGCGACGCCCCCCGCGGCCCGCACCAGTGCCACCACATGCGCCGGGTCGAAGCTCGGCTTGCCGACGTAGGCCGGGCCGCCGTACCCCAGCCATCGATCGCTGAACGCCTCGGCATAGCTGGCGGCGCCGGTGTCGACCAGCGCGGCGGCGACGTGCGGCCGGCCCACCGGGGCGCCCCGCGCGATGGCCTGAACGGCCCCCCACTCCACCGGCACGCCCATGGCCTGCAGCTGAATCACCATCCGCCGTCCCCGACCGTCCCGCGACGTGCGCAATCGGGCCAACTCAGCGGCAAGCGCCGGTTCGGCCGGGTTGTAGAGGTAGGCGAGCAGGTGGACGTGCTGGGCACAGGAGATCTCCGCGCCGGGCACCAGGCTCAGACCTGCCGGCAGTGCGGCGGCGGCCTCGGCGACGCCGGCGTCGGTCTCATGGTCGGTGAGTGCCACGACCGCCAGCCCGGCTGAGGCGGCCCGCCGGACCAACGACGCCGGCGAGTCGGTGCCGTCGGATGCGGTGCTGTGGGTGTGCAGGTCGATGCGCAGGATGTGCCTCGACGCTCAGGCAGCCGGCCGGGGCGGGACCAGGCGGGGCGACAGCGCCCCGTACGGCAGGCTCTCGGCCAGGGCGGGCCATTCCCGCAGATCCGCCAACCGCAACTCCTCCAGCATCAGCACACCCGCCTCGAGCGGCCAGAGTACCGCCCACAGCCACAGACCCATGCCCTCCCCGACGAAGGCCGCGCAGGCGCTACTCGTCGGCAGCGACCACAGCGCCGTCGGGTGGCCGGCGGCTTCGACCCGAGCGTGCGGCGCACCCGTGTCGAAGCCTTCACCCGGGTCAGGGCCCGCGAGACCGGCATAGGCCGCGCCCAGGCCCACCCCCGGCTCCTCGGCGACCAGCAGGAACTCCGCCGGTCCGCCCAGCGGAGCGGGACCGGACAACGCCAGCACCGTCGCCTGCACCCCTTGGCGCTCGTCCCCGGCGGCACCGACGCCGGAGACGAGCCAGCCCGACGGCTGGGGCGTGGGGACCCAGAGCGGCACCGCCGCGTTCGCCGCAGTCTGCTGCAGTCCCTCGGCGCCGATGCGGGGCAACGCCCGGAAGGGCAGCACGGCGCCGTGCGTCTGACACTGCCAGTCCTTCGACCACAGCCCCGGAGGTCGCAGCGGACTGGCACACCGCGGGCAGGTCGGCTCCGGCCTCATACCGATCACGGTGAGGCTCCGGATCCCGACTCGTCAAGCCCTGGGAACCCTCGGCGGCGAAGCCGGCCCGGGTCGGCGACAGCGCGCCGTACGGTGGCGTCATGGTGCCGGACCTGCTCCCCTGCGTCGGGGCGGTGATTGTCGACCAAGCGGGCCGACTGCTGCTCGTGCAGCGCGCCCATCCGCCCTCACGCGGCCGATGGACGGTACCTGGCGGGCGGGTGGAATCGGGCGAGACCCTGCCCGAGGCGACCGCCCGAGAGGTCGCCGAAGAGACGGGTTTGACCGTGTCCGTCGGCTGTCTTCTCGCCGTCGTGGACATCGACGGGACGTACCGGGTGCACGATTTCGCCGCTACCGTCACGGGCGGCACCCTGGCGCCGGCTGACGACGCGCTGGACGCGCGGTGGTGCAGCCCGCAGGAGGTGCTGGCCATCCCGACGACCCCGGGTCTGGTCGTCGAGTTACGCCGGATGGGCGTTCCGCTGTGAGCCGGTTTCAGCCAGCGATCGGTTCGGGGCGGCCCGGTTGCTCACCGCCGCGGGTCTCACCGTAGGACCGCTTGGGCACCATCACCTTGCGCCGGAAGATGCACACCATCGTGCCGTCCTGGTTGTAGCCGCGGGTCTCGACGTAGACCACCCCACGGTCGTCCCGGGACTTCGACTCCGTCTTGCCCAGCACCGTGGTCTCGCCGTAGATGGTGTCCCCGTGAAACGTCGGCGCCACATGCCGCAACGACTCGACCTCGAGGTTGGCGATGGCCTTGCCGGAGACGTCGGGCACCGACATGCCGAGTAGTAGGGAGTAGATGTAGTTGCCGACGACCACGTTGCGCTTGAAGTCGGTGGCCTTCTCCGCATAGTTGAGATCCAGGTGCAGCGGATGGTGATTCATCGTGATCAAGCAGAAGAGGTGGTCGTCGTACTCGGTCACCGTCTTGCCGGGCCAGTGCTTGTAGACCGCACCGACCTCGAACTCTTCGTAGTAACGCCCGAATTGCACGCGCTCTCTCCGTCCTGTCGTTGGGGGCCCTATCCTGCCGCAGTGACGGATTGGGGCTTCTGGCAGGCAAGTTGGGACGAGCAGCAGGAGTCCTACCTGCCCGACCGCGAGGAGCGGCTCGCCGCGATGCTCGATGCCGTCGAGGGCGTCGTCGGCTCCGCCCCCCGGGTGCTCGACCTGGCGTGCGGACCGGCCTCGATCACCACTCGGGTGCTGGCGCGGTTTCCCTCCGCCACCGTAGTCGGCGTCGACGTCGATCCCGTGCTGTTGGCGATCGCTCGCGGAGTGCACGCCGCGGACGGGCGGGTCAGCTTCGTCGCCGCCGACCTGCGGGAACCGGACTGGGCGCAGGCGGTGCCGCACGAGAAGGGCTTTGACGCGGTCCTCACCGCGACGGCGCTGCACTGGCTGGCCGAGCCGGACCTCACGCGGCTCTACGCGGACCTCGCCCGGTTGGTCCGCGCCGGGGGCATCTACTGCAACGCTGACCACATGCCGTTGGTAGGAGCCCCCCGGCTCTCCGCCGCGGTGAACGCGGCCACGGTGCGTTTGCAGGAGCAGGCCCGCGCCGCCTCCGGTGCCCTGGACTGGGACAGCTGGTGGGCGGCCGCTGCCGCCGAGCCGGCGCTGGCGGAGCTCATGATCGAGCGCGGTGGACTGTTCGAGGGGACGGGCCACCCGGTCGAGTTCACCCCCCCGGCGACATGGCATGTCACCCGGCTGCGTCACGGCGGCTTCGCCGAGGCGGCCGTCATCTGGCGCGACCGCGCGGACGGCGTCATCGCCGCCGTCCGGTAGCCGGCCGGGAACAGCCTGGCTCAGGTCCGCAGCTTGTACTCCTCGAGCAGCCGCCGACCGATGATCATCTTCTGGATCTCGGCAGTGCCCTCGCCGATGAGCAGCATGGGCGCCTCCCGGTACAGCCGCTCGATCTCGTACTCCTTGGAGTAGCCGTAACCGCCGTGGATCCGGAATGAGTCCTCCACGACCTCCTTGCAGTACTCCGACGCGAGCAGCTTGGCCATCCCGGCTTCGACGTCGTTGCGCTCGCCGGAGTCCTTCGTCCGCGCGGCCATGACCATCATGGCGTGGGCCGCCTCCACCTTCGTGGCCATCTCGGCCAGCTTGAACTGGATGGCCTGGTGCTGGGCGATCTGCTTGCCGAAGGTCTCCCGCTGTTGGGCGTAGGCGATGCCAAGCTCGAAGGCGCGCTGCGCGACCCCGCAGCCGCGGGCGGCGACGTTCACCCGGCCGACCTCCACGCCGTCCATCATCTGGTAGAAGCCCTTGCCGACCCCGTCGGCACCGCCGAGGGCGCTGCTGGCCGGCACCCGGGTGTTCTCCAGGACCATCTCGGTGGTCTCGACACCCTTGTAGCCCATCTTCTCGATCTTGGGCGGTATCGTCACGCCGTTACCGGCGTCGCCGATGCCGGGTTCCTTCTCCACGAGGAACGTCGTCATGTTGCGGTACACCGAGTCCGCGCCGGTGTCGGTCTTGACCAGAACGGCGACCACACTGGAGCGCGCCCCGTTGGTCAGCCACATCTTCTGGCCATTGATCACGAAGTCGTCGCCGTCCTGCACGGCACGACTCTTGATCGCCGAGACGTCGGAGCCGCAGCCCGGTTCGCTCATCGAGAAGGCACCCCGGATCTCACCGGTCGCCATCCGGGGTAGGAAGTGTTCCTGCTGCTCCTTGCTACCGTGCTGCTTGATCATGTACGCCACGATGAAGTGGGTGTTGATGATCCCGCTGACGCTCATCCAGCCGCGGGCGAGCTCCTCGACACAGAGCGCGTAGGTGAGCAGCGACTCACCGAGGCCGCCGTACTCCTCCGGGATCATGAGGCCGAAGAGCCCCATCTCCTTCATGCCCTCGACGATGGCATCCGGGAACTCGTCCTTGTGCTCCAGCTCGGTCGCGTAGGGAATGATCTCTTTGTCCACGTAATCGCGAACTGTGGAGACGATCTCCTGCTGGATGTCGTTGAGCCCTTCGGTCTGCGCTAGCCGGCCCATGTCGGCGTCCTCCTCGGGATATCCCATGATCTGCGGGCCCGGCGGCGGGACTCCCGCACTTCCCGCCATTATCCGCGCTCCGTCGCCCGGCTGTGCGTCGGGGTGGCGGATCGTCGCGTGGGGTCACCCGGCGGTGCACCCGGCCCGGCCGTACGCGGTCGGGGGCGACGCCGCCGAGGCGGGACTCAGTCCGGCGGTGGCTCGAACTTCTTCGTCCGGGCCATACCGGCCGCCCGGCCCTTGGCTGCGATCACCAGCGCCATCTTCCGCGAGGCCTCGTCGATCATTTCATCGCCGATCATCGCCGCCCCGAGGAGGCCGCCTTCGGGCGAGGTGTAGTGCGCGTAGGCGTCGAGCACCAACTCGGCCCAGTCGTAGTCCTCCTGGCGCGGGGAATACACCTCGTTGGCCGCGTCGACCTGGCCGGGGTGCAGGACCCACTTGCCGTCGAACCCGAGCGCGGCCGACCGACCCGCCACCTCGCGGAAGGCGTCGACGTCACGGATCTGCAGGAACGGACCGTCGATGGCCTGCACACCCTTGGCGCGGGCAGCCAGCAGGATGGACATGAGGATGTGATGGTAGGGGTCGCCCGGATACTCACTGATCAACCCGCCGACCACGGTGGTCCGCATCTGGATGGACGCGAGGAAGTCGGCCGGCCCGAAGATGACGGTCTCGATGCGGTCGCTGGCGAAGGCGATGTCCTTGGCATTGATCAGACCGATGGCGTTCTCGATCTGCGCCTCGATGCCGATCCGACCGACCTCGAACCCCATCGTGGTCTCGATCTGGGTCAGCAACACGTCCAGCCAGTGCACCTGCTCCGCTGACTGCACCTTGGGCAACATGACGCAGTCCAGGTTGGCTCCGGCCCCTTCGACGACCTCGATCACGTCGCGGTAGGTCCACTTGGTGGTGAGGTCGTTGACGCGGACGACACGCGTCTTGCCCGTCCAGTCCCCGGTGTTCAGTGCGGCCACGATGTTCTTCCGAGCGCCCTCCTTGGCGCCCGGCGCCACCGCGTCCTCGAGGTCGAGGAAGACCTGGTCGGCCGGCAGACCCTGGGCCTTCTCCATCATCTTCGTGGAGCTACCGGGCACCGCAAGACAGGAGCGGCGAGGGCGCAGGGCGGGCGACACGGCATCCATCCAACGATCCTACCGACGGGATGCGGTCCGGCTACGCGACGGGTGCAGCGGCCACCTCGGGGTATTCGGAACGAACCACGGTCGCAATGCCGGCGATACGGCCGTGGCAGGCTGGCCGGCGTGACCGTACAGACCGGCCCGCCGGAGGATGCTCCCCTCCCGACCAGGGTCCAGGAGGTGGCCGTCATCGAGGAGGCCAGCAAGAAGTCGGGCCTGCTGTGGCTGCGCGGCGGCCAGTACGGCGGCCAGGGTCGCGCGCAGGCCGTGTGGCACCTGTGGCACGAGGGGGCCGCGTATGTGCTCTGCGGGGGCGAGGAGCAGCCCGCCCCCGATCTGGACACCGGCACGCGAGTCGCGGTCAGTGTGCGCAGCAAGGACAACGGCGCGCGCCTGGTGGTCTGGGAGGCGGAGACCGAGCGGGTGGCGCCGGGCTCCGAGCTGTGGCAGGCCGTCATTCCACTGCTCGCCGCCAAGCGGTTGAACGCCCCCGACGGTCCGGCGGCGGCGCAGCGGTGGGCGAGGTCGAGCGAGGTGTACCGGCTGGTGCCGACCGGTGTGCTGCTGGAGTCCTGGCGGGACCCCGACCGGCGCAGCGGGGCAGCGACGCCATCCCCGACGCCAGCCGCCAACCACGTGCGTACGCCCTATGTCTTGGGCGGAAGGCGCCGTTCTGGTTGATGCCGTCCGGGTTGGATGACGTCCGGGCGGTACGTTCAGAAGAGCCGGTAGCTCGCGCGTCCCATGGTGAAACCGTGCCGGCTGTGCAGATCCTCGCAGCGCAGTCCGCTTCGCCGGCTCGTGCACTTCAACGTGCCGGCCTGGAGCGCAGAACCGTAGGCGAGTCGGCGCTTGGCCAACGCAATCGCGTCCCCGACGCAGAGGAAACGTGATCCTGCTGTGCTCAGCCCGACCGCCGTCCCCCAGTCCAGCACGCAGTCCGCCGGCTTCGGCGGTGGCTGCCAGGTCCGCTCCCGGATGTCACAACGCACGAAGGTCCGGCTGAGGGCACAATTGATATTGCCGCTGGGGGTGCCGAAGGTGGTGGTGCGCGTAACGCCCGTGGTGAGTGGCCGCTCGGGCGTGGCCGACAGCGACCCCGCAGCTGAACGTGAAGCCGACCGTGACTGCAAGGAGTCCTCGGCCCGCCCCGCCGCTGCGCACCCGCCGATCACGAGGAACCCGGCCACGCACAGCCAGGGCACGACTGTTGAACGGGGAGGTAGGTGCACGAAGGTGAAGATAGGGCCTCGGTGGGCACCCCGCAGCGAAGCTGGGCGATAAGCCAGACGGACTGAGGTGGTTTGCGAGGATGCCGCGGCATCCTCAGCCCAGGACTGCCACGACGGTAACCTGCCGGGGTGAGCGGGCCGCCGCAACGCGTCTTTGTCGCTCGCCTCGCCGGCGTCGCCGTCTTCGATCCCTACGGTGATCAGGTCGGACGGGTGCGCGACGTCGTCGTCGTGCTGCGTATCGGGCGACAACCGCCACGGGTGCTGGGGCTGGTCATGGAGGTCCAGCCGCGCCGCCGGGTGTTCGTCCCTATGGGCCGGGTCCGCGGTATCGAGGCCGACCAGGTGATCATCACTGGCGCTGTCAGCCTGCGGCGCTTCGAGCAGCGGGCCGGGGAAACGATGGCCATCGGGGAACTGCTGGACCGCAAGGTCACCCGGCTCGACGACGACACGACGGTCACCGTGATCGATGTCGGTCTGGAACAGACTCGGACCCGCGACTGGCTGGTGACCAAGGTCGCGGTGCGCACCCCCAACCGAGGAATGCGTCGGCGCGGACAGCTCTCGGTGCTGGCCTGGGACACGGTCACCGGCTTCTCGCTGCCCGAGGAGGGCCAGGGCGCGGCCAACATGCTGGCGGCCTTCGACCAACTGCGAGCGGCGGACCTGGCCAACGTCCTGCACGAACTGTCACCGAAGCGCCGCTCCGAGGTGGCCGCGGCATTGGATGACGAGCGGTTGGCCGACGTGCTGGAGGAGCTGCCCGAGGACGACCAGGTGGAGATTCTCGGCAAGTTGGAAGAGAAGCGGGCGGCGGACGTGCTGGAGGCCATGGCCCCCGACGACGCCGCGGATCTGCTCGGTGAGCTGCCGACGCATGAGCAGGAACGCCTGCTCGAGCTGATGCAGCCGGACGAGGCGGGCCCAGTGCGCCGGTTGTTGAGCTACTCCGAAGACACTGCCGGCGGGCTGATGACCACCGAGCCGGTCATCCTGCCGCCGGACGCGACGGTTGCCGAGGCGTTGGCCCGGGTCCGCAACCCCGAACTGACCCCGGCACTGGCCAGCCAGGTCTTCGTCTGCCGATCACCGACTGCTACCCCCACCGGGCGCTATCTCGGCATCGCGCACATCCAGCGGCTGCTCCGGGAGCCGCCCTCCTCGCTGGTCAGTGGCGTCGTGGACAGGGACATCGACCCGTTGACGCCGGATGTTCCGCTGGCGGTGATCACGAGCCACCTCGCCACCTACAACCTCGTCGCCGTGCCTGTGGTCGACGACGGCGACCACCTGCTCGGCGCGGTCACGGTGGACGATGTGCTGGACCACCTGCTGCCAGCGGACTGGCGGGACCACGCTCCCGGCGAGGAGGGGTCAGCCGATGGCTCGCGGTGAGACCAGGCGGCCACGACTGGACCAGCCCAAGGGGGCCGGTCGGTCGCTGCGCCGGCCTCGGGTGGATCCGGAAGCGGCTGGCCGGCTCTCGGACCGGATCGCGCGCTTCATCGGTACGTGGAAGTTCATCGGCTACATGACGTTGGCCATCGGCGCGTGGATCGGCTGGAACGTGCTGGGGCCCGACCACTACCGCTTCGACACCTACGCGAACAAGTTCACCCTGCTGACGCTGCTGTTGTCCTTGCAGGCCTCCTACGCCGCGCCTCTCATCCTGCTCTCGCAGAACCGGCAGGCCGACCGCGACCGCGTGCAGTACGACGACGACCGGGCCCAGGACGAGCGGTCGATCGCCGACACCGAGTTCCTCACCCGCGAGATTGCCGCATTGCGGATCGCCCTTGGCGAGGTGGCCACCCGGGACTACCTGCGGTCGGAGCTGCAGCGATTCCTCGAGGACGTGCGGGACGGTACGAGCCGGGACTCGCTGGAGGATCGCAGCCGCTGAGCCGTCGTCACGGGTTGGGCGCTGGGGCTGGGCTGGGGCGGGATTGTGCTGGTTGGGCCGTAGACTAGGTGGGACATGACTGCACTCCCTGCCGTCGAGGCGATCACTCGCGCTCTGGCCACAGTCCACGACCCGGAGATCCACCGACCGATCACCGAGTTGAACATGGTGAAGGCGGTGGACGTGGCCGCGGACGGGAGCGTCGATGTCGCCGTTTTCCTCACTGTGGCCGGCTGCCCCATGCGCGACAAGATCACCACCGATGTGACCCGCGCCGTGGCCGGCGTTGCCGGCGTCACCGGCGTCCGGGTTGCGCTGGATGTCATGAGTGACGAGCAGCGCAAGGCGCTACAGACCCAGCTCCGCGGCGGTCAGGAGCAGCGTGAGGTCCCCTTCGGAAAGCCGGACTCGCTGACCCGGGTGTTCGGCATCGCCAGTGGCAAGGGTGGTGTGGGCAAGTCCTCGGTGACGGTCAATCTGGCGGTCGCCATGGCCGCGGATGGCCTGGCCGTCGGTGTGGTGGACGCCGACATCTACGGCCACTCGATTCCGCGCATGCTGCGGGTGACCCAGGCGCCGACCAAGGTCGAGGACATGATCATGCCGCCGTCGGCGTACGGCGTGAAGGTCGTCTCGATTGGCATGTTCAGCGCTGGCCGACCCGTCACCTGGCGTGGCCCGATGCTGCACCGCGCCCTGCAGCAGTTCCTGACCGACTTCTACTGGGGCGACCTCGACATCCTGCTGCTCGACCTGCCACCGGGCACCGGCGACATCGCGATCTCACTTGGCCAGTTGATCCCGTCCGCGGAACTCATCGTCGTCACCACGCCGCAGTTGGCCGCGAGCGAAGTCGCCGAACGGGCCGGGGCGGTGGCCATCCAACTCCGACAGAACGTCGCCGGCGTGATCGAGAACATGGCCGGCCTGCCCTGCCCGCACTGCGGTGAGATGGTCGACGTTTTCGGCTCCGGGGGTGGCGGGGCAACGGCACGGGCCTTGGAGCAGACCATGGGCGTGCCCGTACCACTCCTCGCCTCCATCCCGATCGACCTGCGACTCCGCGAGGGCGGCGACACCGGATACCCCATAGTGCTCTCGGCACCGGACTCACCAGCTGCGCAAGCCCTCCGCAGCGTCGCCAACCGGCTTGGTCACCGCTCCCGCGGGCTGGTCGGCCGGCCGCTGAATCTGACGCCCGTCGGACGGTAGCCGGCGGGAAGGCGGGGGGTCGGCGCCGAACGTGGCCGCTCAGCGCTCAACTGGCGAGTCGGAGGTCTCGGCCAGGATCAGCTGATTTCCTGCGCTGATGCCGGGACATCGGTGATCAGCGGATCGTATGCGGTGACATGCAGAACGCTGGGCAAGTCGTCTGTCTGGGGAGCGCCAGACCGACGCCGCGGGTACAACCCAACAGCCCAGCCACCCGCCCACGGCCACCGCCCACATGAGCCTGAGCGCCCAGGTCAGTCCCACATGGACTCGTCCAGCCCGACCGCCGCCAGCTCCTTCCGCAGCCGCGCGAGGCAGCGAGCCCGCGTCGGGCCGATGCTTCCGATCGGCATGTCCAGGGAAGCGGCCACCTCCACGTAGCTCGGCGGCGGACTGGCCATCAACACGGTGAGCAGGCGCTGGTCACGCTCTGGGAGACGAGCCAACGCCGCCTGTACCCGCAGGTCGCGGTCGCACGCCACCGCGGTGGCTTCCGGACCACGCTGGTCGTCAGCCAACTGGAGATCGTCCAGCACGTCGCTGAGGTACTCCCTGGATCGGCTCTGAAGGAGGCGCAGGCACTCCCGGCGAACAGTGGTTGCCAGCCATACGCCCACTTTGTCCGGGTCGCGAACGCGGTCGATGTTCTCCGCCAGGCGCAACCAGGCCGTCTGCACGACGTCGGCACTGCTGGCGTCGCCGAGCCGGAAGGACCGGGCTACCGCCCACAGCAGGCCGGTGTGCCGCTCGACCAGCGACCCCCACGCCGACTCACTGCCCGCGGCCGCCCGCCTGAGGAGGTGCCCGCTCGCCGGAGCATTCGGTGCGTCGCCCGAGGTCTCTTCGATACCGACGTCTTCCGTCGACGCGGTGACTGCTTCGCTACTGGAGTACACGGCTTGTCCTTTCCGTCACCACGGGAGCGGCCGGCCGGCGGGGGTACGGGTGTCCGGCTCGGGCGCCGGGCGACGGACCGGCGGGCGGGAGATGCGGATGCAACGCACTTCGGCCTCCTCAACACTTGGGCGAACATTGGGCGGGATTCCCGCGACCTGTTGCGAGGGTGCGCGCCGCCCGCTCACCGCGCATTCGGCAAGCGCCTAGGGTTACCAGGCGGGGATGTTTACGACCAGCCCGTTGCCGCCCTATACGAGGCCCCGTCGTCGACGGGTCAGCTCCGCCGGTGACCAGCGGTGCTCGGGTGCCTACGGTCACGCAACGCAAGCGATCCACGGCCCCGAAAGAGTTTGGTTGCTCACCGTGAGCAGGGCAGACTCGTCACGTGGACCCGGAGTTGCGCGCTGCTCGCCCGCTGGTGGGCCGGACCGAGGAGTTGGCGCGTCTACGGCAGGCACTGCAGCAGTCCCGTTCGGGTCAGACGTCGGCGATCTTCCTCTGCGGCGACGCCGGCATCGGCAAGACACGGCTCGTCGCCGAGTTCCTGGCCGCTCAGGACCTCACGGACGAGCGAGTGCTCAACGGAAGCTGTGTCGAGTTCGGGTCGGCCGGCCTTCCGTTCGGCCCGTTCGTCGAGTTGCTGCGCCAGGTGTTACACGAAGCCGGGACCGACGAGCTCCCCCCCGGTTTCGGCAACGCGCTCGGAGCTCTGGTGCCTGGCCTGATGGTCGCCCCGTCGCCTGACACGTCGTGGCCGCCGGACCAGCTCGGACGGGCACGACTGTTCGGACTGGCGCTGACCCTGCTCACCCAGCTCGCCGACAGCGGCTCCCTGGTGATTGTCCTGGAGGACATCCACTGGGCCGACGAGACCAGCTTGGACCTGTTGCGCTTCCTGGTCGCCAATCTGCGCCAGCAGCGGGTGCTGCTGCTGGCCACCTACCGCGGCGAGGCTCTGCACCGCCGGCATCCGCTGTCGCGGCTGCTCGCCGACGTCGCACGCCATGCCGGCGTCGAGATCGTGGAGGTGCCGCCGCTGCCCGACCAGGAGCTCAGACAGATGGTGGAGGCGGAGATCGATGACCCGTTCCAGGTCGCCCGGGTCGTGGAACGCGCCGAGGGGAGCCCCTTCTTCGCCGAGGCGCTCGCGGCCGCGGTCGGTGAGGAGGAACACCTGCCACGTCGGCTGCGGGACATCCTGCTGGCCCGCCTGGTCGCCCTGCCGGAGGATGTTCAGCACCTCGTCCGCGTAGCGGCGGTGGCCGGCCGCCCGGTCCCCGACGACGTCCTCATCGCGGTGTGCGACTGGCCGGCCGAACGGCTCCTCCCTGCTCTGCGGATCGCTGTTGAGCGTCAGGTGCTGACTGTCGTCGGAGCCGACGGCTACCGGGTCCGTCATGCGCTGCTGCAGCACGCCGTCTACGGCGACCTGCTCAACGTGGAGCGGCGGGAACTGCATGCCGCGGTCGCCGCGGCATTGGACGACCGGCTGGCCGCCAGCTCCTCGACCAGCCTCACAGCCGCGGCCGAGCTCGCCCACCACTGGTACGAGTCGGGTCTGAGCGAACCCGCGTTCTGGGCCGGACTGCGCGCCGCCCGGATGTCAGCGTCGGTGTACGCCTTCGCCGAGGCGGACTCGGAGTACTCCCGGGTACTGCGACTCTATGCCGCGTTCGCCCAGACGCCATCGGAGTGCCCGCCGCTGCCGCTGTCGCTGGAAGCGGCCGAAGCGGCACGCAGGGCGGGCCATACCCTACGAGCCCTGGACCGTTTCAATGAGGCGCTGCGCCTGCTGGACGGCGCCGACGAAGCCGGTCGCGCGCGTGACAGGGCGGCTGTCCTGGAACGGCTCGGCCAGTGCCAATGGGAGGCGGGACGCACGGATGCGGCGCGCGCCTCCTACGAGGAGGCTGCCCAGCTTCTGCACGAGGAGCCGGCAAGTGAGTTGCGGGCCCACGTGCTCGCCGCGCACGCCCGAATGCTCATGGTTCTGGATGAATTCGAGGCCTCGGAACGACTCTGCGCCGAGGCCACGACCGTGGCCCGGTCCAGCGGAGCAACGGGGGCGGCAACGAGCGCACTGATCACCTCCGGGGTGAACCGGGCCATGACCGGTGAGCTGGAATCGGGGATCGACGCGCTCAGGACCGCTTGCACGGCGGCGGCGAACAGCGAGCGACTGGACGACCTCGTACGCGCCTACGGCAACCTGGCAGCCGTGCTCAGTCGCGCCGCCCGCAGCGCGGACAGCCTGGACGCCGCCTCCGCCGGACTGGAGTTGTTGGCGGACCGCGGCCTGCCGCTGACCGTCGGCGGCCTCCTGATGGTCAACGCCGTGGCGCCGCTGGTCTGGCTGGGCCGCTGGGAGCAGGCGGTGCAGCTGGCGGAGGAGGCTTTGACCGCCGGAGTGCCGGCGCTGCACGCCGCGTACCTGCACCAGGCGCTGGCCGAAGTGGCCACCGGCCGTGGCCAGCTTGCCAGCGCCGCTCGGCACGTCGACGCTGTCCGCGAGCTCTCCCTCGACATCGGCGAGTGGCAGTTCGTCACGTCGTTCAGCGCGGCCGTGGCCGAGCTGCGCGTGTGGCAGGGCGACCACAGCCGGGCCCGGGCCGCGGTCGCGGAGGGCCTGGCCGGCACCGGTGGCCATCAGGAGGACTTCAGCATCCTGCTGCGCGCGGTCGGACTACGAGCCGAGGCCAACGAGGCAGAGCGGCGGCGCTGGCGCAAGCAGGAGATCGGCGACATCCCCGCCGCCGCGGAGCGCCTGGTGGCCGGAGCGGAGCAGGACATGGCTGCGCTGGACGGCCGCAGCGCCCCACCGCTGTCTGCTCGCGTGGGCCTGGCCCAGTGCCGCGCCGAACGCGGCCGGATCTCCGGCCGCGACGATCCAGCCCTATGGCGACACGTCGCAGAGGGCTGGTCGTCCCTGGACCGCGTTCTCGCCGGTGCCTACGCCCGTTACCGCGAGGCCGAGGCGTGGCTCAACAGCCACGAGATCGACCGAGCCCGGGCCGCGCTGTCCGCCGCCCGCGATGCCGCCGAGAGGCTCGGGGCCGTGCCATTGCTGCGGGAAATCGACGCGCTGGCCCAGCGGGCCCGGCTGACGCCCATGCCGCGGGTAGCGCCCGACGCGGCGCCCATAGACGGCATGTCGGACCTTCTCACGGACCGTGAGCGCGAGGTCGTCCGGCTCCTGGTCAGCGGCTCAACGAATCGGGAAATCGGCCGCACGCTTTTCATCAGTGAGAAGACCGCGGGGGTGCACGTCTCGCACATCCTTGCCAAACTGCAGGCACGCAACCGCGTCGAAGCGGCGGCCGCGGCCTTACGGCTCGGCCTCGTCGACGCGCAGATGCCGTGACACCGCACACAATGTCAGCTGTCCGGCCGCCGTCGCGGTCAACTGGACCGAGGAGAAGAACGCTGTGAGAATCGTGGTCTGTGACAGCGATTGTGCCTGCTGCCGCTCCGCTCGTGCGACATTCGTCAACTCGTCCAGGGGCTGCTGTGGCAGCGGATACGGCGGCCCGGAGTACGGCGGGCCCGAATACGGCGGGCCCGAATACGGCGGGCCCGAATACGGCGGGCCCGAATACGGCGGGCCCGAATACGGCGGACCCCAGAACCGCATCCCACCAACCGGCTGGCACGCCGACCCGCCGGACCCGCGGGACCACCGTCACGAGATCGAGGCATCGAGAAGGACGCTGCCGACCGATGTCGACCTACGGGACCTGGTGGACGTCCCGGTCTATCAACAGGGGCGCTTCCGCTCCTGTACCGCGAACGCGTTGGCCGCTGCCATCCGCTATCTGGATCTGGACGGGGCAGAGGCCCTCCGGCCGTCCCGGATGTTCCTGTACTGGAACGAGCGGCTGGAGGAGCACGACGAGACGTGCAACAGCACCGTCGCGATCCGCTCCAGCCTCCGCGTGCTCAACCGGCTGGGTGTGTGCGAGGAGAAGCTCTGGCCCTATCTGCCAGAAACGCTCTGCCGGCGGCCGCCGGCCTGGGTCTATGACTACACGCGGCTGCAAGGGCGCGTCGCGTATGCCCGGGTGCCGCGGCCCGGCGAGCACCCGGACAACCTCCAGGTGACCGAGGTGCAGTACACGCTGGCCGAGCGGAAGCAGCCGGTGATCTTCGGTTTCTCGGTGCTCGAAGGCTTCGTGAAGGCCCGCCGCGACCGCGGTCGCGTCCCGGCACCGGCGACGGACGAGCGGGTGCTCTTCGGGCATGCCGCAGTCGCCGTCGGCTACCGGACGGGAGACGACGGCCCGGAGTTCATCTGCCAGAACTCCTGGGGTCGCCACTGGGGCGACGACGGGTTCTTCTACCTCCCGGCGGCGTACTTCGCCTCCCGGTACATCACCTCCGACGTGTGGAGTCTGTGGCGGGCCAGAAGGGGCCGGCCCGGCACCGAAGCTGCTGGCGGCTCCGACTCGACGTCGGCAAGCGAAGCGGAGACGTAGCCGAGTCTGCCCCGCGTGTCAGGAGTCCCCGAATCGGTCGGGGACATTGTGCCCGCCGCCCCCCGCGCCGGGCCAGTGGAACAGCCGCAGCACGGGGGGCGTGGCGGAGCCGGACACCGCCAGGGCTGCGGTGTGCCCCTCGCCGGCCTCCAGGTCGACAAGGTGCCAATTGGCATCGTCGTCGCTGCTCAGCGTTGCCGGTTGGGTCGGGTCCACGCTGACGGCGAAGGAGCGGAGGTCATGTGACAGCCCGTCGCCGACGGCCTTGATGAAGGCCTCCTTGCGGGTCCAACAGCGGAAGAAGCCGGCCTGCCATTGATCTCCCGGCAGGGCGCGCAATGCGGCATTCTCGGCTGGGGCGAAGAATCGCTCGGCGATCCGGGGAGCCGCGAGGGTGGCGCGAACCTCCTCGACGTCGACCCCGACCCGCCCGTGGCGCCGGAAGGCGAGCACGGCGCGAGTTTGAGCGTGCGAGACGTTGAACGCCAGCAACGGATCGCCGACGAGGGACGGCTTGCCCTGCGGTCCATAGTGCAGATCCACCCGGCTGGTGAGGCCGAGATAGGCCGCCAACAGCCGACGCAGCACGACTCTGGTGACCACGAATGCCCGGTACGCTTCCGGCGAGCGTAGCCTCGACGCTCGCGCCCGCTCAGCGTCGTCCAGCCCAGCCAGATAGGGCTCCGGCGACTCGGTGCGGAGATCGACCCACCAGACATGCACCTCATCTCCGAGTTGGAGACCGTCCGCCCGCCCCGATGGCAAGCGGTCACCGTCCCCCGTCACGAGGCGAGCCGGATCGTCGGCACTGTCCTGCGCAGATCGGCCACGACACACTGCAGCAGTCTGGGCCGGCAGGTCTGCAGGTAGAAGTGACCGCCGGGAAGGAATCGGGCAACGAAGGTGCCACTGGTGTGCGCCCCCCACGCGCGCAGTTCCTCCGCATCGACCTTGGTGTCCTCGCTGCCGCCGAACGCGCTGATCGGGACCGACAGCCGTGGCGCCGCTGCATGACGCGCCTCATGGACATAGGTCTCGTTCACCGTCAGGTCGGCCCGGAGCAGGGGAAGCTGCAATGTCATGAGCTCGGCGTTGTCGAGCACGGCTGCCGGCATGCCGCCCAGGCTCCGGAGGTGACCGAGCAACTCCCGGTCGGGCAGCACGTGCAGCCGGTCCCGCGGATCGCGAAGGTGCGGCGCGATCCGGCCCGAGACGAACAGGTGCTCGGGCGTGGGGCCGGCCTCTCGACGCCAGGTGCGGACGAGCTCGTAGGCGAGCAACGCGCCGAAACTGTGCCCGAAGAGGGCGAACGGGACGCTCGCGTATCCGGCGAGCGCATCAGTCAAGGCTGCCATCAATGTTGGCAGAGTACGAAACGGCTGCTCACCGAACCGATTCTCGCGGCCAGGAAGCTGAACCGGGCAGACTGCCACGCCGCTGGCGGCCAGCTCCGCGACCCACGGTCGATAGACCGACGCGCCGGCCCCGGCGTGGGAGAAGCAGAACAGCCGCAGCGCGGCGTCCGCGGGCGGCTCGGGAAGCAACCAACGACCGGTCCCTCGCACCGTCGCACCACTCACACCAGCACCTCCTGACGATCCGTGCGCACGGAGGGCCGCGCCTCGGCCACGGGTGGGATGGTGCCCAACCGCCTGATGCCGTACCGCACCGACCCGGCGGCGAGCAGGAGCACCAACGGCGCGTCCAGCAGGCTGCGAACCAGCAGGTAGGTATGCGTGGAGGTGGTGAGCAGCACGGTCAAGCTGATAGCGCCACGGCAGGTGAAGTAGATCCCCCAGACCAGCGACAACCTGACGAACAGCTGACGCAGCGCCGGGGGGTGCGACGCGGCCGGCGGCAGCGGGAGCAGTTCGGCCGCCAGGACGCCGGCCAAGGGAAGCCGGGTGAGGCACGAGATTCCAAAGGCCGAGCCTTCGACGAGGTCGACGCTGACGGAAGGGAGGAAGTACAGCACGGCGCTGCCGGCCAGCAACCCGGCCGTGACCTGCAGCAGCACGATGGCCAGCGACAACCGGGCCAGCCGACCGGGCCGACCCTTGCGGCGCTCCCAGCCGAAGAGGCTGAGCGACACCACGGTTGCCAGAAGTACGCCGCCGGCGATACCGGTAAGCGTGTCACCGAGCCAGAAGCCACCGATGGGCCCGACGCTGTTGAGTAGTAGCCGGGGTACCGACGTCCGGAGCAGGGGCCAGGCGCCAACCGGTCGCGCCCGCGCGCCACCCGGCGCACCGGCCCCGCCGGTCGCGGACCGCGCGGGTGTCGACGTGCGCCGGAATCGACCGCGGGGTCGGCGATGGCGTCCGGGCGGGCTCCGGGTCAGCCCCGACCCGGGCGTCCTCACCGCTGGGCGACAGCCGGATCTGACCCCCCCGGCCCCGCGACAATCCCGGGAAGCCGCACGGTGAGGTAGTCCGGCGGCTCCGCCACGTCACCCAGGTCGGCCCGCAAGCGGGCGGTGTTCCCGCTTCGGCCGACCTCGGCGAAGCCGGCGAAGCGGTAGGTCACGTACATCAGCCGGTTGCGGCCGGTTTCGGTGAAGTCGGCCTCGAGGACTCGGCCCTGGTCCCGGGCGAGCCGCAGGATGTGGCCGAGCAGCACCCCTCCCACGCCTCGGGACATCACCCGGCACGACATCAACAGCAACTTGAGCCGCCACACCGGGCCCCCGGTCTCGACCAAGGCCAGCCCGATGGTGCCGTAGGAGCCGAATCGATCGGTCAGTCCGGCCACCATCAGCAGGTGGTCCGGGCTGGTGCGGAACCGGTCGAGGTCGGCGTAGGAGTACGTGACCCCGGTGGAGTTGAGCTGGTTGGTACGGATGGTGAGCTCCTCGGCCCGCTGGAGGTCGTCCTCGCCGGCGGGCACGATGGTCAACACCATGCCGAGCGTGGCCAAGAAGCGTTCGTTGTCACCGCCGAAATCCTGCTCGGCCTGGTCGCGCAGCATCGCACTGCGGTACATCTCCCGACGCAGCCGGGACTCCTCGGTGACGAAGCGGGGCTGGTAGTCGGGCAGCGAGGTCATCTGACCCACGTCCGCCACCGGCACGCAGCGCACCTGCGGCAGTTCGAAGGACACCTCCGCCAGCTCGAAGGGCTGGTCGTCGACGAAGGCAAGCGAGTCGAGACCGATGTTGAGCGCCTCGGCGATGGTGGCCACCGAGCGGGACTTGGGGTTCCAGCCGACCTGTGGGAACAGGAAGTACTCCGCCAGCCCGAGCTCCGACAGTTTCCGCAGCGCCAGTTCCGGATCGTTGCGGCTGGCAACGGAGTGCAGGATGCCCCGCTCGTCGAGGGCGCGGACGGCGGCCACCACGTCCGGCCGCAGCCGCACCTCGGCATCCTCCAACAGCACCCCGTCCCACAACGTGTTGTCGAGGTCCCACACCACGCACTTGACGGCACCCGCTGCCGACGCCCGCGTCGGGCGCTCGTCAACGCCGGCGGTCAGCCTGGCTGTCAGGTCGCCTGTCACGCTGCGCTCCTTCCGCCGACTACCGGCAGCAGCTCATCGACACCGCGGCGGTAGGCGTCCTCGGCGATCATCAACTGCTGGATCTGGGTGCTGCCCTCGATGATCTCCATGATCTTCGCGTCCCGGAAGTAGCGGCTGACGCTGGCCGACGTCGAGCACCCATGCGCGCCGAGCAGCTGCACGGCGTCCCCGGCCACACGCACCGCGCTGCTCGCGGCCACGTACTTCGCGATGCACGTCGCCGTGACCGTTGCGGGATCGCCCTGGTCCTTCAGTTCCCCGGCGTGCCGGCACAGCAAGCGCTCCGCCGAGAGCTGGGCCACCATCTCACTGATCAACCGACGGACAAGCTGGTGCTCGCGGAGCACCGCGCCGCCCTGGCTGCGCTTCGCCGTGTAGCTCACGCAGGCATCCAGGCACGCCTGCAGGATGCCGACGCAGCCGCACGCCACGCTGTACCGGCCAAGGTCCAACGCCGTCGTGGCCACCAGCAAACCGGCACCCTCGGTCGCGATGACCGCGGAGCGAGGTACCCAGCAGTCCCGGAAGCGCACCTCGGCCAGCAGGCTGGCGCGGGTGCCGAGCATGTCGTCGATGGGGATCCGCTCGATGCCCGCCCGATCGGCCTCGACGAGAAGCGCCGTCGGCCCCCGTTCGGTGCGGGCGAACACCAGGAGCAGGTCGGCGATCTGACCGCCGGTGATCCAACGCTTGATTCCGTCGAGCAGGTAGCCCTCGCCGCTGCGGCGGGCGGTCATCGTGATCGAGGCGGCGTCGCTGCCGGCCTCCGGCTCGGTGAGGCAGAACGCGGCCACCGCGTCCCCGGCGGCCATCCGCGGGAGCCACTCGCGCCGGGTCTGCTCCCCAGCCCAGCGCGCGGTCATCATCGACGCCATGACCGATAGGCAGTGGGCGTCGATTGAGCCGATGGTGCCAGTGCGCAGCGGCGGCCGCCCGGCGATCCACCCAAGCGAAAGAGGCGTCCGCCGATTTTGGTGCCGAGCGACGCCATCGCCACCAGAGTTATGATCTTGGGCAGGTCAGGTCGGCGGGCAGCGACGGGTATCGAGACTTCGCGCGTACCAGCCCAACGCAGCGAGGACGGCAGCCGCCTTCGCCTGCATCTGGCCGTACCGCGGCTCTCCAATATCAGCTCGGTTGCTGACCGCCACACCTAGGCCGGCAAGCCGTGGCCGGCCGGCCTGCCTCCGCACCTACCACGGTGTCCTCGTCGCCACCACCGCCGGCTGGCTGTGGACCCCCGACCGGGTGTGGACCGCTACCGCACCAAGATCAGTGGTGGATGCGGGCTTGCTCCTCCACGCCGCGAGATGCCAGGTTCCCGAGGAGAAACCACCGGGACGGCCGGCTTATGGAAAGGCGAGGGGCAACAACTGCTCGAGCGGCGTAGGCCGCCGAGCGCCGTCGTCGCCGGCGACGCGTGCTCGACACTGCCCGTTACGCTGCCGCCCACCGGCCTGTCCGTCGGCACCGACCTCCTCGTCACCGGCTTCGACGGCAGCGCCGTCTCGCGCCGCTCGCGCGGTCGCCGACCATGGCGTCCATTCCGCTGGCCGCCATCGGCGCCAGCGTTGTCGCCCGCGTCGGCCGGCGGTCGCGCCTCCGCGGTCAGGACGCGCGGAGCGACTCGAGGGCCGGCGGCACAAACAGCTCAGCGTGGATGCGCCGGCGTTCGACTCCGGCGTCGGCGAGGAACGAGCGCACGGTACGCACCATCCCCACCGGCCCGCAGAGGTAGTACTGCGTCTGCCCGTCGGCGACGGAACAGCGGGCTGCGGCGAGCAACCGCGGCAGGTTGTCCGCGCCGACGCGTCCGCGGTGCTGTGAGTCGTCTCG
Source organism: Frankiaceae bacterium (assembly GCA_017882785.1). GTDB lineage: Bacteria > Actinomycetota > Actinomycetes > JADGOV01 > JADGOV01 > JADGOV01. Next base: position 63,251 of record JADGOV010000005.1, read on the forward strand.
GTCGGCTCGGGACAAGACGTGCACGACCCTGAACCGCCCGATGAAGCGGCGCTCGAGTTCGGCCAGCTCCGCCGCGAACATCGTGCTCGCCGGCGTGCGATTGCCGAAGACGAGGCCGAACTCGTAGCCGCGCAGCAGTGCGGCCTCCGCCATCGCGAGCACCGGGGTGATGCCAGAGCCGGCGGCAACGGCGAGGTGACGGCGCTGCGGCTGCAGGCGGAACAGGCCCGCCGGACGCAGCACGTCGAGGGTGTCGCCGGGACGGAGCCGCGCGTGAGCAAACTCGCTGAAGCCGCCGGGACCGTCCAGCTTCACCGCGATCCGCACCGACTCCGGAGCCGATCCGTCGGCCGGCGGCGCGTGGCAGATCGAGTACGAACGAAACATCTCCTCACCGTGCGCGGCCTGGTGGCGGACCGTCAGGTACTGCCCCGGCAGGTACCGGAAGTCCTCGCGGCTGCAGTCCGGAACCTGCAGGGTGATCGTGACCGCGTCGCGGATCTGCCGGTGGACGTCGAGCACGGCCAGCAGGTGAAGGCTTGTGCTGCTCATCGGGCCGCCCGGGCCGCCGCGTGCGACCACCGAAAGGCGGAGTGCGCGTCGTTGGGCCGGCACCGTTGGACCGAGCGAACCTCGATACGCGCCTCGATCGCCGCGGACAAGCGGTCCAGCCGGTCCCGCAGGGTCGTGCTGTCG
>JADGOV010000027.1 GCA_017882785.1 Frankiaceae bacterium
TCGATGCGGCGGGACTGTCGCCGGCGGCCGGTACGCCCTCGGCTTGCCCGGCCTCGGTCTTCTCGTCTGGCCCCTCCTCCCCGAGGGGCCTTTCGCTTGCCGTCACTGCACTCTGTCCTGCAGGCTCCGCAGGGCGAGGAATGCCTCCCAGTCCGCGATCTTGTATCGCAGAGACCGGCGACCCAGCCTGGTAGCCTTCGGGCCATAGCCTCTCTCCCGCCAGTCTTTGAGGGTGGCGATCGGCACGGAGTACTTGATCGAGACCTCCGCCGGGCTCATCCATTCCTGGGGGTCCGTCATCCCTGGACCTCTCCTCGACCACCGCCCTGTTGGCGGCCCTCACTCCTTCAGGGACGAGTGGGCAGGTGGACAGGGGAAGACGGCGGAGGAATCTCGGCAGCCTTGATCGCTACGCTCCCGGCAGCGACCTCAGACCGGTGACTTCAGCCTTTCCCCACTGGGTCCGGGCTGCCGTTCATCCGCTACCTGAGGCGCCGTGCCTCATGAGGCTGGTCTTCTCCCGCTCAAGGTTGGCCCTGCCCGAACGGCCTTCTCGCTCATGATCGGTTCCAGCCCGACATCATCCGCGCGGTGGATCCGATCGTGGAGCTGCTCGACATCAGGGTCTCGGTGCTGGTCGGATCAACACCCGGCCGTGACGGCCACTCCGGTGCACTGTTGTGACGACCAGGCGGCGCCACTACCGGCGGAGAGCTGGCCAGGCGGTCCGGTTGCCGCGCCCGAAGGTCGTCGCCCACTTAGGTCGAACACCCGGGCGCCTCCTGGTCGGCATGATGCGGATGGAGACCAGCTCGCTCAGGCCCGGGCACGACCCAGGGGAATGACCTTCGCTATAGCGAACCCAGAGAGGGCTTCGCCAATCGCACGATCGCGGTCGGCTGCGGCGTGCTGGTACCGGAGGGCAGCGGCCGGAGTGCTGTGCCCCATCCGGGACATCAGATCGGCTAGCGTCGCGCCAGTGGCGGCGGCTAGCGTCGCCCCAGTATGACGTAGATCATGGAAGCGCAAGTCTGGTCGACCAGCTGCAGCCCGCGCTGGGTAGTAGTACCGGTAGAAGGTGGATGGCGCCAGGTGTCCGCCACGGTGGGACGGGAAGAGCAGCGCACCCGGCTCGGGGCCGATGGTGTCGAGATGCGCAACCAGTGCCGGCATGAGGTGCGGCGGGATGGCCACTGTGCGCATGCCTGCATCCGACTTCGGGTCGCCCACGACGTACCGGCCGGGCACGTGAGTGACGCCCTGAGTGATGCGCAGCACGCCGGCATCCAGGTCGGCACCACCCCGGCACAGTGCGGTCAGCTCGCCGTACCTCAGCCCGCACCAGGCGGCCAGCAGCACCATGGCTCGGTACCGCTCGGGCATGGCAGTCACGATCGTCTCGATCTCCGCGAGCGACGCGATCTGCGACCGGTGCTTGGTCTTCGAGGAGCTGGCGCCACGGAGACGGCAGGGGTTGGTGTCGAGCAAGTCTTCGGACACCGCTGTGGCGCAGATGGTCCGCAGCAGGCCGTAGGCATGAGCCCGTAGCGTCGGCGTGCCCCGGTCGAGCGTGCCGTACCACTCACGCACCTTGGCCGGGGCGATCCGGCACAGGCGTAGATCACCGAGGTTGGGCAGGATTTGGGCGTCGAGGAGCTGGGCGTAGTGATGCCGGGTCCTCGGCTTCAGCTCGCGGCTCTTCAGCCACGACTCGGCGTACTCGCTCAATGTCGAGTTGCTTCGCTCTAGCGGCATGATGACTACACCCTCGGCGTAGTCGGCCAGCCAGCCGACCGCGTCCATCTTCGAATCGAAAGTCTCCGGTGCCGGCCCGTCTGCGGTCCTCGCCTGCCAGCGTCCAGATGGGAGCTGGCGCACCCGGCCAGAGCCCTGGGGTCGGCGCTTCCTGCCGGTAGTCTTCATGGTGTGCGCCGCTCTACTAGGTGGAGCATGCCCCCGGGCGGTTACTGCCGTGCGGGGGTGCTACTCTTCCTGTCCCTCTGTCTAGATTATCTTTCTGTCGCCGTGCCCCTACCGTGCCCCCAGAGGGTACTTTCGTGCCCCTAGGAGTCCTCTAGCGTCAACAGCGTTGAGGACATAAGTGCAGGTCAGAGGGCATGCAAGGACAGATTTCGTGGTTGGCGCAGCTGGTTCGATCCCAGTATCGCCCACCGCTGAATTACCCGGTGGTCGAAGGAGCCTCATCGTGCAGTCCGTCACCATCACCCTGGACGGTCGACCTCGGGTGGTAGCCGAGGGCACCACCGCGGGCGAGATCCTGGCCCAGGACGCCATCCGCGCGGTCGCCGTGCGGGTGAACGGGACGGCGAAGCGCGACCTGACCTGGTCCCCCGCTGACGGCGACGTGGTAGAAGTCATCCCACTGGCCAGCGACGAGGGCCGGGCGATCCTGCGCCACTCCACCGCCCACGTCATGGCACAGGCTGTGACGGATCTTTTCCCCGCCGCGAAGTGGGCGAGCGGCCCGCCGATCGAGCATGGCTTCTACTACGACTTCGACGTCGAGCACCCGTTCACTCCGGAGGATCTGCAGCGCATCGAGAGCCGGATGCGCCAGATCATCGCGGCCAAGCAGTCTTTCGCCCGCCGGGTCGTGTCGCCGGATGAGGCGGCCGCACTCTTCGCCGACCAGCCGTACAAGCTGGACATCCTGGCGCGCGCCGTGGGCGGCGCCGCCGTGACCAGCGAGGAGGCCGCTGACGCGGCGCCCGGCGATGACGAGATCAGCGTCTATGACAACGCGGCCGGGGAGCAGGTGGCCTGGTCGGATCTGTGCCGGGGGCCGCACGTGCCTTCGACCGCTGACATCCCGGCTTTCGCGTTGATGCGCACCGCGGCGGCGTACTGGCGCGGCGAGGAGCACAACCCGATGTTGCAGCGGATCTACGGCACGGCCTGGGAGTCGCGGGCCGCGCTCAAGGCGCACCTGCAGTTCCTTGCCGAAGCCGAGGCCCGCGACCACCGGCGGCTCGGCGCGGAGCTGGACCTGTTCTCCTTTCCGCCCGAGATCGGCTCCGGGCTCGCGGTCTGGCATCCCAAGGGCGGCGCGGTGCGCCGGGTCATGGAGGACTACTCGCGCCGGATGCACGAGCACGCCGGCTATGAGTTCGTGGTCACCCCGCACCTGGCCAAGTCGACGCTGTTCGAGATCTCCGGCCACCTGCAGTGGTACGCCGAGGGCATGTACCCGCCGATGGAACTCGACGGGGGAGTCCGGTACTACCCGAAGCCGATGAACTGCCCGTTCCACATCCTCATCTACCGGTCCCGTGGGCGTTCCTACCGGGACCTGCCGCTGCGCCTGTTCGAGTTCGGCACCGTCTACCGCTACGAGCGCAGTGGTGTGGTGCACGGCCTGACCCGGGCCCGCGGCTTCACCCAGGACGACGCGCACATCTTCTGCACGCCCGAGCAGCTTGCGGGGGAGTTGACCTCACTGCTGGCCTTCGTCGTGCAGGTGCTGCGGGACTTCGGGCTGACCGAGTTCGAGGCGGAGTTGGCAACCAGGCCGGAGAAGTTCGTCGGGGAGCTGGCGCAGTGGGAGGCCGCCGAGGCGGCGCTGAGGACGGCGGTCGAGGCGGCCGGTGTGCCCTACGTGGTGGCCGCCGGCGAGGGGGCCTTCTACGCCCCGAAGGTCGACCTGCACGTCCGGGACGCCATCGGGCGCCGCTGGCAGCTGTCCACCTTGCAGGTCGACCTGCAGATGCCCGAGCGGTTCGACATGGAGTACCAGAGCGGGGACAACACGCGGCAACGGCCGTACATGATCCACCGGGCGCTGTTCGGCTCGGAGGAGCGCTTCTTCGCCATCCTGCTCGAGCACTACGCCGGCGCGCTGCCGCCCTGGCTGGCACCCGTGCAGGTGCGGTGCATCCCGATCGCGAGCCGGCACGGGGACTACCTGCGGGGCATCGCGGCGCGACTGCGCGCGCTCGGCGTCCGGGTCGAGGTCGACACCAGCGACGAGCGCATGCAGAAGAAGATCCGTACAGCCCAGCGGGACAAGGTGCCGTACATGCTCATCGCGGGGGACCAGGACATCGAGACCGGGGCCGTATCCTTCCGCTACCGCACCGGTGAGGAGCGTCGCGGCGTACCGATCGACGACGCGATCGCCGAGATCCTGCACGTCATCGAGACGCGACACATCGATGCGGCGCCGGCCTCGTCGGGCAGCGCGGAGGAAGGACGGGGGCACTGATGGACGTCGTCGAGCAGTACGGCGCCGGCGCCCCGGATGCCTGGCAGCGGCTCTGGAGCCCGCACCGGATGGCCTACATCCGAGGGGGCGGGACGAGGGCCGACGGCGGTTGCCCGTTCTGTGAGATCCCCGGCATGACCGACGAGGACGGGCTCATCGTGGCCCGGGGAGTCAACGTCTACGCGGTGCTCAACCTCTACCCGTACAACCCTGGCCACCTGATGGTGGTGCCCTACCGGCACGTCTCGGACTATGCCGGCCTCTCCGCCGAGCTGGCCGCCGAAGTCACGGCCTTCACCCAGCGCGCGGTGCGGGCGCTGCGGGGGGCCAGCGGCGCGCAGGGTTTCAACGTGGGGATGAACCTCGGCGCGGCGGCAGGTGCCGGGATCGCCGGGCACCTGCACCAGCACGTCGTGCCCCGCTGGGGAGGGGACACCAACCTGATGCCCGTAGTCGGCCAGACCAAGGTGCTCCCGCAGTTGCTCGGCGAGACCCGTCAGCTGCTGGCCGACGGCTGGGCCACCTCGGCCTGAGCTCAGGCTTTAGTCCTTCGGGCAGGCGGGCGATCTCGGCGATCATGCTCGAACGTGCGTTCGTTGCGCCAATCATGCTCGAACGTACGTCTGCATCCAGCGCTCAACGCCCGATCGAGCATGATCGGCGCAGGCCGACGCCACCACGGCATTGCCGCCGTAGCCAGCCGCCAGAGCGCGCGTTCCGCAGGCCCCGGAATCGAGCAAGCTCAGGCTTCCGCCGAGGCGATGACCTTGGCCGCCAGGTTCGCCGGCATCGGCTCGTGGCGGAGGTAGGCGCGGGAGAACGTACCGGTGCCGTGGGACAGGGAGCGAAGATCCACCGCATACCTGGTCACTTCCATCTCCGGCACGTCTGCTCGTACGAGCGTGCGCCCGGTACCCACCGGCTCGGTGCCGGAGACGCGGCCGCGACGAGAGGACAGGTCGCTCATGACCGCGCCGACGTAAGTGTCGGCAACCAGTACGGACACCTCGAGGACTGGTTCCAGGAACAGCACCTGGGTGTTCTTCGCGGCGTCCCGCAGCGCCAGCCCGCCGGCGATCTGGAACGCCATGTCGGAGGAGTCCACCGAGTGCGCCTTGCCGTCGACCAGTGTCACCTTCAGGCCCACTGCCGGGTATCCCGCGGCGATCCCCTTCTCCATCTGTGCCCGCAGGCCCTTCTCCACCGACGGGATGAACTGGCGTGGCACCGAGCCGCCGACCACCTTGTCGACGAACTCGAAGTCCACGCCGGGCAGCGGCTCCACCTCGACGTCACAGATTGCGAACTGGCCGTGTCCGCCGGACTGCTTGACGTGCCGGCCGTGGCCTCGTGCCGGCCCGGCCAGCGTCTCCCGCAGCGGGACCCGCAGGTCGACAGTGCCGACTTCGACGCCGTACTTGGACTTCAGCCGGTCCAGCACGACATCCGCGTGCGCTTCGCCCATGCACCACAGCACGAGTTGCCCAGTCTCCTGTGTGTTTTCCAGCCGCAACGTCGGGTCCTCGGCGACCAACCGGGACAGGCTCTGGGACAGCTTGTCCTCATCTGCCTTGGACTTGGCCTTGATGGCCACCGGCAGCAGCGGTTGGGGCATGGTCCAGGACACCATCAGCAGGGGGCGGTCCTTGTCCGACAGGGTGTCACCGGTCTCGGCCCGGGACAGCTTGGCGACCGCGACGATGTCTCCCGCCACGCACTGCGGTACCGGCCGCTGCGTCTTGCCCAGCGGCGAGGACAGCGCACCGACTCGCTCATCCACGTCGTGGTCCTCGTGGCCGCGCTCGGTGAGCCCGTGGCCGGAGACGTGCACCATCGTGTCCGGGCGCAGCGTGCCGGCGAACACCCGGACCAGCGAGATCCGCCCGACGTAGGGGTCCGTGGTGGTCTTGATCACTTCGGCCACCAGCGGTCCGGCAGGGTCGCAGGACAGCGGGTCGTGCGGCCTGCCCTCGAGGTGGGACACCGGGGGCACGTCATGTTCCAGCGGGCTGGGGAAGGCGTCCGCCAGCAGTTCGAGCAGTTCCGTGCTGCCCAGACCGGTCAGCGCTGCGGTGGCCAGGACGGGATAGAACGAGCCGCGGGCCACTGCCCGCTCCAGGTCGTCCACGAGCACCTTGGAGTCGATGTCCTCACCGGCAAGGTAGCGGTCCATCAACGATTCGTCTTCGCTCTCCGCGATGATCCCCTCGATCAGCGCGTTGCGGGCGTCGGCGATGAGGGGGAGGTGTTCCGCGTCCGGCTCGCGTTCCTCGCGGGTCCCGCCGGAGTAGTCGATCACCCGTTGGGACAGCAGCCCCAGCAACCCGCCGACTCCGCCGTCGTCGGTGTGCATAGGCAGGTACATCGGCAGGACGCCTTCCCCGAACGCCTCCTGGCAGGTCGCCACGATGGCCTCGAAGTCGGCCCGCGGCGAATCCAGCTTGCTCACGACGACCGCCCGCGGCATCCCGACCGCGGCGCACTCGTCCCACAGCAACCGGGTCATGCCGTCGATACCGTCGGCCGCGGAGACGATGAAGAGGGCCGCGTCCGCGGCTCGCAACCCGGCCCGCAGGTCACCGACGAAGTCCGCGTACCCGGGGGCGTCGAGCAGGTTGACCTTGATCTCGGTGCCGTCCCTGAGGACGACCAGCGGGGCGAGGGCGAGCGAAACCGAGCGCTGCTGACGGACCTCCGCGTCGTCGAAGTCGGTGACCGTGGTCCCGTCCTCGACGCGGCCGGCGCGCGAGATGGTGCCCGTCGCCGCCAGGAGAGCCTCCACCAACGTGGTCTTGCCCGCCCCCGAATGGCCGACCAGCACGACGTTCCGCACGTTTGCGGGGGCCTCGGCCACCGGTGCCCGTCCGGCGGGATGCGCCTTGTCTGCCATCGGTTCGCCTCCTCGATCTCAGCAATCAATCCCTGGACCCTTCACCTTGCCCGATCCGGCTCGTCGAGGCCACCGGCGGGCGCAGGGCGGGTGCGGCTCCCGGGGCGGTGGCGACGCCGGAATCCTCGGGCGTACGTCCGACCATGCGTCGACTGGCGACCGGTAGGCTGAGGACATCGCGGGCGTCTCTGTTCCGATCTCCTCCGCGGCACCAGCGAACGGACGGTCATGCTCAACGTCGTGCGTGCGCCGATCGCGCGGGCACTCATGCCGGTGGGCACCGCGCTGGCCAAAGCCGGCGTGAGCCCGGACGTCGTCACCCTGATCGGCACAGTGGGAGTCAGCGCCGGGGCGTTGGTGTTCTATCCGCAGGGCAGGTTCCTCGCCGGTACCGTGGTGATCACGCTGTTTGTCTTCTCCGACATGCTCGACGGCGCGCTGGCCAGGGCACGGGGAGGCGGCAGCCGGTGGGGGGCGTTCCTGGACTCCTCACTCGACCGGGTCGGTGACGCGGCCATCTTCGGCGGCCTGGTCCTCTACTACTCCGGACGGGGTGCCGACAACCGGCTTGCCGCCGTTGCGCTGTACTGCCTCGTCACCGGGTTGCTCACCTCCTACGTCCGGGCCCGAGCGGAAGGTCTCGGCCTTCGGGCCGACGTCGGCATCGCCGAGCGCTCGGAACGGCTGATCGTCATTCTGGTCGCCGTCGGGCTGTCCGGCCTTCTCGACTTCCCCCTGCTGCGGGTATGGGCGCTGTGGTTGCTCGCCGTCGCCAGCACCGTTACCGTCGTACAACGCTTCGTGGTCGTACGTCGTCAGGTGGTCGGCGACCCCGTGCCCTGGGTGCCGCCGGCATGAGCGAACGAGCGGGCGTCGGCGGTGTCCGCTCGAGCGCATCGCGTGCGCTCGAGTCGGCGAAGGGCGCCGGGTTCGCCGCCGGCTGGGCGCTGGTGAAGGCCTTGCCGGAATGGGTGGGCCGCGTGGTGTTCGCGACCGTGGCCGACGTGGCGTGGAGGCGCCACGGCGCGGGCGTCCGGCAGTTGGAGGCCAATCTGCGCCGGGTGGCTCCGTTCGCCGACCACCGCGCGCTGAGCAGGCGGGCCATGCGGTCTTACCTGCGGTACTGGCTGGAGGTCTTCCGGCTCCCAGTGCTGGCCCCCGAACGCATCGTGGCCGACATGCACATGATCGACGAGCACTACCTGCGGGACGCGGTGGCCGCCGGGCGGGGAGCCATCTGTGCGTTACCGCACAGCGGCAACTGGGATCACGCGGGTGCCTGGGCGATGCACACCGGCCTGGGACTGACCACCGTCGCCGAACGGCTAAAGCCCGAATCACTGTTCGACCGCTTCGTCGCCTTCCGCACGTCGATGGGGATGGAGGTCCTGGCGCTGAGCGGTGGTGGGGATGTCTTCCTCACCCTCGCCCGGCGACTGCGTGCGGGCGGTCTGCTCTGCCTGCTGGCGGACCGGGACCTGACCGCCGGCGGGGTGGAGGTGTCGTTCTTCGGAGAGCCCGCCCGGATGCCGGCCGGCCCCGCCGCGCTGGCCGTCGCCACCGGGGCGGCGCTGCTGCCCACGACACTGTGGTATGACGAGCAGGGCGGCTGGGGTTGTCGGATCTACCCGCCGGTGCGCGCACCGGACGAGGTGGACCGCAGGACCAGGGTGTCGATGATGACCCAGGCGGTGGCCGACGCCTTCGCCGAGTCGATCGCCGCGCACCCGGCCGACTGGCACATGCTGCAGCCGCTCTGGACCGCCGACCTGGACCCGGTCCGACTCTCGGCCACCGCCCGGCGCGCGGCGTGAAGGTCGGGCTGGTCTGTCCCTACCCGTGGGACGTCCCCGGCGGGGTGATGGCCCATGTGCGGGACCTGGCGGAAGCGCTGATCGCGGCCGGTCACGAGGTCTCGGTGCTGGCGCCGGTCGATGACGACGAGGAGCCGTTGCCGCCCTACGTCGTGCCGGCCGGCCGTACCGTCCCGGTCCGGTACAACGGCTCAGTGGCCCGGCTGGTCTTCGGCCCGATCTCCGCGCGTCGGGCCCGGCGGTGGCTCCGCGATGGGCAGTTCGACGTGCTGCACCTGCACTCGCCGGAGACGCTGTCCCTGTCGCTGATCACGCTGCTGCAGGCGAGCGGGCCCATCGTGGCCACCTTCCACTCGGCCAACCCTCGCTCACGCGTGCTGGCGGCGGCGTCGCCGGCGCTGCAGCCGGCGCTGGAGAAGATCCAAGGTCGGATCGCGGTGTCCGCCGCCGCCCGCCGCACGATTGTCGAGCACCTGCACGGTGATGCCGTGCTGATCCCGAACGGAGTGCACGTCAAGACCTTCGTCGGTGCCGAGCCCATGCCGGGTTGGCCGGGGACGGGTGGCGCGCTGGGCTTCCTGGGCAGGATCGATGAGCCGCGCAAGGGGCTGAGCGTCCTGCTGGATGCCTTCAGCCGGCTGGCGCAAGGTCGGCCCGGGCTTCGGCTGCTCGTCGCCGGCCCGGGGGACGGCGACGAAGTGCGTGCGGCGCTGCCGGCGAACCTGCGCGACCGGGTCGTGCTGCTCGGTCTGATCTCGGAGGAGGACAAACCCCGGTTCTACGCCTCTGTCGACCTCTACGTCGCGCCGAACACCGGCGGTGAGAGCTTCGGCATCGTGCTGTTGGAGGCGATGGCAGCGGGCACGCCGGTGGTCGCCAGCGATCTGGACGCGTTCCGTCGGGTGCTCGACGATGGTCGGGCCGGGAAGCTGTTCCCCATCGGCGACCCCGACGCGCTGGCCGCGACGCTGGCCGGGTTGCTCGATGATCCAACCCGTCGGGAGGCCCTCGCCGACCGGGGCGCCGCCCGGGTCGCCGCCTACGACTGGTCGGCGGTGGCCCGCTCGGTGTTGGGCGTGTATCAGACCGTGCGGATGGCTCACCCGGCTCACCCGACCCACCGGGCCCACCCGGTCCGGGAGGAGCCAGCGGAACCCGCGGACCCGACCATCGCTCCGCGGTCCGGCGCAGGCCCACGCGCCGTTGCCGGGTCCTGAGTCGCTGCGGGTCCGTCGATGCTGAATGTCGTCGCCGTCGTCAGCGCCGTCGTCCTGCTGGCCACGTACCTCACCTGGCTGGCCGGCCGGTTGGACCGGCTGCATGCCCGCACCGACGGCGCGCGGGCGTCCCTCGACGCCCAGCTGGTCCGCCGGGCGGCGAGCGCGATGGCCGTGGCCGAGTACGCCGTGGCCGCCGGCCTACTGTCCGTCGCGACTGCCAGGGCGCTGTCCTCCGCCGCCCGGGTGGCCTCCACCGCGGGCGTCGCGGAGCGCGAGTCGGCGGAGAACGACCTGTCCCGCTCGCTGCACACCGCGGTGCCGTTGCTCGGTCAGCGCGACGCCGACCTGCGTGGTTTGCTTGCCGACCTCGCCGCGGCATGCAGCCACGTCGTGCTGGCTCGGCGGTTCTACAACGACGCCGTCCGGGATACCCGTAGCGTCCGCCGCCGGCACTTGGTCCGCTGGCTGCGCCTGTCCGGGCACGCCCCCACGCCCGGGTACTTCGAGATCGACGACACGCCGACGACGGCGTTGACCGCGCTCGACCCGGCCCAACCGACCTGAGCGTGTGCCCAGGCGCGTCGAGGTGGCAGCGATCCCCGGAGGGCCTAGCGTGACGCCATGCGTCGCGGGGCCGTTTCGGTTACAGCGTGTTCACTGAGTGTGCTCGGGCTGGTGGGTGCTGCCGGCTGCTCCACGGGGCGCAAACCCGCATCCACCGCTGCGTCCAGCGCTGCATCCGCCAGCCCTTCGAACAACGCCAGCGGGACCCGCCCGAACGCGCCGCCCCGTCCGCCGAACGGCCTGAACGGGAGTCCGGCCGGTGTCGGCAGACCGGTGCTCGCCGTGAAGATCGACAACACCCGGCCGGCACACCCCCAGGTCGGGCTGGGCAACGCGGACATCGTCTATGTCGAACAGGTCGAGGGTGAGCTGACCCGGCTGTTGGCTGTCTTCTCATCCTCGCTGCCGGGGGTGATCGGACCGACGCGCAGCGCCCGGGAGAGCGACCTGGACCTGCTGCGGGAGTACGGGCGGGTCAACTTCGCCTTCTCCGGAGCGAACCAGGGCGTGTTGCGGCTGGTGCACGCCGCGCCGGTGCACGAGATCTCCCCGGACACGGTGCCCAACGCGTTCTTCCGCGACCCCGGCCGACGCTCGCCGTACAACCTCTTCCTGCGTCCACAGCGGGCGATGGCGGCGCGGGCCTCGGCCACCGCGGGTGACATCGGCCTGCGCTTCGCGGCAGCCGTACCGACTACCGGCACCGTGACCCACGGATTCAGCGTCCGGTACGGGCCAGCGACCCGCATCGCGCTGCGCTACGACCCCACGCACCGCACCTGGCCGGTGTCCATGGACGGCCGGTCTGCGCGCCTGCCCAACGGTACCCAACTGGCTCCCGCGAACGTGCTGGTCCAGTACGTGCGGGTCCGGGCGAGCCACTTCCACGACGTGCTGGGCAATGTCACGCCGTTCACCCAGACCACCGGCACCGGCACTGCCGTCGTCTTCCGCGACGGCCGGGTCATCTCCGGGCACTGGAGTCGCCCGAAGCTCGACGGCGGGACCCGGTTCACCGACGCCCGTGGTGCCGACATCCCGCTGCGCCCCGGACAGAGCTGGATCCTGCTCGTGCCGGCCGGTACCCGGCTCACCTCCTGAGCCCGCCGTAGCGCGGGCCGGCCGGTGAAACGCTCTATCATGGGCTGTCACCAGCCGAGCAAGTGAGGTCTGCCGTGTCCAGCCTTCCGTCTGATCCACCCCGGGCCGGCTCTGGAATCGCCGCCGGCGATGCCGCCATCGGCACCGCCCGGGTGAAGCGCGGCATGGCCGAGATGCTCAAGGGTGGGGTGATCATGGATGTGGTCACGCCCGAGCAGGCCCAGATCGCCGAAGACGCCGGCGCGGTCGCCGTGATGGCGCTGGAACGCGTCCCGGCCGACATCAGGGCCCAGGGCGGCGTCGCCCGGATGAGCGACCCGGACATGATCCAGGGGATCATCGAGAGAGTGTCCATACCGGTGATGGCCAAGGCCCGCATCGGCCACTTCGTCGAGGCCCAGGTCCTGCAGGCGCTGGGCGTGGACTACGTCGACGAGTCCGAGGTCCTCAGCCCGGCCGACGAGGCGCACCACATCGACAAGTGGCAGTTCACGGTGCCGTTCGTCTGCGGCGCGACCAACCTCGGGGAGGCGCTTCGGCGGCTGGCCGAGGGGGCCGCGATGATCCGCTCCAAGGGCGAGGCGGGCACCGGGAACGTCGTGGAGGCCACCCGCCACATGCGGGCGATCCGCGGGGACCTGCGCCGGCTGACCACTCTGGACGCGACGGAGCTGTTCGCCGCCGCCAAGGAGCTCCGGGCGCCGTACGAGCTTGTCGCCGAGGTCGCTCGGAGCGGGAAACTCCCCGTCGTGCTGTTCACCGCCGGCGGGATCGCGACACCGGCCGATGCGGCGATGATGATGCAACTGGGTGCCGAAGGGGTGTTCGTCGGCTCCGGCATCTTCAAGTCCGGCGACCCGGCCAAGCGCGCGCGGGCGATCGTCGAGGCCACGACGATGTATGACGACCCCGGCGTGGTGGCCAAGGTGTCCCGGGGCCTCGGCGAGGCCATGGTCGGTATCAACGTCGCCGAACTGCCGCCGGAGCAGCGGCTCGCTGATCGCGGTTGGTGAGCCCCGGCCCCCGAGTCGGGGTGCTGGCGCTGCAGGGGGACGTCCGGGAACATCTGCGCGCGCTCGCCGCGCTCGGCGCGTCCCCGGTGACGGTCCGTCGGCCCGACGATCTCGCCGGTCTCGACGGGCTCGTGCTGCCGGGCGGTGAGTCGACCACCATCGGGAAGCTGGCGGTCACCTTCGGCGTGCTGGAACCGCTGCAGCGGGCCGTCGCGCGCGGCATGCCGGTGTACGGCGCGTGCGCCGGCATGATCCTGCTCGCGGACACGATCCTCGACGGGGTGCCCGACCAGCCCCGGATCGGCGGCCTCGACGTCGTCGTCCGACGCAACGCCTTCGGTCGGCAGGTGGACTCCTTCGAGGCCGCCGTCGCCTGGGCTGCCTCCGGTGACCGGGTGCCGGCGGTGTTCATCCGCGCGCCGTGGGTGGAGTCGGCTGGGTCGACGGTGAGCGTGCTGGCTCGGATCGAGGGCGGACGGGCCGACGGTATGATCGTCGCGGTGCGGCAGGGGGCGTTGCTCGCGACCTCATTCCACCCCGAGCTGACCGGGGACCTGCGGGTGCACGAACACTTCGTCGCGATGGTCAAGGCGGGCGCAGATCGAAGGGGACCCAGGTGAGTGGCCACTCCAAGTGGGCGACGACCAAGCACAAGAAGGCGGTGGTGGACGCCCGGCGGGGCAAGCTGTTCGCCAAGCTGATCAAGAATATCGAGGTTGCCGCCCGTACCGGTGGCGGCGACCTTGCGGGCAACCCGACGCTGGCCGACGCCGTCGCCAAGGCCAAGGGCTCCTCGGTACCGAATGACAACATCGACCGGGCCGTGAAGCGGGGAGCCGGCCTGGAGGCCGGCGGCGCGGACTGGCAGCCGATCACCTATGAGGGGTACGCGCCGGGCGGGGTGGCGCTGCTCGTGGAGTGCCTGACGGACAACCGCAACCGGGCGGCCTCGGATGTGCGGACGGCGATGACCCGCAACGGCGGCACGATGGCCGACCCGGGCTCGGTGTCCTACCTGTTCACCCGCAAGGGTGTCGTGCTCGTGCCCAAGGACGGGCCGAGCGCGCACGGGCTGACCGAGGACGATGTACTGCTCGCGGTTCTCGACGCCGGCGCGGAGCAGGTCAACGACCTGGGGGACAGCATCGAGGTGATCTGCGACGCCGGTGACACCCACGAGCTCCGGTTGGCCTGCACGGCGGCGGGTCTGCCCGTCGAGTCGGTGGACGTGTCCTGGCTGCCCTCGGTGTCCGTGCCCCTCGAGGACGACACCGCTCGGCGGGTCCTGCGGCTGGTGGATGCCCTCGAGGACTGCGACGACGTGCAGAACGTCTGGGCGAACTTCGACATCTCCGATGAGGTACTGGAAGCTCTCGCCGGCTGACGGCGCGTCGGTGTCCGCTTCTGTCGGGCCGCCCCGGTAGCGTTCCGAACGTGCGTTCGATGCGGGTCCTCGGAGTGGATCCTGGGCTGACCCGCTGCGGCCTCGGGGTTGTGGAGGGCGCGCCGGGGCGCCCCCTCCTCCTCGTCGCCTACGACGTGGTGCGGACCCCGGCCACCGATGGCATCGGAGCGCGGCTCCTCGCGCTCGAGTGCATCCTCGAGAGCTGGCTCCAGCGCTACCAACCGGACGCGGTCGCCGTCGAGCAGGTTTTCAGCCAGTCCAACGTCCGCACGGTCATGGGCACCGCTCAGGCCGGCGCGGTGGCGCTCACCAGCGCGGCCCGGGCCGGTCTGCCGGTCACCCTGCACACCCCCAGCGCGGTGAAGGCGGCGGTCACCGGCAACGGCCGGGCCGACAAGGCGCAGGTGACGTCGATGGTCACGCGACTGTTGACTCTGAGTGAGCGACCCCGCCCCCCGGACGCGGCGGACGCGCTCGCCCTGGCCATCTGTCAGCTCTGGCGGGGCGCCGCGCAGAGCAGGCTGGCGGCGGCGGTCGCGGGGCCGGCGGTGTCGGTCGCGGCAAGGGGCTCGGCCGATTCAACCGCATCCGAAGGAGCCGAACGATGATCGCCAGTGTGCGTGGAGCTATCGAGGCTGTCGGGCCGGACGGCGTGGTCGTCCAGGTCGGCGGCGTCGGCCTCTTCGTGTCCTGCACGCCCACCGTCATCGCCGGCCTCCGGGTCGGCCAGCCGGCGCGGCTGTCGACCAGTCTCATCGTCCGCGAGGACGCACTCACTCTGTATGGCTTCGCCGACGACGACGAGCGTTCCGTCTTCGAGCTCCTGCAGACCGCCACCGGCGTGGGGCCCCGACTGGCCCAGGCAGTCCTGGGCGTGCACCGGCCGGACGCGGTCCGCCGGGCGGTCGCGACCGACGACCTGGCGGCGCTTTGTCTGGTGCCGGGAGTCGGTCGCAAGGTTGCACAGCGCATCGTGCTGGAACTGCGCGACCGGCTGGGGCCGGAGGTCGGGAGTCCCGCCGGGCAGTCAGCGGCGGCCGAGGGGTCGCGGTCGGAATGGCGCGAGCAGGTTCGCAGCGGCCTGCTGGGGCTCGGTTGGACACCTCGGGAGGCCGAGGAGGCCGTGGTAGCGGTGACTCCGCAGGCCGACGCGGCCGCGCAGGCGGCTGACCCGATGCCCGTCGCGGCACTGCTGCGGTCCGCCCTGCAGCTGATGGCCGCTCGATGATTGGCAGCGCTCGCGGCAACCCCGCCCCGAATGCCGGCGAGACTGCGGCGCGCTCCGCTGGGGTCGAGCTCGTGTCACCGATCGGCACACCGGAGGACGCTGCGGTGGACGCGGCGCTGCGGCCCCGCCGGCTGAGCGAGTTCGTCGGCCAGGAACGGCTGCGCGAGCAGCTCTCCCTGGTGCTCGAGGGAGCCCGACGGCGGGGACGGCCACCGGACCACGTGCTGCTGTCCGGATCCCCGGGACTGGGCAAGACGACGATGGCGATGATCGTCGCGGCTGAGATGGGTGCGCCGCTGCGGATCACCAGCGGACCGGCTATCGAGCGCGCGGGCGACCTCGCCGCGCTGCTGTCGACACTGACCGAGGGCGAGGTGTTGTTCCTCGACGAGATCCACCGGATGGCCCGGCCGGCCGAGGAACTGCTCTACGTGGCGATGGAGGACTTCCGGGTCGACGTGGTGGTGGGAAAGGGCCCCGGCGCCACGGCGATTCCGCTGGCAGTGGCCCCGTTCACCCTTGTCGGTGCGACGACCCGCGCCGGCCTGCTGCCCGGGCCGTTGCGGGACCGCTTCGGTTTCGTCGGGCACCTGGACTTCTATGCCCCGGCAGAGCTGGAGCGAGTGCTCGTGCGGTCCGCGGGACTGCTCGGCGTTCCGCTGGAGCCACCCGCAGCCGTGGAGATCGCCGGCCGTTCCCGGGGGACACCCCGCATCGCCAACCGACTGCTGCGCCGGGTCCGGGACTACGCCGAGGTCCGCGGCGACGGCAGGGTTGACCTGACAGCGTCCCGAGCCGCGCTGGCGCTCTACGACGTGGACGAACTGGGGTTGGACCGACTGGACCGCGCAGTCCTCGACGCGTTGCTGAGACGGTTCTCCGGTGGCCCCGTCGGTCTGGGCACGCTGGCGGTTGCCGTGGGTGAGGAGCCGGAGACTGTGGAGGAGGTCGCCGAGCCCTTCTTGGTCCGTGCGGGCTTTCTGTCCCGCACTCCGCGCGGGCGCGTTGCCACCCCCGCCGCCTGGTCACATCTGGGGCTGTCGCCGCCTTCGGCAACCCCCGCCGCGCCGCTCCCGGACCTCTTCGGCGGGTGACCGCGTGGCGATTGCCCGCGTCCCAACGCGCTCCCCTACGCTGAATGGAGAGTCCGTCGTACGACGGACCACGCCGGCACCCGCCTTCGTGCGCGCCGAGGTCGGCGATGACCAACCCGAAAGGCTTCCGTGCTAGCCCTCTCCAACCTTGCCGGCCCGTTGGCTGCCAACCTGCTGTCCGCCGGCTCCAGCTCCGGCAACAGCCTGGTCGGCTTCCTCCCGCTGATCATCATCGTCCTGGCCTTCTTCTTCCTTCTCGTCCGTCCGCAGCGGGCCCGGCAGAGGAGGGCGCAGCAGACGCAGGCCTCCCTGATGCCGGGCGCGCAGGTGATGACGACCTCAGGAATCTTCGCCACGGTGACGGCCCTGGACGACGAAGCGGTCACCGTGGAGATCGCTCCCGGCGTGCACGTTCGCTTCCTCAAGGGAGCGATCTCCCAGGTCGTACCCAGCCCGACCAGCACTGACAGTTCGGTCGAACTTCCGCCCGACGACCGTCCGCCGGCGTGACCTCGGCAATACTCGGGTTGACGCGGCGATCAGCGCCGCTCTAGACGAAGGACCGACCTCTCGGTGGCTTCCGCACAGGCGCCCCGGCCCGGGCGTTCGCTCGCGTTCGTCGGGCTCGTCGTCGTCGCGCTGTATGTCGGCGTCTTCCTGAGCAAGAGCCACACCCCGCAGCTTGGCCTCGACCTCCGCGGCGGCACCAGCGTCACTCTGACCCCCAAGGCCAGCTCCGGTCGGGTCACCAAGGAGGCACTGGGCAAAGCGGTCGACATCATTCGGTCTCGGGTCAACGGCTTGGGGGTTTCCGAGGCGGAGGTGGCCACCGAAGGTCACAACATCGTCGTGTCCGTACCCGGTCGAGGACGCAGCGACGTCCTCGACCTCGTTCGTCGAACCGCCCAACTGCGGTTCCGGCAGGTGCTGGCGGCGGGCCCCGCGACGCCCCCGACCCCGGCCGCCAGTCCCGGCGCGACCCGAGGGGCGACGGCCACGCCGTCCGCCTCGCCGTCGGCCTCGCCAGGCACCACGGCCTCGCCGAGCCCGACGCCCACGAAGACCGGCAACGGTCGCGCGGTCCCGGCGCTGTCCGCGCGCCCGCTGGCCGCGCGGGCAGCGACCCCGACGCCCACCGCAAAGCCGACCGCGGGGCCAACCACCACGGCATCACCCACGCCGTCGCCCAGCAGCAGCGCGGCGTTGGCGCAACGCTTCGCGACCATCGACTGCGCCACCGAGATCAGCCGGCAGAGCGGCGGTGTCGACAACCCGAACGCCGACATCGTGGCGTGCGATCGCAAAGGCACCACCAAGTACCTCCTCGGGCCGGCTGTCGTGCTGGGCACCGATGTCCGCACCGCCACCGCCACGGTCGACCAGCAGGGGCTCGGACAGTGGCAGGTCATCCTCGACTTCAACAGCAAGGGCGGCAACGAGTTCGGTGACCTGACCAAGAGGGTGCAGCCGCTCCCCGATGTGGGCACGTCCGGCTGCCAGCCGCCAACCGGCTGCAACGCTGTCGCTGTCGTGCTCGACGGTGTCGTGCAGTCCGCGCCGAGGATCCAGACACCCATCCTCGACGGCCGGGCTCAGATCACCGGCAACTTCAAGCAGAGTGAAGCCAAGGACCTGGCAAGCATCCTCAAGTACGGCGCGCTGCCGCTGTCCTTCGACGTGCCCACCGCGGAAACCATCTCCCCGACGCTCGGGGGAGACCAGCTTCACGGCGGGCTCATCGCCGGCGCCATCGGCTTGAGTCTGGTCGTGCTGTACTCGCTGCTCTACTACCGGGCGCTCGGGCTGGTCACCGTCGCGAGCCTGGCGCTGTCAGGTCTGATCCTCTACGCCACGACCACCCTGCTGGGCCATGTGATCGGGTACACGCTCACTCTCGCCGGTATCGCCGGATACATCGTCGCGGTGGGCATCACGGCGGACTCCTTCGTGGTCTACTTCGAGCGACTCCGCGACGAGGTGCGGGAGGGCCGGTCGTTGCGCAGCGGGGTGGAGCGCGCCTGGGTCCGGGCCCGCCGGACGATCCTGTCCGCGGACATGGTGTCCCTGCTGGCCGCGGTCGTTCTCTACCTCGTCTCCATCGGTAGCGTACGAGGCTTCGCCTTCACCCTCGGTCTGTCCACGGCTGTCGACCTGTTCATCGTGTTCCTCTTCACCAAGCCGCTGATCACGCTCCTCGCCCGGACCCGGCCGTTCAACTCCGGCAGCCGGTGGACCGGGCTCTCCCCTGGTCGCCTCGGCACGGCACCGCCGGCTCCGGGCGCCCGAGCCCCGCGCCCGGCGACCGCAGGCCCGGCGGGGAGCCGACGCAGCGTGGGAGAGGTGTAGCCGGTGTCCCGCACCGGATCACTGGCCAGCCGGCTCTACCGCGGCGAGGTGTCCTACGACTTCGTCGGCCGGCGCAAGACCTGGTACATCCTGTCCGGCGTTCTTGTCGTGATCAGTCTCCTGAGCCTGATCTTCCGGGGCATCCACCCGAGCATCGAGTTCAAGGGCGGAGCGGTGTTCTCGGCGCCGGCGCACGGGCACTCGGTCTCCGACGCCCGCGGCGTCTTCACCGCCGCCGGCGTCCCGCCGGAGGTCGCGCAGAAGGTCGGCGAAGGCCAGATCCGCATCCAGACCGCGGCCATCGACCCCGCCGATCCGACGAAGACGACCCGACTCCAGCAGGCGCTGGCGACCAGGCTGGGGGTCGCCAGAGACGACGTCGCGGTCAGCCAGGTCGGACCGAGTTGGGGCAGTCAGATCACCCGGAAGGCCATCCAAGGGCTGGTCATCTTCCTCGTGCTGCTCTTCATCGTGCTCTCCGTTCGCTTCGAGATGAAGATGGCGCTGGCCGCGTTCATCGCCCTGATACACGACATCGTCATCACCGCCGGGGTGTACTCGCTGGTCGGCTTCGAGGTCAGCCCGGGGACGGTCATCGCGCTGCTGACCATCCTCGGCTACTCGCTGTATGACACGGTCGTGGTCTTCGACAAGGTGCGGGAGAACACTGCCGGCTTGGCCGGTGGGAGCCGGATGACCTTCAGCCAGGCGGCGAACCTGGCGCTCAACCAGACATTGGTGCGCTCCATCAACACCTCGATCATCGGCCTGCTGCCGGTGGCCTCGCTGTTGTTCATCGGCGCCGGGCTGCTCAAGGCCGGCACGTTGAAGGACCTGGCGCTGGCGCTGTTCATCGGGCTCATGTGTGGCGCGTATTCCTCGATCTTCACGGCGACCCCCTTGCTGTGTGACATGAAGGAGCGCGAACCGGCGATGCGTGCTCTCGCCCGTCGGGTGGAGAGCCGCCAGCGAAGCGAGCGGCATGCGGTCTCTGCGGGCGCCCTGGTCGGCGGTGCGTCCACCGGCTCGGTGAGCGTGGCCGCTGTCGACGACGAGGATGTCGCCGACGACCTCGATTCGCCGGCTGCGGAGGGCGGTGCCGAGCCGGGGTCTGCCGCGGCACCGACCGCCGCCGCCGGCCGGTCCGCCGGACCTGCCCGGGCAGCCCGCAAGCCGGCGCGGCGCGGCGGACGCTCCGGGCGTCCCAGCGGCAAGCGCCGACGGTGAGCCCGCCGACGGGTGGGATGCCGCTTCCGCCGTGGAACTCCAGCGGGACGCGCTGACCCCGGGTGACCGGGTGCGACTGACCGGCGATCTGGCTGGCGCCGCTGGTCCGGCGTTGCGCACGCTCGTCACCTACTGAACCTGACCTCCGTTCGGCCGGGCCGGGCGAGTCGTGAACGGGCGCCGCCATCGGCGCGCTCCCACTATCCCTGCGACGGCTCGCCTAGTATGGGCTGCAGGTCAGCGGAGGCGTTGCCAGTGGCGGATGCGGCGAATACGGTTGGCCCGGTCGAGACGGCCGAGGCCGCAGACGACCTGCGTCCGATTCCCACCCCGGCCTCCGCAGTGGCCGCCCTGGCAGCGGCCCGGCCCGGAGTCGAGGCCCCGATGCCGCCTCAGCCATCGCCGCCGCCGGAGCCCGCGCTGCAACCCGACATCGTTGACGACGCGCCGGATCGGGGGGGGGCCACCGCTCGTCGGATGCGCAAGCGGCTCGCCCGAATCGGTGCCGGCCGGGGGACCGCTACCCCGCCGCAACTCGAGCCGCTCTTCCACGCCGTGCGGACCAACCACCCCAAGGCAGACACCCGGATGTTGGCCCGAGCGTACGAGGTGGCCGAGGAGTGTCACCGCGGCCAGTTCCGCCGCAGCGGTGACGCCTACATCACCCATCCGTTGTCGGTCACCGTCATCCTGGCCGAACTTGGTATGGACGTCACAACATTGGCCGCGGCTTTGTTGCACGACACGGTCGAGGACACGCCTCTCACCCTGGACGCGGTCCGCGCCCAGTTCGGCAGCGACGTCGCCGCCCTCGTCGACGGCGTGACCAAGCTCGACAAGGTCAAGCTCGGGGAAGCGGCCGAGGCCGAGACCATCCGCAAGATGGTGATCGCGATGGCCCGCGACCCGCGGGTGCTCGTCATCAAGCTCTCCGATCGGCTGCACAACATGCGGACCCTGCACCACCTGCGGCCGGAGAAGCAGGAGCGGACCGCCAAGCAGACGCTGGAGATCTACGCGCCGCTGGCGCACCGCCTCGGCATGAACACCATCAAGTGGGAGTTGGAAGACCGCTCCTTCGCCACCCTCTTTCCCAAGCGCTACGACGAGATCGTCCGGCTTGTCGCTGACCGGGCGCCGTCGCGCGAGACCTACCTGGCGCGGGTGCTCGAGCAGGTGGCGGAGGACCTGCGCACCGCCCGCATCCACGCGTCGGTGACCGGTAGGCCGAAGCACTACTACTCCATCTACCAAAAGATGATCGTGCGCGGCCGGGACTTCGCGGAGATCTACGATCTGGTCGGCATCCGCGTCCTCGTCGATTCGGTCCGCGACTGCTACGCGGCACTGGGCACCCTCCACGCCACCTGGAATCCGGTCCCCGGCCGGTTCAAGGACTACATAGCGATGCCTAAGTTCAACATGTACCAGTCGCTGCACACCACGGTGATCGGGCCCGAGGGCAAGCCCGTCGAGATCCAGATTCGGTCCACCGCGATGCACCAGCGCTCGGAGTACGGCATCGCCGCGCACTGGAAGTACAAGGAGACGGCGGCCTCAGCCGGCCAGTCCGCCCCCGCCAAGGGTAAGCCGGACCCGAACGAGATGGCGTGGCTGCGGCAGTTGCTCGACTGGCAACGGGAAGCCGTCGATCCGGGCGAGTTCCTCGACTCGCTGCGATTTGACCTGCACGAGGCGGAGGTCTTCGTCTTCACCCCCAAGGGTGACGTCTTGTCGCTCACAGCCGGGTCAACGCCGGTCGACTTCGCCTACGCGGTGCACACCGAGGTCGGCAGGCGCTGCATCGGTGCCCGGGTCAACGGCCGGCTGGTGCCGTTGGAAAGCACGCTGGACAACGGCGACGTGGTGGAGATCTTCACCTCCAAGGCGGCGAACGCGGCGCCCAGCCGGGACTGGCTGACCTTCGTCAAGAGTCCCCGAGCGCGCACGAAGATCAAGCAGTGGTTCGCCCGGGAGCGCCGCGAGGATGCCATCGAGGAGGGTAAGGACGCGATCAGCCGGGCGATGCGCAAGGCGGGGCTACCGCTGCAGCGCCTGCTCGCCGGTGAGGCACTGCTCACCCTGGCCAAGAACATGCACTACCTGGACCTGTCCGCCTTCTACGCTGCGGTCGGCGAGGGTCACGTCAGTGCGCAGACCGTGGTCTCCCGGCTCATGGCCTCGATGGGCGGCACCGACGGCGCGGCGGAGGACCTCGCCGAAGTGGTCGCCCCGACCCGGCGTCGGCTCCGTCCGGCCGGCGATCCGGGGGTCGTGGTCAAGGGCGCCGACGACGTCTGGATCAAACTTGCCCGCTGCTGCACGCCGGTCCCGGGCGATGACGTCATCGGTTTCGTCACCCGTGGCCACGGCGTGTCGGTCCATCGGCTGGACTGCACCAACGTCGATCAGTTGGCGGCCAAGAAGGACCGCATGGTCGAGGTGGAGTGGGCCCCCTCGGCGGCGTCGATCTTCCTCGTGGCCATTCAGGTGGAGGCCCTGGACCGGACCCGGCTGCTCTCCGACATCACTCGCGTCCTCTCCGACGCACACGTGAACATCCTCTCGGCGTCGGTGGCGACCACCCGGGACCGGGTAGCGGTCAGTAAGTTCACCTTCGAGATGGGCGATCCCAAGCACCTGGGGCATCTGCTGCGGCAGGTGCGTGGCGTCGAAGGCGTCTACGACGCGTACCGGACGACGAGCGGAAGCAGCTGACAGCGCAGGTCATCCGGCGGAACTGCCTTAGCTGGGCGATGTGCCGGGATTGCGACAGGCTGCCAGGGGGGCACCGCTGCTCACCGTCTCGAACCACGGGTTGGCCGGATCGGTGGGGAGCGAGGTCAAGTCCGGGGTCCACGTGTTGGGCGCCACCGGCTACCGCTTTCTGTACCCGCCCCTACACCATCACGTGGCGGATGCGCACGACGAAGCCCTTCGGTAACATCATCCAGAAGGGTCAGTCGAGCACTCCCGGCGGCTATTTCAAGATCCAGGCGCCGAATGGCATCGTGCAGTGCCTGTTCCGCGGGGCCGGCGGCAGCCGAGCGGTCGGGTCCGGTCGGGCCGGCGGCAAGGTCAGCTGCAACCAGACGACCGTGACCTGCGACTACTACGTGGGCGACCTGGACTATGTCCGGATCGACGCCGGCTGATCCGACGACTCCGACCGACTACCTGGCTAGGCTCACTTTGCCTTGAGCAGGTCGATCACGAAGACCAGAGGCTCGTTCGGCTTGATGGTCGGCGGCTGACCCTGCGCGCCGTATGCCAGCGCCGCCGGGATCGCCAACTGACGGCGGCTGCCGACCTTCATGCCGAGCAGGCCGCGATCCCAGCCGGGGATGACGTTGCCCTTCCCCAGTGCGAAGGTGAACGGCTCCCGCCGCTTCCAGGAGGAGTCGAACTCCCTGCCGGCGGGATATCCCACGCCGACGTAGTTCACAGTGAGTTGTTGGCCGGCCCTGGCTGCGGGTCCGGTGCCGACGACGAGGTCGTGCATCCCGAGCGTGGTCGGGGCCGCGGACGGCAGACGGACTGTCGGCTTGGTGGCCAGGCGGGGATTGGTGCCGCGGGCCAGCGGGGGGAACGGTGACGTCGTGGGCGCAGCCTGTGTCGGCGGGGAGGCGGTCGGCGAGTTGGCCGCGGGGGTGGCGGGGGCGGCGGTCTTCGGGCCGCTGTGGGGCCGAGCGAGCAGAGCGATCCCGCCGACGACTACGACGACCGCCAGGACCGAACCGATGATGGTGGCACGCCGCCGGGCCCGACGCCGCGCCTGCTCGCGACGCTGGCCCTGCCGGATGCGGCGAAGGCGCTCGACCTCCCGTTCGCGCTGCCTGCTCGGCGACACCCCTCGCCCCCTCGGTCGGCTTCCCTGCGATCAGGACTGTCGGCAGAGCCGAGTGTAGAAGGCCGGCCGGTAGTCTCGACGGAGTTGTCGTCCGACTCCCCACGCCGCCGAAGGATTTCGCGTGCTCGTCGAAGGATTCCCCGCTGGGCCGCCGCAGACCAACTGTTGGGTCGTCGCGCCCGGACGCGGGGAGGAGTGCGTGGTCATCGATCCCGGCATCTGGGCGGAAGGTCCACTGGAGGACATCATCGCCCAGCACCGGCTGCGCCCGGTTGCGGTGCTGTTGACCCACGGCCACTTCGACCACACGTTCGCCGTGCTGCCCGTGTGCGGTGCGCGCGACATCCCGGCCTACATCGCCCCCGCCGACCGCGAGCAACTCACCGACCCGTGGTCCGCAGTCGGCATCCCCGCGGGCACGCCGATGTTCGGCCGGTTGACCTGGTCGGAGCCGGATGACGTCCGGGTCCTCCGCGACGGTGCGGTGATCCAGTTGGCCGGCGTGGACTTCGCCGTGGACGCCGCGCCCGGTCACACTCCCGGCTCGGTCACCTTCCGCAGCGGGCTGGAGTTCTTCGCCGGGGATCTGATCTTCGCGGACTCCATCGGCCGCACCGACTTCCCGGGCGGCTCCTATCCGGACATGCTGGCATCGCTGGTGCGGGTGGTCGTACCGCTGCCGGATGAGACGCTCATCCGCCCCGGCCACGGACCGGACACCACGGTCGGCCGGGAGCGGCGCAGCAACATGTTCCTGGCCGAGGCCCGCCGAGCGGTCGGGGCCCAGTGAGTGGATTTCGCGCGCCCAAGGGCACATTCGACCTGCTGCCCCCGCGGTCCGCGGTCGTCACCACGGTCCGGGAAGGGCTGGCCGCACCGGTGCGGCGGGCCGGCTACGCCTACATCGAGACCCCCACATTCGAAGACACCGGGCTCTTCGCCCGCGGCGTGGGGGAGTCCACCGACATCGTCTCGAAGGAGATGTACACCTTCACCACCCGCGGCGGGCAGTCGGTCACGCTCCGACCGGAGGGTACCGCCGGCGTGCTGCGCGCCGTGCTCGAACACGGCCTGCACCGTGGCGCGTTGCCGGTCAAGGTGTGGTACTCGGGCTCGTTCTACCGCTACGAGCGGCCGCAGGCCGGCCGGTTTCGGCACTTCTCCCAGGTCGGCGCCGAGGCGCTGGGCGTGGAGGACCCGGTGGTGGACGCCGAGTTGGTCGTGCTCGCCGCGGACGCCTACCGCGACCTGGGGCTCAGCGAGGTCCGGCTGCTCCTGAACTCACTCGGCTGCCAGGACTGTCGACCCGCCTACCGCGCTCGGCTGCAGGCCTTCCTGCACGGGCTCGACCTGGACGAGGAGACGCGCCGCCGGGTCGACATCAACCCGCTGCGCGTGCTGGATGACAAGCGGCCGGAGGTGCAGGCCCAGCTCGGCGATGCGCCGCTGGTCAGTGACGCGCTGTGTGCCGCCTGTCAGGCCCATCACGCCACCGTGCAGGAATTGCTGGCCGATGCCTCGGTCGCCTGGGACGATGCCCCGCGGCTCGTGCGCGGCCTGGACTACTACACCCGCACCACCTTCGAGTTCGTCCACGACGGGCTCGGTGCGCAGTCCGCTGTCGGCGGCGGTGGGCGCTACGACGGACTGTCCGAGCAGATCGACGGACCGCCGCTACCGGGTGTGGGGTGGGCACTGGGCGTCGACCGGACGGTGCTCGCGCTGGCGGCGGAGGGCGTCGCCGTACCCGACCCGCATCGCGTCGAGGTCTTTGCCATCCCCCTGGGCGCCCAGGCGGAGCGGCAGCTGTTCGGCATCGTCACCGCGCTGCGGCGGATAGGCGTCGCCGCCGACATCGCCTACGGCGGCCGCAGCGTCAAGGGGGCGATGAAGGCCGCCGACCGCTCCGGCGCGCGCTACGCACTGGTGCTCGGTGAACGTGACCTCGCCGCGGGAGCGGTGCAGCTGAAGAACCTCGACTCCGGTCAGCAATGGCCGCTGCCGATCGAGGAGGCGGTGGCGCTGGTCGAGGCCGAGCTGACCACGCCCTCGTTCTCCGGCACCGAGGAATCGGCGCGGTGATCCGTACCCGGGACGCCGGCACGCTGCGGGCCGCCGACGCCGGGTTCGCGGTCACGTTGGCCGGCTGGGTGGCGCGGCGACGCGACCACGGCGGGGTCACCTTCCTCGACCTGCGCGATGCCAGCGGCGTGGCGCAGGTCGTGCTCCGCGACCCGGAGGCCGGGCGGGCACTGCGCGCGGAGTTCTGCGTGTTGGTCCACGGCACGGTGGCCATCCGACCTGCCGGTAACGCCAACCCAGACCTGCCTACCGGCAACGTCGAGGTGGTGGCCACCGACCTCGAGGTACTCTCCACCTCCGCCGAGTTGCCGTTCCCCATCGAAGGCTCCCTGTACGGGCCGGGCAGCGTGGAGGAGACGACGCGCTGGCGGCACCGCTACCTCGACCTGCGGCGAGCCTGGCCGGCGACGGCGTTGCGGACGCGAGCACGGATGACCTCCATCATCCGCCGGGTGATGGAGGCCAACGACTTCCTCGACGTGGAGACGCCCTACCTGACCCGCTCCACCCCGGAGGGCGCCCGCGACTTCCTGGTGCCGGTACGGCTGCAGCCCGGCCACTGGTACGCGCTGCCGCAGTCGCCGCAGTTGTTCAAGCAGCTGCTCATGGTCGCCGGGCTGGAGAGGTACTACCAGATCGCGCGCTGCTTTCGCGATGAGGACTTTCGCGCCGACCGTACGCCGGAGTTCACCCAGCTCGACATCGAGTTGAGTTTCCTCGACGAGGAGGACGTCTACGCGCTCACCGAGAGCCTGCTGACCACGCTGTGGCGAGACCTTCTCGACGTCGACCTGCCTGTCCCGTTCGCCCGGATGACCTATGCCGACGCGATGCGCCGGTTCGGCTCGGACCGGCCCGACCTGCGGTTCGGACTCGAGTTGACCGATCTCAGCGGCCACTTCGCCGGTACCCGCTTCCGGGTGTTCGCCGAGCAGCCCTACGTCGGCGCTGTCGTGCTGCCCGGCGGTGGGTCGCTGACCCGCAAGGAGCTCGACAGCTGGCAGGACTGGGCCCGCGGACGGGGCGCCCGGGGGCTGGCCTACGTCCTCATCGGCGAGGACGGAGCGGTCCGCGAGTCCGGCCCCGTGGCCAAGCATCTCTCTGCCGAGGAGCTGGTCGGCTTGCCGGCCGCGGCCGGAGCCGGCGCCGGAGACGCGGTGTTCTTCGCCGCCGGCACCGAGCGACCGGCGCAGGAGTTGCTCGGTGCGCTGCGGCTGGCCATCGGCCGCGATCGTGGCCTCATCGAGGAGTCGGCGTGGCGCTTCCTGTGGGTGACCCACTTCCCGATGTTCGAGCCGACCGATGGCGGCGGCTGGACCGCGGTGCACCATCCCTTCACCGCGCCGACGCCGGAATGGGCGGACCGCTTCGCCGAGGAGCCCGGAGCGGGGCTGGCCCGCGCCTACGACGTCGTCGTCAACGGAATCGAGCTCGGTGGTGGGTCGATCCGTATCCATCGTGCCGGCATGCAGCAACAGGTCTTCGACGTGATCGGGTTGACCCGCGAGGAGGCCGAGTCGAAGTTCGGCTTCCTCCTCGAGGCTTTTCGGTACGGCCCGCCGCCGCACGGCGGCATCGCCTTCGGTCTGGACCGGATGGCGGCGGTGCTCGCCGGCACCGATGCCATTCGGGAGGTCATGGCCTTTCCCAAAGCCGCCTCCGGCGGCGATCCGCTGACGGGCGCGCCGACGCCGATCACCCCCGAGCAGCGGCGGGAAGCCGGCATCGACGTCGCGCCCTGAGGCGGTCGGTGGTGTGACGGTGACTCGAGGAACGGCGGTACGAGATCGAGGGCATGTGGACGCGGTAGTGCGGACCGCTGCTGGGATGGTCTGAGGGCTCGCCCGGGACGGCCTCGTCATCTTCCGGGGGATTCCGTTCGCCGCTGCGCCGGACGGCCCGCTGCGCTTTCAGCCGCGTCGCCGCAACGTCCGCCAGCACCCGGGGGGCCGCCCGTGGGCTACACGACCATCCGGCGCTGGCATGGGTGCAGCGCAACATCGCCGCTTTCGGCGGCGACCCGGGCAACGTGACCATCTTGGGCAGTCCGCAGGTGCGGCCTCGGTCGCCGTGCTCGCCGCCGCGCCGGCCGCGGAGGCGCAGGTGACGGCCACCTGGGAGGGGTTTGCCGAGTTACCGCCCGAGGCAATCCGGCAGATCCAGGACGTGCCGCTGACGGGGGCCCGCCGCCGGCCTCGGCGCATTCGGTCCGGTCATCGACGGCGTCCTGGTCACCGGCCAGCCCTGGGAGGCGATCCGGCACGGCGGCGGGCGGGACGTGGACCTGATCTGCGTGTTCATGCACGAGGAGTACCGGCTGTTCACCCTGGGGGTGGACCTGTCGATCATCGACCTTGCGGCCGTGGCCGCCTCGCTGGGGCTCGGGGCGTGATGCGATTACTACCTACCGCGCTGCCTATCCTGGCAGCAACCTGGTTGTACGACTTCACCTGGCGCAGCCCACGGCTGGGCGCGTGCCATACGCTCGATGTGCCCTTCACCTTCGGCGATGCCGACACGGGCGACCCGGGCTGGCCGCGATTCGACCTCGAACACCCTCGTACCCGGATCTTGGACACCCCGCCCCGCGTCCCTGCCGACCCGCTCGCCGACTCCCGGCATATCTGGGAACACGTCTCAGGGCGATAGTCGGTCATCGGCTCGACCCGCGCTCTCCAGGGATGCGCCGCGAGCATCGGCCAGCAGGACGTCAGCGCCCGGTCCACTCGGGTGGTCGGCCCTCCCGGCGGGCGGTGGCGGCTTCCTG
>JADGOV010000181.1 GCA_017882785.1 Frankiaceae bacterium
CCCTCCGGGGACGCCGAGGTCCACCACGAGCAGCCGTCGGGTTCATGAGCGGCGTCGTGGTCGGCGTGGACGGGTCGGCCGCGTCCGAGCGGGCGCTGGTCTGGGCCGTGGAGGAGGCCGCGCTGCGGGGGAGCACGCTGGTTGTCGTGCACAGCTACGAGGTTCCTGTGGTCCACCCGATGTGGGGCATGCCCTTGCCGGATGAGCCGTTGCGGGACAGGCTGCGACAGGCCGCGGAGAAGCTGGCCGCCGACATGCTCTCCAAGGTGCTGGCATCCCGGCCTGCCGCCGCGGGTCACGTCCGCACGACGTCGCTGGCGGTCGAAGGCCCGCCGGCCGGCGCCCTCATCGAGGATGCGGTCGGTCGGTCTGCGGATCTCCTGGTGGTGGGTTCCCATGGGGCGGGGGCGCTGAGCCGGCTCATGCTCGGTTCGGTGAGCAACAAGGTGCTCCATCATGCGCCGTGTCCGGTCGTCGTGATCCCGGCCGGGCCGGATCAGGCCCTCGACGGGTAGGGCGGGTCGGCGGCCAGCGGTGCACGAGACGGTCAGCTTGGGGCGGATTGCCGGGGTTCGGGTGGCGGCGAACTGGTCCCTGCTGATCATCGCCGCGCTGATCGCGGAGACGCTGGCGGTGTCGGTGCTGCCGGCCACGGCGGCCGGCCGGCCGGCCGCCGAGTATTGGGTGGCGTCGGTGGCCGCAGCCGTGGCGTTCCTCGCCGGCGTGCTCGCCCACGAACTGGCCCACGCCATCGTCGCCCGGCGGTGCGGGATCCGGGTGGACAGCATCACCTTGTGGATGCTGGGCGGAGTGACCCGGCTGGACGGAGACCCGCCCACGCCGCGGGATGACCTGCGCGTCGCCGTCGCCGGACCGGCCGCCAGCGCCGGGATCGGGCTGGTCTGCCTGCTGCTCGCGGTCGGCCTGCGGGGCATGGCGCCGGTTGTCCTGGTCGCTGCCCTGCAGTGGCTCGGCGCGATCAACGTTCTGCTCGCCCTCTTCAACCTGCTGCCCGGGGCTCCGTTGGACGGCGGCCGGCTGCTCCGCGCGGTGATCTGGCAGCGGACCGGGGACCGGGCGCGGGCCGCTGTGCACGCTGCCAGGGCTGGCCGCGTCGTCGGTTTCGGCCTGGTGTCGCTCGGCGTCGTCGAGGTCGCGGTCACCGCGGACGTCGGCGGCATCTGGCTGATGCTCGTCGGCTGGTTC
This sequence comes from Frankiaceae bacterium, assembly GCA_017882785.1. GTDB lineage: Bacteria > Actinomycetota > Actinomycetes > JADGOV01 > JADGOV01 > JADGOV01. The sequence continues at coordinate 1,207 of JADGOV010000181.1, forward strand.
CTCCTCGTCACCGCCCGCGCGGAGGAACGCCACGCCGGTCTGCGGAACCTGCTGGTCGGCGTGCAGGTCCGCGATGTGATGACGAGTGACCCGCTGTGTGGGCCGGACTGGCTCAGCGTGCAGGCCTTCCTCGACAGTGTCGTGCGCACCGCCCGGTTCACCGCTTTCCCTCTCCGCGGTGTCGATGGGCGCCCGTCCGGGCTGGTCACCTTGCATGACCTGGCCCGGGTGGCGCCGGCCCGCCGCGTCGAGGTGCGTGTCGGCACCGTCGGCACCCCGCTGGCCGCGGTGCCGACAGCTGGCCCGGACGAGCCGCTGATCGATGTCATCGACCGGTTGGGCGTCGACTCCCAGGCCCGTCCAGTCCTCGTCGTGGCGGACGACCAGCTCGTCGGCATCCTCACCTCCGGCGATATCTCCGCCGCTGTCCAGAAGGCCGCACTCGCCGACCCGGTCCGGTCCGGACCGGGGGGCTCAGCTGAACTCTCCCTGCCCGAAACCGTCATCCGCCGCAGCTGATCCGCAGGTCCACCGAGCGGCGGCCTCGGCCACCTGTCCTACCGCGGCGATTGCGGCCGATCCGTCATCTGCGGCTGATGGGGACCCGCCGGCCCTGCGGTCCCTGCCCCCCAATGGGTATCCGCACCTGCAGAACGCCTTCCTCGTATTCGGCCCGGACATCCTTGCTCGCTGACACCCGCCGGCGGCGGGAGAGCACGCGCGAACGAGCCGTAGCGGAACTCCGAGCGGTAGCCGCCTTTGCTCTGTTCCTCCTTCTCCTCCCGGCGCTCGGCCTGAATGTGCAGCAGGCCATCGCTGAGTGAGATCTCGACGTCCTTGTCCGGGTCGATCCCCGGCAGCTCTACCGAACTACCCGCGCGTTGTCCTCGGCGTGCTCCTGGACGCGAAGCGGGCTCTCCCACGGGCGCGTTACGACATCCTGCGCAGCCGCTCGGTGAACGCCCGGCTCCCGTCCGGCCAGTTGCTCCACGAGAACATCCCCGGCCAGTCGAAGCGCCTAGCCGTTGCCGCGATTCGCACCCAGCGGTTGACGAAACACTTCGGGTCGTCGCGTTGGACGTGCTGGATCTCACCGTGCGGCCCGGTGAGATCTTCGGTTTCCTGGGCCGAACGGAGCGGGCAAGTCGACGACGATCCGCCTGCTGCTGCACCTGGTCAGGGCCACCACCGGGCCTGGGTGATGGACGTCCCGGTCGAGGACATCGAACGCGCGCACCGCCACGTCGCCTACGTGCCGGGTGACGTCGCCCTCTGGCCCCAGCTGACCGGAACGGAGGCTCTCCACCTGCTTGGCAACCTGCCGGGTGGTGTGGATCTCGCGCTTCGCGACGAGCTCATCAAACGGTTGCTGCTGGAACCGGACAGGCGGTCCGGTCGTATGCGACGGGCAACCGGCAGAAGGTTGCCTTGATCGCGGCGTTCATGACCCGCGGCGATGTGCTGCTGCTTGATGAGCCGACGGCCGGGCTGGATCCGTTGATGGAGGCGGAGTTCCAGACGTGGCCAGGGAGGCGGCGGCGCGGGGCCAGACGGTGTTCCTGTCCTCACATATCCTCGACGAGGTCGAGGGCGTCGCGGCGGGGTGCGGGTCTCCATCAGCGGCTCGCCGACCGCCGTGCTGGCCCGACTGGGCACGGTTCCGGTCCTCGACCTGCGCAGCCGACAGCCGTCCCTGGAGGAAATCTTCCTCACCTGCTCCGTCACACCGCCCGCGCGGAGCCTCGGCGGCCCCTTCGCCTGGCGCAGCACGGAGGGCATGCTCGCCGCCTGGCTGACCGGGATCCTCGCCTGCGCCGTGACCATCGGCGTGCTCCTGAGCACAGTCACGGATTTCCTCGCCCGGGATCCGAGCCATCGCCAGATGCTGCAGACACTCGGCATGGACGTCGCCGAAACGACCGACGGCTACCTCGGCGTGATAGCCGTCCTGCTCGGCCTGGTCATCGCCCTCTACGCGGCCTGCAGGATCGGCGCGGCCCGCGGCGAGGAGGCGGCCGGGCGGCTGGAGCAGCTGCTTACCTGACCGCTTCCCCGTTGGCTTTGGCTCACCGGCCACGTCCTGCTCACGGCGCTGAGCTCCGCCCTGCTCGCCGCGGTCGCCGGTCTCGGGCTCTGGTTCGGAGCCACCGTCATCGGTGCCGACGTCACCCTGGACGGGTCGGTGCGAGAGGATGACAGTACGCGGGCCTGACGGCACCGGCACCAGGGGGGTTCGGGCATGCGGGTTATGGCGTGGATCACTATTCCGGTGGAATCCGGTAACCAGGCCGTGCACGACGGCACGCTGGTCGAGGTCATCCAGCAAGCGGCCGAACGATGGAAGCCGGAGGCGACGTACTACACGACCTTCCACGGCAAGCGTACCGCGATCATTGTGTTCGACCTACCTAACGCGTCGGCCATGCTGCCTTTCACCGAGCCGTTTTTTGCCATCCTGAATGCGGAGGTCCTTAT
>JADGOV010000182.1 GCA_017882785.1 Frankiaceae bacterium
GGCGCAGTGCCACTGTTGGCGGGGTGGCTGCGCACCGGTGCAACCAGCGGCGTCGGTACCACCGCCGCATCCACCACGTTCGCCCATCGCCTGCGCGGTTTGGCGGACCCGGTGCTTGCGGAGTTCCTCGGGCTGCGGTGGCGGGCCGGCCAGAGCATCCTGCCGGGCACGGTGGTGGCGGTCGGGGTGGCCGCGCTGGCTGTGGGCTGGCTCACCGCGGCCTGCCGCCGCCGTCGTGGCCTGCGCGCGCTCGTGCTGCTGCGCGCCGGAGAGCGGCGACCGGTCGACCTGCTGCTGCTCATCGTGCCGACGAGCGTCGCGCTCTACCTGGCGGCGCCCTACACGTGGTACACGGCCGAGCCGCGGTACCTGTTCGCGCTGTACCCCGTGCTTGCGCTGGGGCTGGCCGGGGTGCTCCCCAGCCGGGGCCGGCCCAGTCTTGCCGTGGGATCGGCCGCGGTGTTGCTGACGGCCGGCCTGGCGGTGACCACGCTGGCGACGCATCGGGTGGATTACTCCCGCGACCTCCTGCTGGCTGCTGACTACCTGCACGCCGCCGGGGAGCGGGACGTCTACGCCGACTACCAGGTTGCCTTTCCACTGGACTACTACTCCCGCGGTCGCGTCGTCGCCGTGCCCTACAGCGCGAACGGCGGCCGTTTCCCCGACCTCGCCCGGAGCGTGGCGACCGCGTCGCACGTCGGGTATGCCGTGCTCGACTCCGACGCGGCACTCGTCGCTGCCCGGCTCGCCGCTGCCGGCGCCACGTTCCACTCGCGGCGGTTCGGCGCGATCACCGTGTTCACCGCGGTGCGACCAGCGCGGCGCCCAGCCCAGCTGCTCCTGTCACACTGAGGGGGAGTCCGCCAGCGGATGGGCCTATGGTCGGCACGGTGGAAGGCACGGTGAAGGCGCTGGTGCCGCACGCGGACGCGGCGGCGTGGATGGGCGGCGTACCGGACGGCGTCGAGGTGCTCGTGTGGCCGGGCAGCGGCCCGCTGCCGCCCGGTGCGCAGGACGCGCAAGTCTTCGTGCCGCCGTTTCTCAGTTCGGGCGAGCCGCTGGCGGTGATGGCCACCTTGCCGGCGCTGCGCGTCGTGCAACTGCTGACCGCGGGTGCCGAGGCGGTGCGCGGTCACGTGCCACCGGGAGTGACGGTGTGTCGGGCGGCCGGGGTGCACGATCCCAGTACCGCCGAGTGGGTCCTTGCCACGATCCTGGCCTCGTTGCGCGACATCCCGCGGTTCGTGCTGGCCCAGGCGGCCGGCCGGTGGGACTACACGCCGACCGACGTGCTCGCCGGCAAGACGGTGCTCATCGTCGGTGTCGGCTCGATCGGCGCCGCGGTCGAGGCGCGGCTGAGTGGTTTCGATGTCGAGGTGTTGCGCGCTGCCCGCCATGCCAGGGACGGCGTGGCCGCGATCGAGGACGTCGGTGCGCTGTTGCCCCGCGCGGACGTCGTCGTCGTGCTGGTGCCGCTCACCGAGGAGACGCACGGGCTCGTCGACGCTGCCTTCCTGGCCAGGATGAAGGACCGTGCGCTGCTGGTGAACGCGGCCCGAGGGCCGGTCGTGGACACCGCGGCGCTGCTCGCCGAGTTGCAGACCGGCCGGCTGCGGGCGGCCCTGGACGTGACCGAGCCGGAACCGTTGCCAGCGGGGCACCCGCTGTGGTCCGCGCCCGGCATCCTCATCACCCCGCACGTGGCGGGGTCCACGCCGCTCTCCCTGCCGCGGTCCTACGCACTGGTGAGACGCCAGCTCGAGCGTTACGTCGCCGGCGAACCGTTGCACCACGTCGTCACCGGCGAGTACTGACCGGGGCGGGCCTGCCAGCTGACCCCGTAGGCTCGGCGGCATGCCTGCAGAGGAGCGCCGCGACCGCAAGCCGCGCAGCCGGGACGTGACGGACGGGTTCGAACGGGCCCCCGCCCGGGCTATGCTCCGCGCGGTCGGCATGGGTGACGAGGACTGGGTCAAGCCGCAGGTGGCCGTGGCCACCAGCTGGAACGAGGTCACCCCGTGCAACCTGCCGCTGGCGCGGCTGGCCCAGTCGGCCAAGGTAGGCGTTCGCCGGGTCGGCGGCTTTCCGCTGGAGTTCACCACGATCGCCGTCTCCGACGGCATCTCCATGGGCCACGAAGGCATGCGGGCCAGCCTCGTCAGCCGCGAGTGGATCGCGGACTCGGTGGAGCTGATGATGCACGCCGAACGGTTCGACGCGATGGTGCTGCTCGCCGGATGCGACAAGTCGCTGCCCGGCATGCTGATGGCGGCCGCCCGGCTCGACCTGGCAGCGGTCTTCCTCTACGGCGGTTCGATCCTGCCCGGCCGGCTGCCGGACGGCAGCGTGTGCACGATCCAAGAGGTCTTCGAAGCCGTCGGCGCCCGGGCCCGCGGGACGCTCGATGACGCCGGGCTGGCGGCGGTGGAGCGGGCCGCCTGCCCCAGCGAGGGGAGCTGCGGGGGCATGTTTACGGCCAACACGATGGCCAGTGCGGCCGAGGCGCTGGGCATGGCACTGCCGGGCAGCGCCTCGGCTCCGGCGCCGGACCCCCGTCGAGCCGACCTCGCGGAAAGGTCCGGCGAGGCCGTGGTCCGCCTGCTCGACACCGGCCTCACGGCGCGTCGGATCCTCACCAGGGAAGCCTTCGAGAATGCCATCGCCGTCGTGCAGGCGCTCGGCGGCTCGACCAATGCCGTCCTGCATCTGCTGGCCATCGCCCATGAGGCTCGGGTGCCGCTGGAGCTGGAGGACGTCAATCGGATCGGCGCCCGGGTGCCGCACCTGGCCGACGTGCGTCCCTTCGGCCGTTACGTGATGAACGACCTCGACACCGTCGGCGGCGTGCCGATGGTGATGCGCCATCTCCTTGATGCCGGCCTGCTGCACGGCGACGCGCCGACGGTCACCGGCGCGACCGTGGCGGAGAATCTCGCTGCGCTCGACCCGCCGGCTCCGGACGGCAGCGTGGTGCACCGCCTCACGGCACCGATCCACGCCACCGGCGGGCTGAAGGTGCTGCGCGGGTCGCTGGCCCCGGACGGCGCGGTGGCCAAGACAGCTGGCATGGAGAACCTGCGCTTTGAGGGCCCGGCGCGGGTCTTCGACGGCGAGCAGGCGGCGATGGACGCGGTCACGGCCGGCCGGATCGAGGCCGGCGACGTCCTCGTCATCCGCTGGGAAGGTCCCCGTGGCGGTCCGGGCATGCGGGAGATGCTCGCCGTCACCGCCGCGGTGAAGGGCGCCGGGCTGGGGGCCGACGTCGCGTTGGTCACCGACGGTCGGTTCTCCGGCGCGACGTACGGGCTGTGCATCGGGCACGTCGCGCCGGAGGCGGCGGACTGTGGCCCGATCGCACTGCTCGTCGATGGCGACCAGGTGGTCCTCGACGTGCCTGCCGGCCGGCTCGACGTGCTGGTCGACATCGCCGAGTGGGAGCGTCGCCGGGCGGACTGGAAGCCGCTGCCGCCGCGGTATGAGACCGGCGTGCTGGCCAAGTACGCCCGGTTGGTCGGATCCGCCTCGCGCGGGGCGGTCTGTGACTAAAGCCTGTCGACAAAATGTCGGTAGCGCCCTTCTCGGGCGTCCCGGTCACGCTGCTGCGTGGCGGGTTCCCGCTTCGCTGAGGCTCGTTTCACCGACGCGTGCGCGTCGGCCAG
>JADGOV010000087.1 GCA_017882785.1 Frankiaceae bacterium
ATGCCCGCCGATGCCGCTCGCCTCGCGACGGGCCGGGGTAGAGCGGCGACGCCGCCGCGACCTCCGTAGGATCCGTCTATGTCAGAGCGCAGAACCGTCGCTCGAATCCTGCACGACGTCGGCCTGGCCGCCTGGTTCGGCGGTTCGCTGATGGGCGCCGTCGGCGTGAACGGCGCGGCGGCCGACGTCGATGACCCGCGGGAGCGGGCCCGGGTTGCGAACGCCGGTTGGGCCCGGTGGACCCCGATCAACCTGCTCGCGATTGTGGCTCACCTTGCCGGAGCGGCCCGGATCGCCCGAGCCGACAAGCGCGGGCTCGTCGGCGGCCCGGCGAGCCCGCTCAAGACGGTCCTCACCGCCGGGGCCCTCGGCGCGACGGCGTACGCGCGGCTGCTGGGCGAGGAGTTGATGCGGGCCGGGGATGTTTCGATCAGTTTCGGCATTCGCCCACCGGAAACGACCCGGGGCAAGCTCGCTACTGCCCGCAGGCATCTCGCCACATTGCAGTGGGCCATCCCCGGGCTCACGGGGGCCATCCTGGCGATCAGTGCCTTCGCCCGAGAGTCGCAGCGCGGAGTCAACCAGGCACAGCCCACCTCGGTCACACAGGCGCCCGGTGCGGCCCCGATCAGGCCACCGGCCGGCGGGACTGCACGACCCGGAACCGCCCGGCAACGTACGCGGCGTCGGTAAGGCAGGAGTTGGCGGCGGGATTCGCTCCGGTGGCATGGAAGTCGGAGAACGCGGCGCTCTGATTGACGTACACCCCGCCGGTGAGGTTGCAGGAGAGCGCAACCCCGGCATCCCAGGCCACCCGCTCCGCCGCGTCAAGAACGGCGGGGTCGGTAGAGTACACCGCTGCGGTGATCGCGCCGTGCTGGCTCGCGGTTCGGGCCCAGATCTCCAGGCTCTGCGCCGTGCTGTCCGTGGTCACCAGAAACGCGATCGGCCCGAACTGCTCCTGGTCATAGACCTCGGCCTCGGCGGCATCAACACGGAGCACGACCGGGCTACGGACGATGGCGTCGGGAAACGCGGGGTGCGTGACCGAGCGGCTGGGAACCACCACGTCGCCCAACGAGGGGGCTTTCTCCAGACGAGCCAGCACGTCGTCGCTGACGATCGCACCGAGCACCTCCACCGCCCGGCTGTCATCTCCCAGCAGTTCCTCCAGTGCACGCGCCAACTCAGCCCCGACCTCGGCCGCCCGATCCCGGGGCACGAGCAGGTTCTGCGGGGCGGTGCACATCTGACCGCTGTAGAGGGACAGCGAGAACGCGATGTTGCGGCAGACCGCCCGTAGATCGTCCCAGGAGTCCAGGACGATCGAGTTCACGCCGGCCTTCTCCGTGTAGACCTGCGCCTGCGTGGCGTTCCGCTCGAGCCATTCGCCGTAGCTCGTCGAGCCGGTGAAGTCCACGATGCGTACTTCTGGCCGGGTGGCGAGGGTACTGGCCACATTCTCACCCGGCTGCTCAGCGACGAGGACCACCAGGGCCGGGCTGAAACCCGCCTCGGCCAGGACCTGCTGGGCGATGCTGACCGTGAGGGCCAAAGGCAGCACGGCAGCGGGATGGGGCTTGACCACGACGGCGTTGCCCGTGACGAGACTGGCAAACAGTCCGGGGTAGCTGTTCCATGTCGGGAACGTGGCGCAGCCGATCACCACGCTGACGCCGCGGGGCACAACCGTGAAGCGTTTGTCCATGACGAGTGGATCCCGCTTTCCCTGCGGTTTGGTCCAGCGAGCCTGCGCGGGGTGCCGGGTCATCTCGGCGTAGGCGTACGCGATGGCTTCCAGCGCACGGTCCTGCGCGTGGGGTCCGCCAGCCTGGAAGGCCATCACGAACGCTTGGCCGGTGGTGTGCATGACAGCATGCGCCATCTCGAAGCTGCGTGCGTTGATCCGCTCCAGGATCTCGATGCACACGCCGGCCCGCACGTCCGGCCCCGCGTCCCGCCAGGCAGGGATGCCCGCCTGCGCGGCCGCCATGAGGCGATCGAGGTCTCTGATATGCGGATAGCCGACGGCCACCCGCAGACCGTAGGGGGAGCGCTCCGTACTCACCGTGCCCGTACTGCCGGGTGCCGTCAGGGGGAAGTCGGTGTCCAGGTGCGCCTCGAACGCCGCTAGCCCGTCCGCAGCGGCTGTCTCGCCGTAGATCTTCGGGCTGGGCACTTCGGGAAAGGCGCTCCAGTAGTCACGCTTGGCGATCGCGCTCAGCGCCCGCAGCAGCGTTTCCCGGTGACGCGCCTTCCCATCGTCGCCATCGGCCCCCTCGGCGGGGCTCGTGGCACGAGGGGCATTCTCGACTGTCATGACGGCTCCTCGCCTCGGGAGGAGACTGAGGCTAGTCGCCGGCCCGGGGCGAGGCCAGCCGGCGTACGGGGTCATGTTTGTGACGCTGTGCCAAAGGACCCTCATACTGCGTGCCTCGATGCCCTGTCACCGGTGCCGGAAGCGTGCCGCACTGTCGGAATAGCCGCGGATGCGCAGCTGCACTTCTCGCGGGAACGAGCAGAGCGGGCGGAAGGATCGGTGAGGGTCATGCTGGTGCAAGACGCGATGACACGGGATGTGGTGTCGGTGGGGCCGTCGCACACGCTGCGGCGGGCAGCGCAGAAGATGACGGACAAGAAGGTCGGGGCGGCGGTGGTCTTCGATCCGGAGATCGACGGCATCGGCATTCTCACCGAGCGAGACATTATGACCTCTATCGGCCGTGGCGAGGACCCCGACAAAGAGCGGGTCTTCGACCACGTCACCACGCATCTGCGATTTGCCGAGGACACCTGGCCGATTGACACGGCGGCCATCGCCATGTTCCGTGGCGGGTTTCGACACCTCATTGTGCTTTCTGCAGGCGAGGTCGCTGGCATGGTCTCGGTCCGCGACATCGTCCGGAGCTACGTGCAGCGCGGGCTGGACGCGGGCACGCTGCTCGACCCGGAGGAGATCGACCACCACCGTCCGGCCGGCCGGTAAGGACGGCGAAGCGGGGTCCGGCTCGGCATCGCGTCGCGGTCAGGGCAGATGGTCGCGACGGGGGGCTTGTGCCCAGTCGGTCGCCGGGCCCAGCGGCACGATGCCGGTCGGGTTGATCATGTGATGGGTGACGTAGTAGTGCCGCTTGATGGCGTCGACGTCCACGGTGTCACCAAAGCCGGGCCGCTGATAGAGATCGCGCGCGTAGGGCCACAGGTGCCGATACTCACTGAGTTTGCGTAGATTGCACTTGAAGTGACCGTGATAGACGGCATCGAAGCGCACCAGTGTGGTGAAAAGTCGGATGTCGGCTTCGGTGAGCTGACCACCGACCAGGTAACGCTGCTCGGCAAGCCGCTCATCGAGAAGGTCCAGGGTGGCGAACAGCGCTGTTACTGCCTCCTCATAGGCCGATTGGGATGTGGCGAAACCGGCTCGGTACACGCCGTTGTTCACGGTCTCGTAGACCATGTGGCCAACGGCGTCGATCTCATTCCGCAATGTGACCGGGTAGAGATCCGGCGCGGCGGGACCGACGAAGGCGGCAAACTCCGTCTCGAACTGCAGAGTGATATGGGGGTAGTCGTTCGTGACGATCCGAGAGGTGACACGGTCCCAGACGCAGGGCACGGTGACCCGACCCCGATAGTCCGGGTCCGTCCGGAGGTAGAGCTCGGAGAGGTAGGCCGCCCCGGTCAACGGATCCCGATCACCTGGGCTGAGTGTGAACCGCCAGCCCCGCTCGTCCCGGATCGGATCGACGACGGTCATCCCGATCACGTCCTCCAGCCCGAGCAGCCGGCGCGCGATCACGGAGCGGTGCGCCCACGGGCAGGCGAGGGAGACGTAGAGCTGGTAGCGGCCGGCCTCGGCCGGGTAGCCGCTGGCGCCGTCCGCGGTGATGCGGTCGACGAAGCGGTTCGGCTGGCGGAGGAAGCCGCCGTCCTGGGACTCGGCGCGGAACTGGGCAGGCGCAGGCAAGGTCACTCTTCCGTTCTACCGCTGGTCCGTTCTACCGCTCGTCCGTTCTACCGCTCGGCGGTCCCCGGTCAGCACCCCACGACGGTGAGATCACTGCCAGAGCGGCCCTTGTGCACCCGGACCTGCGCCGGCACCCGCTGCCGCAACTCAGCGACGTGGCTCACCAGGCCCACGATGCGGCCGCCGTCACGCAGGCCGTCCAGGACGTCCATCACTTCTTCCAGCGTGTCTTCGTCCAAGGTGCCGAACCCCTCGTCGATGAACAGGGCCTCGATCGGCGCCCCGCCCGCCTCCGCGGTGACCACATCGGCCAAACCGAGAGCGAGGGCGAGGCTGGCAAGGAACGTCTCGCCACCGGACAATGAGGCGGTGTCGCGGTCCTGGCCGGTCCAGAAGTCACGGACCAGCAGGCCGAGTCCTGCCCGGGCGGTGCCGCGCCCGGTGTCGGTGTGCGCCAGCGCGTACCTCCCCTGAGTCATGGTCAATAACCGCTCGGTGGCAGCGACCGCCACCTCCTCGAGTCGCGCGGCGAGGACGAAGGACGTCAGCGTCATCCGCAGCGCGTTCGGGCCGGAACCGTTGACCAGATCGGCAAGTACCCGGATCTCCCTCGCCCGCTCGGCCATCGGCCGAAGGGCCGACAGCCCGGCTACCACCACCGGAACGAGATCGGCCACCGCCGTGGCTCGTTCGGCAGCGACGCTGTGTCGTCGCTGGGCACTCGCGAGGGCCTCCTGCGCGGCCTGGAGCCGACTCTCGGCGGCCGACACATCGGCTGCGGGCATCAGTGCGACGTCCAGATCGGGATCCGCGAGCTGATCGGCGACGGACGCGCGCTCCGCTTCATCCCCCTCGATCTGCCGCATGGCGCCCGCCCGCCATCGAAGGTCCCGGCTCGCAGCGATTGCCGCGTCGAGATCGGCGAAGCCTGCCCCCTCGGCCGCTACCTGCGCCGTTACCGACGCCCGGACGGCCTCCTGCTCCGCCCGACGGCTCTCCACCGCGGCCTGCAGAACGGCCTCCAGCACCCGGATAGCGCGCTGGGTGACGGCCACGGCAGTCCCCAGGTCAGCCGCCCCATTCAAAGCACCAGCCAGCACCGCCCGGGCGGCGTCAGCGCGGGCCGACGCCTCGGCAGCTCGGCGCTCGACGCTCTGCCGCCGCTCGACGAGCGCGCTGCGCTCGTCGACCAGAGCGACGGCGGAACTCTCGAGTTCGGCGAGCGCCGCCTCAGCGGCGGGCAGACCGGCAGCGGCAGCCGAGATCGCGGCCACCTCTTCCTCCTGAGCTGCGAGCACCGTCGCCAGGGCATTCCCGTCGGCCCCTCCATGTCCGGCCTCGGCCAGGCGGGCAGCCACGGCGTCCGCCTTCGCCTGTTGTGCGGCGTGCTGCGCCGCCATCTCGCGAGCCTGCCGGGCGAGCTCCTCGGCCTCGGCGACGGCCCGCACCTCCTCCTCCCGGCTGACGCGACCACCGCGAACCTCGGAGGGGTCCGGATGCTCGAGGGATCCGCAGACCGGACACGGGGTGCCGGCGTCCAGCGCCGCCGACAACTCCGCGATCATGCCGTCCACCCTGGCCTCACGGAGGGCGACCGCGCGCCGGCGCGCATCCACCACGCGGCGATCGGCGACGAGCAGCGCCGAGGTCAGATCCGCCACGGCAGCTCGGGTAGCGGACAGGGTGGCGGCATCCGCGATCGCGGTCCGCAGAACGTCGACATGGCTCTGCTCCTGGGAGAGTCGCCGTTCGGCCCTCCGGGCCTCCCCAACTGCAGTCAGGAGAGTGGCCCGGTTGACGGGCACGGCCACCAGATTGTCCTGGCAGCGACGTTCCTGCTCGATCAGCCCGGCCCTGTCCCGCGTCGCCTGCCGCGCGGTGGCCTGCTCGGCGTCGGCGGTATCCCACACCTGACGCAGTCCGTCCAGTCGGCCGACGCGGGTGCGCCGGTGCTCCAACGCCCGCTCGAGCTCTGGCTCGGCCGTGGTCGTCGCGAGATCCAGCACAGCCAAGGCGGCTCGGGCGTCCTGCTCGGCCTGGCCGCACTGCTGTCGGTCGGAGTTGCGTCGGTGGACCTCGGCCAGCAAGGGAGCCACTTGGGCGGCCCGGACGGCGGCGGCGAGGTCGAAGCGCAGCACCCCGATCTCCGGGCCCATCGCGGCAAGGGCTTCCTGTCGGCCGAGCGCCGCCAGCCGTCGACGCTGACGATCCTGGAGCGCCCGGGTCTGCGCGGCGGCCGCCTGGGCTTGGTCGAGAGCCGCCAGCCGGCCGATGACGTCCTCGGCGGCCGCCTGGTCCAGTGCCGAGGTGAGTGTCAGCAATCGCTGCGGCCGGGCCGGATCGGTCTCCACGGCAAACGCATCGTCGGGGCTGCCCACCGGCGCCTCGTCAGGTCGAGCGTCGGGTTGCACACCGGCCGCCTGAGCCAGCCGTGCGGCCAGCACGCGAAGATCTGCCCGCGCGCGGTCGACCGCCGCCACGGACGTGCGACGCTGCTCGGCCAACCAGGCTTCGGCACGGCCGAAACGATCGGTGCCGAACAGCCGTTGCAGCACTGCCCCCCGCTCCTCGGACGTGGCTCGAAGGAATCGCGCGAAGTCGTTCTGCGGCAGCAGGACCACCTGAAAGAACTGCTCCGCGGACATGCCCATGAGCTCGGTGATCTCCCTGGAACCCTCATCTATTCGCGTGCTGAGGGTGGTCCAGCCGCCGTCGCGAGCTTCTTCGAGCACCATCCTGGCCGGCTCAGTGGTGGTGCCGACCCCCCGGCGCTTCGGTCGTGGCTGATCGGGGACCCTCGTGATGCGCAACCGACGACCGACGAGGGTGACCTCCAACCGGACGACGGTCCGCGTGTGCGGCGACGCGTGATCCGACCGGAGCCGCGGACGGGACGCCCCTCGCTCCCCGGGCACCCGCCCGTAGAGCGCGAAGCCGAGCCCGTCGAGCAACGTGGTCTTGCCGGCACCGGTGTCGCCGTGCAGGAGAAAGAGCCCGCTGCCGGCAAGAGCGTCCAGGTCGAGCACGACGGTCCCGGGAAAAGGACCGAAAGCGGTGAGCTCCAGGCGGTGGGGACGCATCAGGCGACCTGCAGCGTCGTCGCTCGAGGGGGGCATTCCTGCTCATCGAGGCGTCCCGCCTCCAGCGCCCTGTACACCAGCGTGCGCTCTCCGGCCGTGGGTGGAGTCCCGCGGACGTGTTCGACGAACTCGGCGGCGATGGCGGCGTCGTCCAGTCCGCGCAGCCGCGTGCGGTAGTCCCGACCGTCGTGTTGCCTACCGACCGGTTCCCAGGACAACACGAGCACGTGTGGAAACCGCGACCGCAGGCGCGACATCGCTTCACCCGGGTGCGCGGGGTCGGTGAGGGTAACGGAGACGAAGTGGTTCTCGCGTCCGTCGTAGGCCCGCGACCCCAACAGGTCGGCGAGGGTGCCGCGGAGCACGCTCAGCGGGCGGAACTGGGGCGCCGGTACGAGCGAGACACCTGCGAGGCCCTTCGCATCGAGGTCCACCAGCCAGCAACCCTTACGGTGGTCGGCTTCGGAGAACGAGTACGGCAGGGGCGAGCCGCTGTAGCGCAGGTCGGGTGCGAGCGTCTGCGGGGCGTGCAGATGGCCCAGCGCGGTGTAGGTGAAGCCGGCAAAGGTCGCCGCGGGCACGCCGCCGACACCCCCCACGGTGATGTCCCGCTCGCTGTCGCTGGTCGCGCCGCCGCCGACCCAGGCGTGCGCCAGCACGACCGACCTGGGAGAGCCGCGAGTGGCGAGGTCGGCGCGGATACAGTCGGTCGCCCTGCCGAGCACGCCGGCGTGTCCCCGCAGCGGCTCGTTACCCGCCGTCGCCGAGCCGGCCGGATCGGGTGGCAACTCGGAACGAACCGCGTCCGGCTCCAGGTATGGCACCGCGTAGATCGCGACCGGACCGTCGTCGTCGGCAACCAGCAGGGGCTCGGCAACGGCGGCCGGACGGGTCCGCAGGTGCACCCCGGCCGCGTCGACCAATCCGCTGCCGAAGCCAAGGCGGCATGCCGAATCATGGTTGCCGCTGACGACCACCACCCGGGCACCGGTGTCGCGGAGGCGGAGCAGCGCCTCGCCGCACAGCATCACCGCGTCAAGGGGCGGGATCGCCCGGTCATAGACATCGCCGGCCACGACCACGACATCGACCTGCTCGGCCCGCACCGTGTCGACCAACGAATCGAGGAATGCGACCTGGGCCTCGCGCAGGTCCGCGCGGTGCAGAGTGCGGCCGAGATGCCAGTCGGAGGTGTGGAGCAAGCGCATGCCTCGGACGCTAGGGCAGGGCTAGGACAAAATCGGCCGTCCCGGGCCCGGGTCGCGGAACGCGTTCCCTCGAGGTCGCCCGGAACGTGCGCCGATCATGCTCAAGTGGGCGTCCCGTCGGGCTCGGAGACGAACCTTCGAGCATGATCGGCGATCCGCAGCGTACCTTCTAGCATGATCGGCGCGGCCCGGCCCGAGACTCACCGCGACGGCCTCACCGGCGAGGGCACCGGGCCTGAGCGCGGGCATGCTCAGGGCACCCGGTCATCGGTATCGGGTTGGCGATGCACGGCGAGCAGGCAGACGTCGTCCCCGAACCCGGAGCCCTCCTCCATCCGCGCCAACACCCGGTCAACCAACCCATCCAGTTCCCCGTACGGGCCGGCGGCAGCCTCGCAGAGCGTCGCGAGTCGCTCGGAGAGGCTCTCTCGCCGCCGTTCGACCAAGCCGTCGGTGTAGAGCAAGAGTCCTTCCCCGGGGCTCAACCGGAGCCGGTGCTGAACGAGTGCGCCGGCACGCACGCCGAGCGGGGCATCAGGGTCCCCGTTGAGCAGGTGCGGCTCGCCACGGCCGAGCAGCACCGGTGGCGGGTGCCCGGCAGAGCACCAGGCCAACTCCCCCGTGGTGGGATCGATCTCAACGACGATCGCGGTGGCGAACGCGTCCGGTTCCAGGGCGGCGAGCAGGGCGCCCAGCGCCTCCAGCGTCGCGCCGGGGCCGCCCTGCGCAACAGCGTAGGCGCGCAACGCGTTCCGCAGTTGCCCCATCAGGGCACCCGCCGCCAGGCCGTGTCCGGCGGCATCGCCGACGGCCAGTACGGTTCGGCCGTTCGGCAGCCGAAAGACGTCGTAGAAGTCGCCGCCGACGTCCACGCCGGTCGTCGCCGGCACATAGCGCGCGGCCAGGGCGAGTCCTGGGACAGCGGGGAGCCTCTCGGGCAGGACCGCCTGCTGCAGGGCCTCGGCCACTGATATGTGCCGGGCATACAACCGGGCATTGTCCAGGGCGAGAGCGGCCCGTCGGCTGAGTTCGACGGCGGTGGCCGCATCGTCGTTGGTGATCGTCCGCCCCGGCGCCGCGACGACGAACACCATCACGCCCAGGACGGTGTCGGCCGCCACGAGCGGGACGGCGAGCACCTCCCGCACACCAAGAGCGGAGATCAGCTCCCTAGCTTCTGGATCCGGGTAGGTTCGGGCGATCACCTCCGGGCCGATGTTCCGCTCCAGGACCGCAGCCCGGCTCAGAAACGCCCGCCCGGGCAGCGACTCGGCATCCACCGGGATCGGGTACACATCGAGCAGGGTTGCCAGCCGAGCCGTCTGCGCCGGGTCGGCGTGCGTCGCCGCCATCCGCTGAAGCTCGTCGCCCTCGGCCAAGTAGATCGCCGACCAATCACAGATCGTCGGGACCGCATGGTGGGCCAGCCGCCGGCAGACCTCCCGGACGTCGAGCGTCGTGGCGATCTCCGCGGAGGCCTCAGCCAGGAATGTCAACCGGGCCCGGGCCGCGCCCGCCTCGTTACGCGCCGCGGTCTCCGCCGCGCGCAGTTCCTCACGTTCGGCCTGCTGGGTACGCCAGTCAGTGACATCGGTGAAGTACACCAAGAGGCCGTCGGGAGCCGGGAAGACCCTGACCTGCAGGTACCTGTCCAGCGGCGGGTGATACTGCACGAAGATCACCGGGCGCCCGGTCGACCGGGCCAGGTCGTACTGCTCGTGCAGGGCGGCGCCCACGGCCTCGGGGAGCTCCTGCCACACATTGCGACCGAGCAACTGCTCCCGGCTGCGCTCGAGCAAGCGTTCCGCCTCGGCGTTGACGTAGGTGAACGTCCAGTCCCGATCGACTGTGAAGAAGGCATCCGCCATGTGTTCCAGGGCCCTGATCACCCGATCTCGCGAGTCGCGCAGATCAGTGGAGTCGACCGCCGTGCCGAACATCCGCTCGGCCATTCCGTCCGTCCCGGGAACAAGGCGACCGCGGGCAGTGACCCAGCGCAGCTCACCGTCCGGCCGGTGGATGCGATATTCCGCGGCGAAGTCGCCGCGGGAATCGATCGCATGCTGTATCGAGGAATCCAGGTGGTTGAGATCCTCCGGTTCGACCGCCGCACGGAACGTCTCGAAGCGGGAGTCGAACTCCTCCTGGCCTAGACCAAAGATCCGGCAGAGCCGGGCGTCCCAGATCACCTCACCGCTGGGCACGTGCCACTCGAAGGACCCCACGTCGGCCGCTGCCAGGGCCAGTTCCAGTCGGGCGGCTCGGGAGCGGCCCACGGCACGTTCCAGGAGACGGTCCAGCGCCTGTGCGCACAGGTCGGCGAGGGTGAGCAGGAAGAGCTGTTCGGATGTACGAAAGTCGTGTTCCTGGCTGAAGGCCACGCCCAGAACGCCGAGCCGACGGTCGGCCACCCGCAGCGGGATCGCGACAGTCGACACCGTCCCGGAGTTCATCCCGGCGAGGGCCGGAAACGCGGACAGTCGATCTGTCGCCGACTGCAACCACAGTGGCGCGTCGGTTCGGGCTGCCACCGCGACCGGAAGCTGATCATCGAGACTGACACGTTCCCACCCGACCAGCAGATCGGCCGGATAGCCGGTGGAGGCCCTCAGATGAAGTTCACGACCGGGCTCCTCGAGGTAGAGCACACCCGCGCAGCCGTCGAGGCCGGCGACTCCCTGGCGTACGACGACATCGAGCAGGTCACCGATGCCCTTCGCCTTACTGGCCGCGGTCGCGACCAGCCGCAGTCGGGCCAGGCGGCTCACGTCGTCTTCCCCTGGGGTCACGGCTGCGCCGTCGCTCCCGTTTGTTGCGGAGGCGACTTGCGGATCCTGCACGCCTCCACCCCCCACCCGCAGAGCACGGTCGGCTGTCGTTACAGCGGCGGGCTGGACCGTCGGCAACAACTTCCACAGTGCTGGAACGCTGGAGTACGACTATAGACGGCGAGGGAAGGGCTGTCACGACTTGCCCCACTTGTGCGTAACCCCCGTTGTTACACCTGTCCGTCCCCATCAGGCCGCCTCCGCCCACATCCTGCCGCCTGAGCCCTCGCCGCTTCCACGAGTGTGTCGGATCAGATCCACGGTCAGCAGCCCCAGCGCACACCACACCAACGCGAACCCGGCCAACCGACCTGCCGGCAGTGGCTCGTGGCGCAGGAAGGCCCCGAGCAGAAACTGCATCGACGGCGTCAGGTACTGCAGCAGGCCGAGGGTGGTCAACGGGACTCGAGTGGCGGCGGCACCGAAGCAGAGCAGCGGCACGGCGGTGACCACGCCGGCACCCATCAGAAGCAGTGAGTGGCCAATCGACCACGTGCCGAAACTTCCCCGACCTGTAGCGGCGAGCGCGACGAGGTACCCGGCGGCGGGCAGCACGATTACGGCTGTCTCGATGGACTGCGTCTCCACCGCCCCCGCATTTACCTTCTTCTTGAGGAAACCGTAGGTGGCGAAAGTGAACGCCAGCGCGAGCGCGATCCACGGTGGCCGGCCGTACTCGACGCCCAGGACCAGCACCGCCAGCGTCCCGAAGCCCACCGCCATCCACTGCAGTCGACGCAGCGGTTCCGCGAGCAGCACCACCCCGAGCAGCACGGTGACCAGCGGGTTGATGAAGTAGCCCAGGGACGTGTCCAGCACATGGCCGCTGTTGACCCCCCAGATGTAGATCCCCCAGTTGACGGCGATGACGATGGCAGCGAGTGTCAGCAGGGACACGGCACGGGGTTGGCGGCTCAGAGCACGCAAAGATGGCCAACAGTGCCGTACGGTCACCACGCCGAGGAGGAAGATGAGCGACCAGAGGACGCGATGCCCGAGAATCTCCACGGCGCCCGCCGGTTCGAGCAGCGGCCAGTAAAGCGGAAAGAGCCCCCACAGCCCGTAGGCCGCCACGCCGGCGAGGATGCCACGGCGCTGCCTAGACACACCATCGGAGAGCGGGCCAGACACGCGGTGAGGGTACGCGGCGGTCGGCGG
>JADGOV010000028.1 GCA_017882785.1 Frankiaceae bacterium
GTGGAGAGCGGGGTCGGAACCGTACCGGGCCTGCATCTGCTACCCACGACGGTCACATTCGCCGGCGAGAAGACCCTCGGCCGCCCACACGGGCACGCGCTCGGCGCTGACGTCGCCGGGTATGAGATCCACCACGGCATCGTCAGCGTCGCGGGAGGGTCGCCCTTCCTCGACGGGTGCCGCGACGGTCCGGTGTGGGGCACAGCGTGGCACGGCATCTTCGAGAACGACGGCTTCCGACGGGCCCTTCTCGATGTCGTCGCGAGGGCGGCCGGGCGGCGATTCGTGCCGGCGCCGGACACCTCCTTCGCCGGGCTGCGGGAACGGCGCCTGGACGCCCTCGGTGATCTCGTCGAGCAGCACCTCGACACGACGGCACTGCTGCGGCTGATCGAACACGGCGCGCCTGCCGACCTGCCAACGCTGAGCGCGACGCTCGGTTAGGTCACACGCAGTGCGCCCGGGGCCGTTCAGTCGCCTTCGAGGTCGCCTTCGGCCTCCAGGTAGATCTGCCGCAGGGCGGCGAGTGTCGGCGGATCGGGGGAGTCCCACAGCTTGCGGTCGGCGGCTTCGAGTAACCGCTCGGTGATGCCGTGCAGCGCCCACGGGTTCGACTGCTGCAGGAACGACCGGGTCGCCGGGTCCATGACGTAGCTCTGTGCGAGCTGCTCGTACATCCAGTCCTCGACGACGCCGGCCGTCGCGTCGTAGCCGAAGAGGTAGTCCACTGTGGCGGCCAGCTCGAAAGCACCCTTGTAGCCGTGCCGGCGCATCGCCTCGATCCAGCGGGGGTTGACGACGCGGGCCCGGAAGATCCGCGCGGTCTCCTCGGCCAGCGATCGCGTCCGCACCGTGTCCGGGCGCGTCGAGTCACCGATGTAGGCCCGGGGGGCCGTGCCGGTCAGCGCGCGCACCGTCGCGACCATTCCGCCGTGGTACTGGAAATAGTCGTCGGAATCGGCGATGTCGTGCTCGAGGGAGTCGGTGTTCTTCGCCGCAACCGCGATGCGCCGGTACGCCGTCTCCATATCCTGACGCGCCTCACGGCCGTCGAGTTCGCGGCCATACGCGTAGCCGCCCCACGCCGCGTACACCTCGGCCAGGTCGGCGTCATCCCGCCAGTTGCGGGCGTCGATCAGCGGCAGCAGGCCGGCCCCGTACGCTCCGGGCTTGGAGCCGAAGATCCGCGTCGTGGCCCGCCGTTGGTCGCCGTGGGCCCGCAGCTCCTCGCCCACATGGGCCCGGACGTAGTTGCGCTCGTCCGGTTCCTCCAGCCCGGCCGCGAGCCGCACCGCGTCGTCGAGCATGGTCACCACGTGCGGGAAAGCGTCGCGGAAGAAGCCGCTGATCCTGACTGTGACGTCGATCCGCGGGCGACCGAGCTCGGACAGCGAGATCGGCTCGACGTCGCTGACCCGGCGCGAGGCCTCGTCCCACACCGGACGCACGCCCAACAGCGCCATGACCTCGGCGATGTCGTCACCCGACGTGCGCATCGCCGACGTGCCCCACACCGAGAGCCCGACCGAGCGGGGGTAGGCGCCGGTGTCGGCACGGTAGCGATCGAGGAGCGAGTCTGCCATCGCCTGGCCGGTCTCCCAGGCCAGCCGCGACGGGATCGCCCGCGGGTCGACGGAGTAGAAGTTACGTCCGGTCGGCAGCACGTTGACCAGGCCGCGCAGCGGGGAGCCGCTGGGCCCGGCCGGCACGTATCCGCCGTCCAGGGCGTGCAACGTGTTGGTGATCTCATCGGTGGTTGCGGCCAGCCTCGGCACGATCTCGGTGGCGGCGAAGCCCAGGATCGTCGCGACCATGTCGTTCGGGGCGTCGTTCGGGGGGGTGAGGACGTCGGAGACGACCCCGTCGATGACGGCCGGGTCCCAGTGGCGAGCTTCCATCGAGGTCACCAGGGCGCGGGCGGTGGCCTCGACCGCGTCGGCGTTGTTGCGCACGTCGGCACCCTCGTCGAGACCGAGGGCCTCACGTAGCCCCGGCAGCGCCTGGGCCTCACCGGCCCACATCTGCCGGGCCCGCAACATCGCGAGGATGAGGTTGACCCGCGCTTCACCGGTCGGGGCGGCCCCGAGCACGTGCAGGCCGTCGCGGATCTGGGCGTCCTTGATCTGGCACAGCCAGCCGTCGACGTGCAGGACGAGCTCGTCGAACTCGCTGTCATGCGGCCGGTCGCTCAGGCCCAGGTCGTGGTCGAGCTTCGCGGCCTGGATCAGCGTCCAGATCTGGGCGCGGACGGCCGGCAGCTTGGCTGGATCCATCGCCGCGATCTGCGCGTGTTCGTCGAGCAGCTGCTCCAGTCGGGCGATGTCTCCGTAGCTCTCGGCGCGCGCCATCGGCGGCACGAGGTGGTCGACCAGCGTGGCATGCACGCGCCGTTTGGCCTGAGTGCCTTCGCCAGGGTCGTTGACGAGGAACGGATACACCAGTGGCAGGTCCCCGATCGCCGCGTCGGCCGCGCAGGACGCCGACAGCGCCCCGGTCTTGCCGGGTAGCCACTCGAGGTTGCCGTGCTTGCCGACGTGCACGATCGCGTGCGCGTCGACGTCCCCGCGCAGCCACTGGTAGGCAGCGAGGTAGTGGTGGCTCGGCGGCAGGTCCGGGTCGTGGTAGATCGCGATCGGGTTCTGCCCGAAGCCGCGCGGCGGCTGCACCATGACGACCACGTTGTCGGCCCGCAGTGCGGCCAGCACGATCTCGCCGTCGGCGTGGCGGGACCGGTCGAGGAACAACTCCCCCGGCGCGGGCCCCCAGTGCTTCTCGACCGCGGCGCGCAGGTCGGCCGGCAGGGTGCCGAACCATTCGCGGTA
This sequence comes from Frankiaceae bacterium, assembly GCA_017882785.1. Classification (GTDB taxonomy): domain Bacteria; phylum Actinomycetota; class Actinomycetes; order JADGOV01; family JADGOV01; genus JADGOV01. The sequence goes on from JADGOV010000028.1 coordinate 2,823, forward strand.
GCGGGCGGCACTGATCCGCACCGGGTTGCCGGACAGCTGCTCCTCGGTCAGCCAGTCCTCGTCCTGACCGCCGGCGGCGATCAGCGCGTGGATGAGCGCGTCGCCGTCCTGGGCATCGACCCCCGGCAGGTCACCGACCGTGTAGCCCGCCGCGCGGAGCGCGCCCAGCAGGCGCACCGTCGAGGCGGGGGTGTCCAGGCCGACTGCGTTGCCGATCCGGGAGTGCTTCGTCGGGTAGGCCGACAGCATCAGCACGATCCGCCGCTCGGCCGGCGGGACGTGGCGCAGTCGGGCATGCTTGACGGCGATGCCAGCCACCCGCGCTGCCCGCTCAGGGTCGGCGACGTAGGTGGTCAGGCCGTCGGCGCCCACCTCCTTGAACGAGAACGGGACGGTGATCAGCCGGCCGTCGAATTCGGGGATCGCGACCTGCGTGGCGGCGTCCAGTGGGGTCATCCCGTCGTCGCTGGCGGCCCACTGGTCGTGCGAGGAGGTGAGGCAGAGTCCCTGCAGGATCGGCACGTCGAGGGCAGCGAGTGACCCGACGTCCCACTCGTCATCAGTGCCGCCGGCTCCCGCCGCGGCTGGCAGCGAACCGCCGGAAGCGAGCACGGTAACGACGAGTGCGTCCGCATCGCGCAGCGTGTGGAGCAGCTCCGGTTCTGCTGTCCGCAGCGAGGAGCAGAACACCGGCAGCGCCCGCGCGCCGGCGGCCTGCACCGCGTCGGCCAGCGTGTGCACGAACGCGGTGTTCCCCGCGACGTGGTGCGCCCGGTAGTAGAGGATCGCGACTGTCGGTCCCCGCTCGGGCGTGGGCGCGTCGGCCCGGTCGAGCAGTCCCCACGTCGGCGTCGCGGTCGGCGGCGCGAATCCCAACCCGGTGAGCAGGATGGCGTCGGAGAGGAAGTTGTGCAGCTGGGTGAGGTTGATCGGGCCGCCCTGTGCCAGGTAGGCGTGTGCCTCGGCAACGACACCGCCCGGAACCGTGGAGAGTTCCATCAGCTCCGCGTCGGGGGCCTGCTCCCCGCCGAGCACCACGACCGGCAGCCGGCTCGCGAGCACGGCCTCGAGGCCCTCCTCCCAGGCACGGCGTCCACCCAGGATGCGCACGATGACGATGTCCGCTCGGTCGAGCAGCCCTGGGAGGGCCTGCACCGAGGTCCTGGCCGGGTTGGCGAGCCGGTAGTCCCCGGTGCTCGCCCGGGCCGAGAGCAGGTCGGTGTCCGACGTCGACAGCAGCAGGATCACGTCGTTGCCAGCCTCTCGCGGTGGTGACGTCGAGCCGGGCGCGTACGATCCGGCGGTGACGTCGAGAACCACGGGCAACCGTGAGCGGGCCGACCTCTGCCCCGGCGCACTGAACGTACACGAGGCTGCCGACGGGGGACTCCTACGGGTACGGCTGCCGGGCGGCACCGTGACCGGGGCGCAGTGGGGGGCTCTGGCGGCCGCGGCCGCGGACCTCGGCGATGGACGGCTGGAGCTGACCTCACGCGGCAACCTGCAGATCCGCGCGCTGCCGTCCGGGGCTGAGACCGAGCTCGCCGAGCTCCTGGTCGCGGTTGGTTTGCTGCCCTCGGCCACGCACGAACGCGTTCGCAACATCGTCGCCTCGCCGCTGTCCGGGATCGACGGGAGGGGCATAGACGGGACAGACGTGACCGGGCTGGCGGCGGCCCTCGACCACGGGCTGTGCGCGCGCCCGCGACTCGCGCAGTTGCCCGGCCGGTTCCTGTTCGCGGTGGACGACGGGCGAGGGGACGTCGCGCGGCTCGGTGCCGATGTCACGCTGATTGCCGGTGGTGGTCGCACGCTCGTCGGCCCCCTCGACGTCGCCTCCGGCGACGCGGTCACCGTGGCGCTGGCGCTGGCCGAGGCATTCCTCACCGAGCGGGTCGCGCAGGGCTCGAAGGCCTGGCGGATCGATGAGCTGGCGGGTGGCCCGCAGGCCGTGGCCCTGCGGGCCCTACGCGGACTCGCCGGCGTCGACGCGCACGTGAGCGCGATTCCGAGCCTGCCCAGCGCCCCAGCGCGGCCGGCCGGGGTGATCCGCCAACCTGACGGCCGCAGCGCGCTCACTGTCATGGCGCCGTTGGGCCGGCTCACCGCTGATCAGGCGCAGCTGATCGGCGCCCACGCGCGCCCGCGCGGTCTGCGCGTCACACCGTGGCGCAGCGTCGTCCTGCCCGATCTGCCTGGGGGGGCGGCGACTGCCGCGGCCGCGGCCGCGGCGGGCGCCGGGCTCGGCATCGACACCGACTCCCGGTGGTACGGCCTTTCGGCCTGTACCGGCCGGCCGGGCTGCGCGAAGGCGCTTTCCGACGTCCAATCCGATGCGCGGGCCGCCGGGCGGTGGCCCGGCCGGAAGGTCCACTGGAGCGGCTGCGGACGCCGCTGCGGCCGTCCGTACGACACTGAGGTCGATGTCGTCGCCACCGCCGAGGGATACCGCACGAGTGAGTGACTATATCCGCGACGGTGCGGAGATCTACCGTCGCTCGTTCGCCACGATCCGGGCCGAGGCCGACCTGTCCCGCTTCCCCGAGGACGTCTCCCGGGTCGTCGTCCGGATGATTCACGCCTGCGGCATGGTCGATCTCGCCCGCGACGTGGAGTACTCGGCGAAGGTCGTTGCCACGGCGCGGGCCGCGCTCCTCGCCGGTGCCTCGATCCTCTGCGACGCGCAGATGGTCGCCGCCGGCATCACCCGCTCCCGCCTGCCGGCGGGTAACGACGTGACGTGCACGCTCGGCGAGCCCGCGGTCGCCGGCATCGCCGAGGCACTCGGTACGACCCGGTCCGCCGCCGCCGTCGACCTGTGGGGTAACCGGCTCGACGGTGCCGTCGTCGCCATCGGCAACGCGCCGACCGCGTTGTTACGGCTGCTGGAACTGATCGCGGCCGGCGCCGCGCGGCCGGCCGCGGTGATCGGCCTGCCGGTCGGATTCATCGGCGCGGCCGAGTCCAAGCAGGCGCTGGCCGGCACCGACCTGGAGTTCCTCCTCGTGCAGGGCCGCCGCGGCGGCAGCGCGATGGCCGTCGCCGCCGTCAACGCGATCGCGAGCGACGCCGAATGACCGGGCGACTCTGCGGCGTCGGGTTGGGGCCGGGCGATCCGGAACTGGTCACCGTCAAGGCGGCCCGTCTCATCGCCGAGGCGGATGTCGTCGCCTACCACAGCGCCCGGCACGGCCGCTCGATCGCCCGCGCCATCGCGGAGCCCTACCTGCGTCCGGGGCAGGTCGAGGAGCAACTTGTATACCCGGTGACCACTGAAACTACCGCGCATCCGGGCGGCTACACGGCTGCGATTGCCGAGTTCTACACCGAGGCGGCCGCGCGGTTGGCCGCTCACCTCGACGCGGGCCGGGACGTCGTCCTGCTCGCCGAGGGGGACCCGATGTTCTTCAGCTCCTACATGCACATGCACAAGCTGCTGGGCAACCGGTACGAGACGCTCATCGTGCCCGGCGTCACCTCGGTCAGCGCCGCCGCGGCCGCCGTCGGGACGCCGCTCGTGGAAGGCGACCAGATACTGACGGTGCTCCCCGGCACGCTGTCAGCGGAGGTCCTCACCGAGCGGCTGCGCTCGACCGACGCGGCAGCGATCATGAAGGTGAGTCGGCACTTCGCTGGCATCCAGGCCGCACTGGAAAGCGCGGGAAGACTGGCCGACGCCTGCTACGTCGAGCGGGCCTCCGCAGCCAACCAACGCCTGTCCGCAGCGGCCGACGTCGACCCGCGGACCGTGCCGTACATGGCACTGGTGCTCGTCCCCGGCGCGGCGGCCGCGTCGGGTGCCACCGCGCATGCGTCCGAGGCCGACGGCCACCCCGAGCCGGCCGGCCGGGTCGACGTCGTCGGGCTCGGACCGGCCGGGCGTGACTGGCTGACCCCGCAGGCCCAGACCGTGCTCGCCGCGGCCGATCACGTCGTCGGCTACGGCCCGTACGTCGACCGGGTACCCGCGAATCCCCGCCAGTGCCGGCACCGCAGTGACAACCGGGTCGAATCCGAGCGGGCCTCCTTTGCCCTCGACCTGGCGTTGCGTGGCGCCTCGGTCGCCGTTGTCTCCTCCGGCGACCCCGGCGTGTTCGCCATGGCCAGTGCCGTCATTGAGGCCGCAGCCGAGGATCGATACGTCGAGGTCGAGGTCGGCGTCGTGCCGGGACTCACAGCGGCTCAGGCGGTAGCCAGCCAGGTGGGCGCTCCGCTCGGCCACGACTTCGCGACCATTTCGCTGTCGGACCGCCTCAAGCCGTGGGACATTGTCGCGGCCCGGCTGGATGCCGCGGCCGGCGCCGATCTGGTCATCGCGATCTACAACCCGGCGTCAAGAGCCCGCCGGCACCAGATCGCCGACGCGCGCGACCTGCTCCTGCGCCACCGCACGCCCGAGACGCCAGTCGTCGTCGGCCGCGCGGTCGGCTCGGCGGAGCAGGAAATCCGGGTGACGACGCTCGGCGGCCTTGATCCCGAGACGATCGACATGCGCTGCCTGCTGATCGTCGGCTCGTCACAGACGCGGGTGGTGGCGGCGCCCGGCGGCCGGAAGCGGGTGTTCACCCCGCGGCGCTATCCAGCCACGCCGTAGCGTCCGCGACAGTCGGCACCGCGCGCACGTCGGGCGGCAGCGGCGGTCGGTCGACCATGACGACCGGAAGGGCGCGGGCCCGTGCCGCGGTGAGCTTCGCACTCGTCATCCCACCGCCGCTGTCCTTCGTCACCAGCGCCGTCACGTCGTGGTCACGCAGCAGCGCGGTCTCGCCGTCGACGGTGTACGGCCCGCGCGCGAGCAGCAGCGTCATCGCCGGCGGCAGTGGATCCATCGGCGGATCGACGGCGCGGACGAGGTAGCCGTGCCCCCCGTCGGCGGCGAAGACCGCCAGGTCGCGCCGACCGGTCGTGAGGAACACGCAACCATCGGGCAGCGCGGCCACGGCGCGTGCGGCTGCGGCGACGTCGGGTACGCGGATCCACCGGTCGCCTGTCGATTCCAACCAGCCCGGCCGGCGCAGCACGAGCAGCGGGAGGCCGGCCGCGGCAGCGGCCTGCGCGGCGTGCGCCGAGATCGTCGCCGCGAAAGGGTGGGTCGCGTCGATGACCGCGTCGACCCGCTCCCTACGCAGGTACCCGGCCAGTCCGTCCACGCCACCGAAACCGCCGATGCGAACCGCGCCCACGGGCAGCGAGGGATTGCTCACCCGCCCCGCCAGCGACGACATCACCTCGATGCCGCCGCGTTCCCGCACGGCGGCCGCGAGCGTCCGGGCCTCGGCGGTCCCGCCGAGGAGCAGCACGCGCATGTGCAGCAGACTAGGACCCGACCGGGGGGAAGCGAGGCCTAGGACGGGGAGCTGGGTTGATGCGCCGGATACTAGTGATCGGCATTGGCGCGGGGAACCCTGAGCACGTCACCGTGCAGGCCGTTGCGGCGCTCAACCAGACGGAGGTGTTCTTCCTCGTCGACAAGGGAGCGGACAAGGACAGCCTCGTCGCGGTACGCAAGGAAATCTGCGAGCGCTACATCGTCGACAAAGCCGGCTACCGTCTCGTGGAGATCCCGGACCCACCGCGTGATCGTGGCGCGGCGGCCTATCAGGGAGCCGTCGAGGACTGGCACGAGCGGCGGGCAGAGGTCTTCGAGCGGGCGATCGATGAGCACCTGACCGGCGACGGTTGCGGCGCCTTCCTCGTCTGGGGCGACCCGATGCTCTATGACAGCACGCTGCGCGTCATCGACCGCATGCTCGCCCGCGGCGTCGTCGACTTCGACGTCGACGTCATTCCCGGCATCACCAGCGTGCAGGTGCTCGCTTCGGCGCACCGGCTGCCGATCAATCGCATCGGCGAGCCCGTGCTCATCACGACCGGGCGACGCCTGGCCGCTGGCTTGCCCCAGGGGCTGGACAGCGCCGTCGTCATGCTCGACGCCGGCCTGTCGTGCAAGGACTTCGACGACCGCGATCTGTATATCTACTGGGGCGCCTACCTCGGCACCCCCGACGAGGTACTGATGTCCGGCCGCCTCGTCGACGTCGCGGCAGCCATCGACCGCGCGAAGCGGGACCTCAGATCGCGGCACGGGTGGATCATGGACACGTACCTGCTCCGCCGGGAGTGGCCCGCTCGCGGGTGAGCGAGTAGAGGTGGCTGTCGTAGAACCCCTCTGCCGCGAGCACCCGACCGACGATGATCACCGCGGTCCGGGTGATGCCGGCCGCGTGCACCGCCGCGGCGATGTCGGTCAGCGAGCCGCGCAGGATCGCCTCGTCGTGCCGGCTGGCGTAGGCGACGACGGCCACCGGACAGTCGGCGCCGTAGTTGGGCAGCAACTCGGCGACGATCGCGTCGATGCGCTGCACGGCGAGGTGCAGGACGAGGGTGGCTCCCGAGGCGCCCAGGGTGGTGCCCAGAGTGGTGAGGTCCTCCCCACTAGGCATTGGCGTCGCACGTTGTGACGTTCGCGTCAGCACGACGGTCTGCCCGACGCCTGGGACCGTGAGTTCGCGCTTGAGCGCGGCGGCGGCGGCGGCGAACGCGGGGACGCCCGGCGTGATGTCGTAGGGCACGCGCGCGGCGTCGAGTCGCCGGGCCTGCTCGGCCACCGCACTGAAGACCGACGGGTCGCCGGAACACAGCCGCGCCACGTCGAGCCCCGCCGCGTCGGCGGCGAGCAGCGCGGCCGTGATCTGATCGAGGGTGAGGTCGGCGGTGTCGATGAGGGTGGCGCCGTCCGGGCAGTAGGTGAGTACCTCGCCCGGCACCAGGCTGCCGGCGTAAAGACAGACCGGCGACGAGCCCAGCAATCGCGTAGCCCGCAGGGTCAGCAGGTCGACGGCACCGGGACCGGCACCGATGAAGTGCACCGTCATCGCCCCTCCCTCCGGTAGCTCCACAACGTGACGGGCATGGCCGGCCGCCAGCCGGTGAAGCTGCCGATCGGCCCGGCGCGCTGGACGGCAATCCGGGTGAGCGTGCCGCCGAGGCTGGTGTGCCAACCGGCCAAGGCGACCTCCGTCTCGACGGTGACCGCGCTGGCCACGACCCGCCCGCCGGCCGGCAGTGCGCCCAGGCAAGCGTCGATGACGCCGGGCACGCTGACTGCGCCGCCGAGGAAGACAGCGTCCGGTGTCGGCAGGTCCGTCAGCGCCCCCGGCGCCGAGCCGGCGACGATCTGCAGGCCGGGGACGCCCAGCGCCTCGGCGTTGGCAACGATCCGCGGGCGCCGGTCCGGACGCGACTCGACCGCGATCGCGCGGCACGCGGGATGGGTCCGCATCCACTCGATGCCGACGCTGCCCGACCCGGCACCGACGTCCCACAGCAGCTGCCCGGGCACCGGAGCCAGCGCAGCCAGCACGACGGCGCGGATCTCGCGCTTGGTGAGCTGGCCGTCGTTGTCGAATGCGTCGTCGGGCAGGCCGGGCGTTCGGGGGAGGGGCCAGGTGTGCTCCTGCGCCCGAGGCTCGATAGCGAGGATGGCCAGCGGATCGTGCGCGGTCTCGCCCCACTCCGCGGCGCTGGACATGACAATCCGCTCCGCCGGTCCACCAAGCTGCTCAAGCAGCGTCATCGCACTCCCCGGGTAGCCTCGAGCACGCAGCAGGTCGGCCACCGCGTCAGCAGCACCGGCGTCCGCGAGGAGTACGAGCACCCGCCGACCCGGCTGGATGGCGGGATGCAGCGCCGCCAGTGGCCGGCCCACGGCGCTCACCACGTCGAGGTCCTCGGCTGCCCAGCCTAGCCGCGCACAGGCGAGTGACACCGACGACGGATGGGGCAGCACGTCCACCGCCGACGGTCCGAGCAGGTCGACCAGTGTCGAACCGATGCCGAAGAACATCGGGTCGCCGCTCGCGAGGATGACCAGCCGGCGATGGGCATGCGCCTGGAGGATCCCGGGCAATGCCGGCACGAGCGGCGTCGGCCACGCCTCGCCCACCGCCGTGAGCCCGGCCGGCAGCAGCGCCAACTGGCGCGTCGAGCCGAGCACCGTCTCGGCCTGCGTCAACGCCGCCCGTGCCGCCGGGGCCAAGCCCACCCAGCCGTCGGCGCCGACACCGACGACGGTCACTCGGGAGCGGGCCATGCCGTGCAGTCTGCCGGAGCGCCGTGTCAGCGGCCCGCGTGCCCGGATTGACGGCGGGTACCTCTGCCCCCTAGCCTCCACCTGCGTGATAGCGACAGGAAGCTGGTGGAAGTCCAGCACGGTCGCGCCACTGTGAGCCGGGCGAACGCTTGGTGAGTCAGACACTGCGCTATCGCGACGCCCGACGCATGCGGGACGCACGATCCCCAAGGAGGCTCCAGTGAGCAACATCTCGGCACCCACACCGGTCACGACACCGGTCGTCGTCTCCATCCCGAAGGCCGCCCTGTGGCTCGTCGGCGCGTCCCTCCTCGGGCTGATCCTCTACTACTTCATCGGCATCGACCAGGGCGCCACATCCGTGTTCGGCAGCGACATGCACATCCACGAGTTCGTGCACGACGCGCGGCACTTCCTCGGCTTCCCGTGCCACTGACGTGGCTGCGGAGGGTGTCACCGAGAAGAGACTGATCCTGCGGGGAGTGTTCGCCGGCGCCGTCGCGGGGCTGCTCGCGTTCGCGTTCGCCCGCGTCTTCGCCGAGCCGCAGATCCAGCAGGCGATCAACTACGAGAGCGCGCGCGACTCCGCCCAGGCCGTCCTGGACAAGGCGGCCGGCATTGCGACGCCCGCCGCCGGCCCGGACATCTTCAGTCGGACCATCCAGGCCGATGTCGGCATCGGCGTCGGCATGGTCCTCTTCGGTGTGGCGATGGGGGCGCTGTTCGCGGTCGCCTACGCGATCTGCCTGGGCCGTACCGGGCGCCTGCGGCCGCGGTCGTTGGCACTCCTCGTCGCCGCCGGGGGTTTCCTCGGCTTCTACCTCGTGCCGTTCCTGAAGTACCCGGCGAACCCGCCATCGATCGGCCACGAGGGGACGATCAGAGCCCGCAGCGGACTGTACGTGCTCATGGTGGTCTGCTCGCTCGTATTCCTGCTCGGCGCGGTCTGGCTGGGGCGGCGGCTGAGTGCCCGGCTGGGCAACTGGAACGCCGCGCTGCTCGCCGGCGCCGCGTTCGTCCTCGCCATCGGCGTCGTCATGCTCATCCTGCCGCCGTTGGGGCATCTGGGCTACAACAGGGCGACCTTCGGCGCTTTCGCCACCGAGACGCCGCAGCCGCTGCGCAACGCCCAGGGCACCATCGTCTTCCCGGGTTTCCCGGCCGACGTCCTGTTCAGCTTCCGGCTCTACTCGGTGGGCGCTCAGCTCATCCTCTGGTCCGCGATCGGGCTGATCTTCGCGCCGATGGCCGACCGGCTGCTGACGCCGGCGAGAGCCGTTCGGTCAGACGGGGCGCTGGTCCGGGCCTGAACCCCGCGGTCGATCGGAAACCGGGGATTCACCCGTTTGCAGTGCTGAGTTCCGGCCGTGCGGCTTGGAGGAATCGGCCGAACGGCCCTCAGACCGACGTCGTTCCGGCCACTATCCTGGCAGCGAACTGGGCCAGTCTGCCCGGATTGTCCCGTCCGGGGGGAGCAGTGAGCACTGTGTACGTGACGCTGCGCTCGCTCCCCGACGTGGCGTCCGAGCCTGTGCGCAGGCGTGGCGGCCGTGTCGCGAGCACAGTCATCCTGCTGGGCACGGTGAGTCTGCTCACCGACGTGTCCTCGGAGATGGTCAACGCCGTCCTCCCGCTCTACCTCACTGCGCAGGTCGGCCTCGGCGTGCTGGCTTACGGCTTCGTTGACGGGTGGTACCAGGGCGTCAGCGCGCTCGTCCGGATCGCGGGAGGCTACGCCGGCGACCGGGGCGGATCCCCCAAGTGGGTGGCCACCTTCGGCTACGCGCTCTCGGCGGTGAGCCGGATCGCGCTGCTGCCGGCACACGGTTTCGCGGCGATCGTCGGCGTCATCACCGCGGACCGGCTCGGCAAGGGGGTACGGACCGCCCCCAGGGACGCCCTGATCGCCGACGCCTCGGAGCCGTCCGTACTCGGCCGGGCGTTCGGTGTGCACCGGGCGATGGACACGGTCGGTGCGACCCTTGGCCCGATCGTGGCGTTCCTGCTGCTTCTGGCCGCGCCCGGCTACGGCGGGGTGTTCGTGGTCTCCTTCGCCTTCGCCATCGTCGGTGTGGCCGTCATCGTGTTGTTCGTGCCGAACCTGACCGCGGCGAAGGGCGCGGCGACAACGCGGCTGGGCAACATGCTCAAGGAGATGGCGCGGCCGCGGTTGCGCCGGCTGCTCGTTGCCGTCGGCCTCCTCTCGCTCGTGACGGTCGGTGACGGGTTCCTCTACCTCTCCCTGCAGCAGCGGGACAACATGGCGGGCCGGTACTTCCCGCTGCTGTTCGTCGGGACGAACACGGCCTACTTCCTCCTTGCGATCCCGCTGGGGCGCCTGGCCGACCGGGTGGGTCGCTCGAAGGTCTTCCTCGGCGGGTATGTCGCGCTCGTCGCCGCCTACCTCGCCGCGGGCGGGCCGCTCACCGGGGTCGGCTGGACGCTACTCGTGCTGCTGCTTCTCGGGACGTTCTACGCCGCCACGGACGGGGTGCTGTCGGCGCTCGTCAGCCCGATGGTCGCCGCCGACGCCCGTGGGACCGGCATCGCCTCCGCCCAGACGGTGGTCGCGCTGGCCCGTTTCGGCGCCTCGATGGCATTCGGCGCGCTGTGGGTCACCGTCGGCCGCTCGCCCGCGCTGCTGGTCTTCGCCGCGGTACTGACCCTCGTCATCCCGTTGGCGGCCTGGCTGCTCCGGGTGGCCGGCACCCACGCCGGGTCTCCGTCGGTGGGCGAGGAGGCGCTCGCGTGAGCAGGACCGGGCGGACGGTGGTTCTGGCTGTCGTCATCCTCGTGGCGGTCGTGGGCTCGCTGGGGTACGTCCTGCATCGACGCGGTGTCCAGGAGAGGACGGTCCGGCACGCGCCACCGGTGGCCACCCGGTCGGATCTCGGGGAGGTCCGGAAGGGCCCCTACATCGTGTTTCGGGACACCGCGCTCGGAGGTGACTATGGCCGCGCCGCCGCCGTACCGCTGACCGCACCGTCCGGACCACGCGCCCTGACACCCGCGAGCTGTGACCGTGTGTACGCGACCAACCACGACGCGCTCTGCCTGTCCGCCGATCGGGGGGTCGTCACGACCTACAGTTCGACGCTGCTCAACGACAGGTGGGCCCCCACCCATCACCTGCCCATCACCGGGATCCCCAGCCGGGCCCGGCTCTCCCGCGACGGCAGCCTCGCTGCCACCACGAACTTCGTCTTCGGCGACACCTACGCCAACCCCGGGCAGTTCTCCACCCGCACCTTCCTCTCCAAGGCCAACGGCGGGACGGTCGGGGAGCTCGAGAGCTTCTCGTTGATGGTCGACGGCAAGAAGGTCACCAGGGCCGACCGCAACTTCTGGGGCGTGACGTTCGCCGACGACGACCACTTCTACGCCACCGCGGCAGCGGGCCATACCACCTGGCTGGTGAAGGGAAGCATCTCGGCGAAGTCCATGACCTCGGTGCGGACCGACGTCGAGTGCCCGTCCCTGTCCCCCGACAAGACCCGGATCGCCTTCAAGAAGCACGGCCACCTGCCGCCCGGGCAATGGCGACTCGCTGTCTACGACCTGCGTACCGGGGGGGAGCAGCTCCTGTCGGAGTCGCGCAGCGTCGATGACCAGATCGAGTGGCTCGACAACCGTCGGGTCGTGTACGGCCTGCCCCGCACCACCGCCGGCACCGCATCCTCTGACGTCTGGGCCGCGAACGCCGACGGCACCGGCAGGCCGACCATTCTCATTCCCGACGCGGAGTCACCGGCCGTGGTGCGGTGATTTCGTTGAGCACACAGTCGGCGCAGGTGCCACCGCCGGGGACGCGGTAGAACAGGCAGCAGCTCCGCCGGCGGAAGAATCGCTCCGGTCGGGTCGGATCGGTGGACAGAAAGCGGCCGGTGCCGGCTAACCGTCCCCGCTGGAGCAGTCGATCCGCGAGCGCGGTCGAGCGCCGGCCGAGGTCGGGTCGGGTCACGGCGAGCGCCGCCGCGGCCCCCGCGACTGCGGAAGCGATGTTGCCCCACAGCACCTTCGGGGACAGGCGGAATTCGCGGTGCACGGCTTCGGCGAGGGGCTCGGCGGTCATCGACACGACGTCGGCGTACATGAGGTCGGCGAGGCCGTCGAGTGTGGGCGCCCAGCGTGCCTGCGGCGCGGTCACCGCCAGCGGGATCGGTCCGCCGTCCACGGGTTGCCAGTGCACGCCCCCCGTCCCGAGCACCGGCACGGTCCCGGTCAGGACCGCCGCGCCGAAGGCCGGGGAGATCACCCGCGCGGCCAGCCCGAGGAAGTGGATGGACGCCGTCGCCCGCTCCTCGATCGCGTCGGGAGCAAGCCCGCACCGGCCGGCCAGGACAGATCGGGCCGTGGCGACGCGCTCGCGCAGCCGTACCGGGTCGTCCACCAACGCCGCCAGCGGCAGCCAGCCCGGTCCGTCTGCTGTCAGGTCGGCTGTGAGAGCGACGGCGAAGTACGGTCCGAGCGCAGCGGCTGTCCGCAGGGCCGCGGCGCTCGTGGTCACCCGCTCAGGCTGCCACGCGGTCGCCGCGTGTGAGAACATCACGGCGACGGATGCGGAGGAACACCGGTGCGGGCGGCGTCGATGACGCGCATCAACTCCGGGGCGGTCCCGCCACTGTGACCGGCTGCGGATAGCGCAGCTGGAAGCCAGGACATCGGCATTCGTGCCGCCGGTCGACCCGACCGGCGGTTCCCCGTCAGCGGACGCGGAAATCCGCTGGATCGGAGGCTGTCGGCCGGTGACCCTCTTCCCGTTCAGCGCGGTCGTCGGTATGGACGACATGCGACTGGCCTTGATTCTCAACGCGGTGTCGCCGGAGATCGGCGGGGTGCTCGTTCGCGGTGAGAAGGGCACCGCTAAGTCGACCGCGGTGCGCGCCCTCGCTACGGTGCTGCCGGTCGTCACGGCCGTGCCCGGCTGCCGCTTCTCCTGCGACCCCGCCCGTCCCGATCCACTGTGCCCCGACGGGCCGCACAGCCTCGACGGCCCCGTCGAGCGGCGGCCGGCCAGCCTCGTCGAGCTCCCCGTCGGCTCCACGGAGGATCGCCTGGCCGGCTCCCTCGACATCGAACGAGCGCTGGTCGAGGGGGTGAAGTCCTTCGAGCCGGGTCTGTTGGCCGCGGCGAACCGGGGCGTGCTCTATGTCGACGAGGTCAACCTGCTGCACGACCACCTCGTCGACCTGCTGCTCGACGCGGCGGCGTTGGGCACCTGCTACGTCGAGCGTGAGGGTGTGTCCGTCCGCCACGCTGCCCGCTTCCTGCTTGTCGGCACGATGAACCCCGAGGAGGGGGAGTTGCGGCCGCAACTGCTCGACCGCTTCGGGCTCACCGTTGAGGTCGCCGCACCACGTGACCCGGCGCTGCGCGCCGAGGTCGTGCGGCGGCGGATGGCGTTCGACGCCGACGGGGACGCCTTCGCTCGGCGTTTCGCCGACGAGGAGTCCGGCCTGGCCGCGTCCATTGCGGCGGCGCGGGAGGTGGTGAGGTCGGTGGAGCTCTCCGACGCGGCCCTGCACCAGATCACGACGGTGTGCGCAGCGTTCGACGTCGATGGGATGCGCGCCGACATCGTCACCGCGCGGGCGGCTGCGGCGCACGCCGCCTGGCAGGGGCGCAATGCCGTCGAGGTCGAGGACGTACGCGTTGCCGCCCGTCTTGCCCTGCCGCACCGTCGCCGGCGTAACCCGTTCGACGCCCCCGGTCTGGACGAGCAGCAACTTGACAACGCCCTGCGCGACGCCGGTGACCCGGGCCCCGATGGTCCCGAGCCCGATCGTCCCGACCCCGGCGGTTCGCCGGCCGAACCACCCACCTCCAACCATGATCAGCAGAGCGGTACCGACACCGCGCCACCGGAGACACCTGACAGCGAAGGTGCGAAGCCGCCGACCGCGCCCGGCCGTGAGCAGACCGCCGCGCCGACGACGCCGTTTGCGGCCCGACGCCTGGAGGTGCCGGGCATCGGCCGGGGCGCGGCCGGGCGCCGCTCGCGCGCCGAAACCGACTCGGGGCAGGTGGTCCGCGCCGTCCGGACCACAGCCGGGCGGGTGCACGGCATCCATCTGCCGGCGACGATAGCCGCGGCCGCCCCACACCAACGTGCACGCGGTCGCGGTCGCGCCCCGGGCCTCCTCCTGCACCGCGAGGACCTGCGTACGGCTTGCCGCGAGGGCCGGGAGGGCAATCTCGTCCTGTTCGCGGTTGATGCAAGCGGCTCGATGGCGGCGCGCCAGCGGATGGGCGCGGTGAAAGGCGCTGTGCTGTCCCTGCTGCTCGATGCCTACCAGCGGCGCGACAAGGTCGGCCTGATCTGCTTCCGAGGCACCGAGGCCACGCTCCTGCTGCCGCCCACGTCGTCGGTGGACGCGGCGGGGGCCCGGTTGACGGTCATGCCGACGGGCGGACGAACCCCGCTGTCCGCCGGGCTGCTCAAGGCCCACGAGACGCTCGCCCTGGAACGGCTGCGCGACCCACAACGGCGGGCGCTGCTCGTCGTCGTCACCGACGGCCGGCACACTGCCGGCGGCGACCCAGGGCCGGCCGCCCGGTTGATCGCCCGCGACCGGGTCGCCAGCGTCGTCGTCGACTGCGAGAACGGCCACGTGCGGCTGGGACTGGCCGCCTCCCTGGCCACCGCGCTCGGCGGGCCGTGCCTGCACCTGGGTGAGCTGGCCGCGGGTGATCTCGCGGACTCCGTACGGATCCTCAAGGAGGTTGCCTGATGCCACAGGGAAAGCCGGCCACCGTGCCCGATGACGGCATGACGACCCGGCAGCGCCGCAACCGGCCGCTGCTGATCGTGCACACCGGGGACATGAAAGGGAAGTCGACGGCGGCTTTCGGCCTTGCGCTTCGGGCGTGGAATCAGGGTTGGCCGATCGGGGTGTTCCAGTTCGTCAAGAGCGCGAAGTGGAAGGTCGGCGAGGAAGCCGCCTTCCGCGCGCTCGGCCGCCTGCACGAACAGACCGGCGAGGGTGCTGCCGTCGACTGGCACAAGATGGGCGAGGGCTGGTCGTGGATCCAGCGCGGGTCGGAGGAGGACCACGCGCGCGACGCGCTCGAAGGCTGGCAGCAGATCAAGCGCGATCTGGCCGCCGAGCGCTACGGGTGTTACGTCCTGGACGA
This sequence comes from Frankiaceae bacterium, assembly GCA_017882785.1. Classification (GTDB taxonomy): domain Bacteria; phylum Actinomycetota; class Actinomycetes; order JADGOV01; family JADGOV01; genus JADGOV01. The sequence continues at coordinate 18,049 of JADGOV010000028.1, forward strand.
GTTCACCTACCCCATGAAGTGGGGTTGGGTCGACGTGAGTGACGTCGTCGACACCCTCGCGCACCGACCCGGCCACCAGCATGTGATCATCACTGGTCGCCAGGCCGCACCGGCGCTGATCGAGGCGGCCGACCTCGTCGTCGAGATGACCAAGGTCAAACACCCCATGGACGCGGGGCAGAAGGGCCAACGCGGCATCGAATGGTGACCATCCCTCGCGTGGTCATCGCGGCGCCGGCCAGTGGGCACGGCAAGACGTCGGTGGCAACCGGACTGCTCGCGGCCTTCCGGGCGCGCGGTCTGGTCGTCTCCGGTCACAAGGTCGGTCCGGACTACATCGACCCGGGCTACCACGCCCTCGCCGCCGGACGCCCCGGACGCAACCTCGATCCCTGGCTCGTCGGCGAGGAGGCGATCGCACCGCTGTTCGTGCACGGCGCCACGACGCCTGTGCCGGCGGACATCGCGATCATCGAAGGCGTCATGGGGCTGTTCGACGGGGCCACCGGCCGCAGGCACGTCGCCTCGACCGCGCATGTCGCCGGGTTGCTGCGCGCGCCGGTCGTGCTCGTCGTCGATGCGTCCGGTATGGGGCGTTCGGTGGCCGCGCTCGTCCACGGCTTCTCGACCTTCGACCCGTCCGTGCGCATCGGCGGGGTCATCCTCAACCGGGTCGGGTCGGCGCGGCACGAACAGATCCTCGGCGACGCGCTCGCGGAAGCCGGGGTGGCCGTTCTGGGTGCGCTACGCCGCCAGGATTCCCTCGCGACGCCGTCGCGACACTTGGGACTGATTCCGGCCGCCGAGCGGGCCGCAGACGCCCGGCGGACCGTCGCCGCGCTCGGTACGGCCGTCGGCGGCAGCGTCGACCTCGAGGGGGTCGCGTCGGTGGCCCGCTCGGCCGGCCCGATCCCTGCCGGCGACCCTCTCCTCGGCGCGCTCGAGCGGCCGTCTGAGGACATCGCCGCCCCGGTCCGGGTCGCTGTCGCCGGTGGTGCGGCGTTCACGTTCGGTTACACCGAGCACACCGAACTGCTGGCCGGCGCCGGTGCCGAGGTCGTGCGCTTCGACCCGCTGCGCGACGAGCGGTTGCCCGACGGTGTCGACGGGCTCGTCATCGGCGGCGGGTTCCCCGAGACGCACGCCGCGGACCTGTCGGCCAACGCGCCGATGCGGGCTGACGTCGCCGACCTGGCCCGCTCGCACAGGCCGATAGCGGCCGAGTGCGCCGGCCTGCTCTACCTGGCCGCGACCTTGGGCGGCAGCCCGATGTGCGGGGTGCTGGCCGCCGACGCGGCCATGACCGATCGGCTCACTCTGGGCTACCGCGAAGCGGCGGCCCCGTACGATTCGGTGCTCGCCGCCGCGGGTACGCGAGTGCACGGGCACGAGTTCCATCGGACCGCGACCCGACCCGCGTCGGGGGCTCGGCCGGCCTGGCGGTGGCACGACGGTCGGGATGCGATCGTGGACGGATTCGTCCAGGGCAACGTACATGCGTCTTACCTGCACCTGCACTGGGCGGGCAGCCCAGGCATCGCTGAGCGGTTCCTCGCCGCCTGCCGCGCTGCCCGGCACGCCGGGGCATGAGCAGCGGTATGCCACCGGTCTACGCGCCCGATGACGCACTACTGCGTCACCACGGCGACGCAGACGTCGCAGCCGGGCTTACCGATCTGGCCGTCAACGTGCGTCCCGGCACGCCACCCGGCTGGCTTGCGCGCCGCATCGCCGCCGTCGACCTCGCTCGTTACCCCGAGGGCTCTGCCGCCCGCGCGGCTGTCGCGGCCCGCCACGGGCGGTCCGCCGAGGAGGTGCTGCTCACCGCCGGCGCGGCCGAGGCCTTCGTCCTGCTCGCCCACGCGTCGACTCCGCGGCGGGCCGTCGTCGTGCACCCCCAGTTCACCGAACCCGAGGTAGCCCTGCGCGCGGCCGGCCACAGAGTCGAGCGGGTCGTGCTGCAGTGGCCGTACGCCCTCGACGCCGCACTCGTCCCGGAGGACGCCGACCTCGTCGTCATCGGCAACCCGACGAACCCGACGTCGGTGGCCCATCCGGCGGGCGCGCTGCGTTCGCTGTTGCGTCCGGGACGGCTCCTCGTGGTTGACGAGGCCTTCGCCGACTGCGTTCCGGGTGAGCCCCACTCGCTGGCGGCTGAGCGCGATCAGCCCGGCCTCGCGGTGATCCGTAGCCTCACCAAGACGTGGGGGCTCGCCGGACTACGAGCCGGCTACCTACTTGCCGACGCGACCGTGGTCGACCGGCTCGCGGCCGCCCAGCCGCACTGGGCGGTCTCGGCGCCGGCCCTCGCCGCGTGTGAGGCCTGCTCCGGGCCGCGTGCCCTCGAGGAGGCGGCAGCGTGGGCGCTGACCCTGGCCGGCGAGCGGGCGGCCCTCGTCGACCTGCTCCACGCTGTTCCCGGGGTGCGCGTAGTGCCCCACCCGCAGGCGTCGTTCGTCTTGCTCCAGGTGCGGGCCGAAGGGGTGCGCGAGGCGTTGCGCGGCAAGGGGTTCGTCGTCCGTCGCGGCGACAGTTTCCCCGGACTTGGCCCGCGGTGGTTGCGTGTTGCGGTGCGCGATCGGCGGACCTCGACGGCATTCGTCGCTGCCCTCAAGGAGCTTGCCTGAGTGACCGACCTCTCGCCTGACCCGGTATCGGCAGGCCCCTCCCGTTTCAGCGGTCGGTCAGGGTGTCGAGTACGGTCCTCAGGCAGCGGGATTCCTCGTTGGCCAGGCGCTGCAACGCGGGCAGGCCGGCGTCGTCTAGGGGGCTCGGCGACCGGCTGGATCCAGCGTCCGGGTCGCTGATCCGGTCTACTGCCCCTTGTCCTCCTCGGCCGTGCTGGGATCGACGTCGGTGGGGTGGCGGTGCGGCATCTCGCGGGCAGGAATCTGGCCGAACCGGCCGGCCTGGAAATCCTCGACAGCGGTCAGAATCTCGGCCTTGGTGTTCATCACGAACGGCCCGTAGTGCACGACAGGCTCCCGGATCGGCTGGCCGCCGAGCAGCAGCACCTCCAGGGTCGGGGTGTGGGCGTCCTGTCGCAGGTCAGCGGCCACGCTGATGGCGTCGCCGGCGCCGTACACGGCCAGTTGGCCGGTGCGGATCGGCCGTCGGTCCGGGCCGATGCTGCCCCGTCCGGCGAGGACGTAGGCGAGTGCGTTGAACTCGGCCCGCCATGGCAGCCGTAGCTGTGCGCCGGGTGTGAGAGTGACGTGGGTCAGCGTGATGGGGGTGAATGTCGAGCCCGGCCCGGCGTACCCGGCGACGTCACCGGCGATCAGGCGCACCAACGCGCCGCCGTCGTCGGAGGTCAGCAGGGTGGCCTCCCGGCCGCGGATGTCCTGGTAGCGCGGCGTGTTCCACTTGTTGGCCCGGGGCAGGTTCACCCAGAGCTGGATCCCGTGGAAGAGCCCGCCGGAGATCACCAGTGATTCCGGTGGCGCCTCGATGTGCAGGATCCCGGCCCCGGCGGTCATCCACTGGGTGTCGCCGTTGGTGATCCGGCCGCCGCCGCCGTGGGAGTCCTGGTGGTCGAAGGTCCCGTCGATGATGTAGGTGACGGTTTCGAACCCGCGATGCGGGTGCCAGGGGGTGCCCTTCGGTTCCCCCGGGGCGTAGTCCACCTCGCCCATCTGGTCCATATGGATGAACGGGTCGAGGTCGAGCATGTCGACTCCCGCGAACGCCCGCCGGACGGGGAAGCCTTCGCCCTCGAATCCACTCGGTGCGGTCGTGACCGACCTGACCGGCCGGTCGGTACCGACGGTCGCGTCCACCCGCGGGATGCGCGGCAGCGCGAGTACGTTGTCCACGGTCACAGCTGGCATAGTTCCTCCATCGCTGGGTAGCGGACGGCTCGCCCGGCCGGGTGAGCCGATACCGGCACAACAGTTCTTGTGTATGCAACATTCCTACGGAGACGTGCGGGGCCACGCTGGGTAGTGTCCCCCGCCGGGTGGTCGGCCATCCCGTACGACCCGGGAGAGCATCTGCCAAGCTGGTCGGTGATGGCCGATGAGCTGCCCGAACTGACCGCCGCCGACGCCGCCGACTGGCGGAAGTGGCTCGGCGCGCACCACGACAACCCGGTAGGCGTGTGGCTCGTGCTCGCCAAGAAGGGCACGACCCAACCGACGCGCCTCACCTACGACGCGGCGCTGGACGAGGCACTCTGCCACGGTTGGATCGACGGCCAGGTACGGCGCCGGGACGGGGCCACCTACCTGCAGCGATTCACCCCCAGGCGGGCCAAGAGCCCGTGGTCGAGACGCAATGTCGGCATCGTCGACCGGCTGACCGCCGAGGGACTCATGCATCCGGCTGGTCTCGCCGAAGTCGCCCGGGCCAGGGCCGACGGTCGATGGGAGGCGGCTTACGCCGGACCGGGCAGCATCGAGGTCCCTCCGGACCTCTCCGCCGCCTTGGCCGCCCAGCCCCGCGCACTGGCGATGTTCGACATTCTCACCAGCCAGAATCGCTACGCCATCCTGTATCGCATTGAGGCCGCCAAGCTACCCGAAACCCGTGCCCGGCGAATCGAGCAGTTCATCACCATGCTCGCCCGCGGCGAGACCGTCTACCCGCAGAAGCGGCACCTCGGCGACTGACGCCAGGCCGCACGTGCCCCGGTGTCAGCGCCGTGTGCCCACCGTACGGATCCTCGCCACTCTGCTGCGCCCCGACGCGGGCACGCCCGGCTCGCCGGCATCGACGCCGTCCGGCATCCCGACCAGGTCCGGCGCATGATCGGTCTTACCGGCCAGTACGCCTCGGTGGACGAGGACCTCTCGCTGGTGGCCGTCCCGCTGACCACCCAGTATCTGGAGGAGGCCGACGCTCTTGCGGATGAGATCACTGTGATCGACCACGGTCGCTCGAAACAGGCGGCGTCGACATCGTCGCGCACAATGAGCCGGCCGCCGGCGTCGGACTGCTCCACGAGCCCGGCGTCGCCGAAACGCCAGCGGCCCCAGGATGTCGACCTGCACCCGGTCATTGTCTCGCCCTGTCCAGTGGCGGCCCCGAACCGTGGCCGCCGGTCGGCGGGCTGCCGGCGTGTCGCGCCGCTTGCCGCCCGGCGCCGGTGACTCTGGAAGGTAGGCAACCGGAGTGTGGAAGGGGTGCTGTGCGCAGCGGGGACGGATCGCCGGACCGGGGCGCCGTGTTGTCCCGGCGGCGCTTGCTGTACCTGTCGGCGGCCGCAGTCGCCAGCGGGGTAGGCGCCGCGGTTCAGCCCCGGGCGCTCTCGACGATGTCGGGCGCCGGGGTCGGTGGAACGTCGACTCGTGGAGCCGTGCACCCTGTGCCTGTTGTGCCCGGCCGGTCTTCCGGCTTCCCGAGGTGCTTCCCGCGGCGGGCGCGACCGCGGTCGCGCTCACTGTCGATGACGGGCCCGACCCGCATTGGACCCCGCAGGTGCTCGCCCTGTTTGCCCGGCTCCGCGTCCAGGCGACGTTCTCCCTCATCGGTCGGCAGGCCAGGGCGCATCCCGACCTGGCCAGGCGAGTCGTCGAGGAAGGGCACTCGATCTGTAACCACACCATGACCCACCCGCTCACCTTCGCCCGGCGAACCCCAACGGAGGTCCGGCGGCAGGTCGTGGACGCCCAGTCGGCGATCATCGACGCAACGAGTGAGGCGCCAAGGCTGTTCCGCGCCCCGGCGGGTGTCCGGTCCCCCACGGTCCTGCGGACAGCGGCCGGCAACGGCATGGTCCCCATCGACTGGAACGTCGACCCCCGGGACTGGTCCCGTCCCGGCACCGCCAACATAGTCCGGCGGATGTTGGCGATGCGGCCAGGCGACATCGTGCTCTGCCACGACGGTGGTGGCAATCGGCAGGAGACCGTGCAGGCATTGGGCACAGTGCTGCCTGTCCTGCTGGACCGTGGCCTCACCTTCGTCCCGCTCTGAAGGCCGTCAGGTGCCCAACGGGCCCGGCACCGCGTCAGGCACGCCTCGCGGCGCTGGGGGTGAGGAGGAACACACTCCCTGCGGGACCTTCGGACCTGGCCGGGGCGGCCGCAGCCGGCGGACGCTGGGGGGACGAGGTGAGCAGGCATGAGCAATCTCTGCCGGTCTTCGGAAGTCCTGGGCGTCGAACGAACCGCTGCGGCCACGACGGTCCCGTCCGCGGCCCGCTGGACCGCGCTCTGCGCGGGCGCCGAGGCAGTGGGTATGACCGCTGCCGCCCTGGCGGCGAAGACCTCCCAGGTGGTTGCGGGCGAACGGTCATCGGTGTTCGCTGCCTTCGCAGCGCTTTCGCTCGTGGTGGCCGGCGGGCTGGTGGAGGGCATCGCCCTCGGCACGGCGCAGGCCGCCGGACTGCGCCGGTGGCTTCCGCGCCTGGACCGCCGGCGCTGGGTGCTCGTCACCGTCGCGGTGGCTGGCATCGGATGGGCTGCGGCGTCCGCGCCGGCCGCCCTGTCCGGCGGGCAGGAAGGCGCGCCGCCGCCGTGGCCGCTCCTCCTTGCCGGGGCCGCGGTGCTCGGCGCCCTGATGGGCGCCGCGCTGGGCGCGGCCCAGGCGCTGGTGCTGCGCGGGCACGTTGCGCACCCGTGGCGCTGGGTCGGCGCGAACGCCGTGGCGTGGGCGCCCGCGATGGCCGTGATCTTCCTGGGGGCCAGCACTCCGGGCGCGGACTGGCCGGTTGCCGCTGTCGCCGGGCTCGGGGCCGTCACCGGGCTGGCCGCGGGCACCGTCCTTGGCCTCGCCAGCGGGTGGTTTCTTCCCTCGCTTGCCGGCTCGTCCCCACACAGCCGCGTAGTCCTCGCCGTGCTCGGCTCCCCGACGCATCGCTTGCTCGACCGGTCGCTGGTGACGCTGAGGCTGCGGGGCGCTGTCTCCGGTCGGGTGTTCGAGCTGCCGGCCATGTACGCCACCGACCGGGCTGGCATGGTGATCTTGCCAGGCCGGCCGGATACGAAACGATGGTGGCGCAACCTGCGCCGGCCCGCCGCCATGGAAGTCCTGCTCCGTGGCTCGTGGCGTCCCGCTGTCGGCGTCGTGCTGCAGCCCGGCGCGGCGGGGTACGACGACGCCGTAGCTACCTACTCCCGGCGGTGGCCGCGGGTGCGCGCCGTCGGCACCGGCCCCGTGGTCCGGATCGGGGTGCAAGAGACGCCAGCCTTCCTCGGCTGAGGATGTCGCCGGCTGTACCGGCCAGGTCCGCCTCATCGCGACATCAGGCCAGCGAGTAGCTGTTCCTCACGGTGGTAGCTCTCCAGGTGACCGGCTGCGTCCCATACCTGCAGGTCCACGGAGGGAATGCGGGCCACGACCCGTTCCGCCGCCTGCAGGGGGACGTTCGCGTCGTGTCGACCGTGCCACCACACGATGTGGACGGCCACGTCCTCGGGATCGATGTCCCAGGCAGTGAAGATCGCGGTCGTCTCGTCGGTCCAGCCTTCCGCGCCCGGCCGCAGAGCCTCGGACGCGCCCTGCGCGAAAGCGCGCTGCCAGGCCGGGTCGGCCATGATCTCGCGGTCGGACTCCGGAGCCCCGGCCATGGCGGCCCGGAACGCGGAGATCGGGTCGGCCAGCAGGGCGTCCCGATGCTCGGCGAGCAGGGGGTACAACGCATCCCAACCTCCATCGCGGATACGCCCGTACGCCTCCGCGTTCAGGCCCACGAGCAGCGGTACGTCGTCGTCCTCGAACGGCGCCGCGCCGACGACGACCGTCGCGGCACGGACCCGTTCGGGATGACGGGCGCACATGGCCAGGACGTGCGGTCCGCCACCGCTACCGCCCATGAGAGGCACCCGGGCGAGGGCGAGATGGTCGAGCAGCTCGACGAGGTCGTCGGCGACGACGGCGAGTCCGCGCCCCGGGAGCCGGGTCGACGCGCCGTAACCCGGCCGATCGGCCATGATCACCCGCAAGCCGAGTCGCTCCCAGAGCGAGAGTCGCGGGTAGCGGGACAGGCGCGATCCCGGTGTGCCCTGCAGTCGCAGCAGCGGTGTGCCGTCCCTCGCGCCCCACTCGTGCCAGGCCAGCGTCCGTCCGTCCCGCAACGTCAAGCGACCGTCCACTCATCGATTCTTGTCGGCTCGGGCCTCGTCCGCATCACCCCCGAACTGCTCTCGCGGCATGCCGTCACCAGGAGGACATGGCTCGCGGCCGTCAGCGAGTCGGTGCGCGAGGGCACGGCCGCACGATGGAGGAGTGGGTGGCCCTGGTCGAGGCCTCGGGGATCGACCCGCTGGACCAGAACGCTTTCCAGCGTTGTCTCAAGGACGCTCACGGCGTACGGATCGCGGACGACGCCGCCATAAGGGCCGGCCGGGTACGGCCGACGCCGCCAGGAGTTGCTGCGGACGGGTATGGGCAGAACGGTGCTTGACGCCGGTGCTGGGCGCGACGGCGGGACCTTCGCCTCTGCCCTGAACGGTGCCACGAGGGAAGCGTCAGGGCTCCGATGCCGCGGTCTCGGAACAATGGTGGAGGGGCGGACGGCGATGAGCAGGTCCCCCTCGAGTCGATCCGGCCGTGCCATCGCGGCGTACGCCGTCATCATGACCGTGTGTGGCGTCGGCGCCGCGCTCGTGACGTATGGGCTGACCGGCAGCGTGTGGTGGGCGGTCATCGTGCTGCTCGTCGCGGGACCTGTCGTGCAGACGGTGCTGCGCGGGGTCTGGAGCCCCTGACTCCGATCCCGACTGCCAGCTGTAGCGGCGAACGACCGATGCCACATCGAGGGGCAGAATCTGGCGACGACATCACCGCAGACCCGATGTTGCTGATCGTGCCGGCGGTGGCTCCTTGCCAAGCGACGCCCGGCACCCACTGATCACAGCGTTTCCTCACCGGGCGGAGCTTTGGCAACAACGAGTGAGCTCTCAGCGAGCCGCTACGTGATCCGGACGTCGGGTGCGGTGTCGGGATGCACGAACCTCAGCAGGGCCGCGCCCTCGAGCAGCAGGTTGTCACGTCGTCCAGGACACCACCAGCCCGGCGGGACGGGCTACCCGGTGCCCGTGTCGTACGTTGTGATCCAGGAGGGCTCGCCTAGTGGCCGATGGCGACGGTCTTGAAAACCGTTAGGGCGCGGAAGCGTCCTCGTGGGTTCGAATCCCACGCCCTCCGCTCGACCTGCGAAGATGCAGCTGACCAGGGCCTATTCTCCGAGAGGAGCGATCTTCATTCGTCCCGCGGCGTCCGGTTGAGTCCGGCCGTCTACGGCTCCCTGTGGGCAGATCGTGGGCGATTGAGTCCGGGAGCTGCAGGTCGGTCCGCCTGGCTGGACGGATGGCCGCGCGGTGTCGGGTGTCGGGATGGCGAATTCGGTGGCAAGGCCCCGGCGAAGCCGGGACCGCGGCAGCTGGTTTGTGGGAGACGGCCGGCTCGTTGAGTGGACACCGCCATCGAACTCGGTAAGCAGCTGGTCTGATCGGCGGCCACCTGAGGAGTCGAATCTCCGCGATCGTGGGTCAGAGATGTTGCCCTAGCCTGCCGGGGGTTCAGCGGCCGGCGGCCGCTGCTTGATCCGGTACAGGCGGATTCGGCAATGTAGCCGTGGACCCACGATGCACTCTTGTCCGCGTCGGGGGCGTCGGTGGGGCAATCAGAGGGGGCGTCTGTCGCGCGCTCATGGCCGATGAGCGGACAATGTAGCTGTCCTTACAGGGCGCCTGCCTTCTCGCCGGCCAGGTGAGGAACGGCACTTACCTGGTCGTCCTCGCGAAGACACGATCGCGCTCGGCGCGAGCTGAACGCACGAATCAGCCGCTGTCGCTCTACCGATGGATCGGCTTGCCGCGGTTCCGGCTAGCCACTCCGACGAGCGCGATGCCAACAGCGATGATCGTGCATCCTGCACGCCGCTGTATTGACCGCGAGCGAGCGTCGCGACGTCGCCGGAGGTATGGGCGCCAGAGTCGTGTCATGGCTCGCGATGTCGCCGCCTGCTGGACCTACGGTGGGTGCATGTATCTGGAGAACCTCGTCATCGACGCCGTCGAGCCGCAGCGGCTGGGCCGGTTCTGGGAGGCGGTACTCGGCGGCGAGCGGCTGACCGACGAGCCTGATGCCTTCGAGACGCGGCTCACCATCGAGGGCGGACCGGTGCTCGACCTGTGCTTCCAGCGCGTCCCCGAGCCGCCATTCGAGCCGCCGAGACTCCACCTGGACCTCTTGGGCGGGGCCCGCCAGACCCAGGAAGTCGAGCGGCTGCTCGGGCTGGGCGCACGACGCCTCGACATCGGTCAGCGCGATGTGCCCTGGGTGGTGCTCGCCGACCCGGAGGGCAATCCCTGCTGCGTCATGGAGGATCGAGCGGCGTACGCCGACACCGGACCCCTCGCGGCGCTCCCGCTCGACTCTGCCAAGCCGGACAGGGATGCGGAGTTCTGGTCCTGGCTGACCGGCTGGACCGACGCGGTCGGCGTCGCGCCCCGGTCCCTGCGCCACCCGTCGCTGCTTGGTCCCTTCCTTGAGCTGTGCCCTGAGCCAGCCCCCAAGGGGACGACCAAGAACCGGCTGCACCTCGACATCCGGCTTGAGACTGAAGATGATCCCGACGACGTCGCGACAAGCATCGCCGAGCGCGGCGGCCGCGAGCTCCACCCGGAGGGGGGCGAGCTGCCGTGGCGGCTCTACGCAGACCCGTCCGGCAACGAGTTCTGCGTACTTCCAGCGCGGACGTGAGGCGGGCCTGACATGAGCGGCAAAGTCGTCGTGAACAGGGC
>JADGOV010000088.1 GCA_017882785.1 Frankiaceae bacterium
GAGGGCCAGGGACCGTGGCCCACCGTCATCCATCTGCACGGCGGCCCGGAGGCGCAGGAACGCCCCGTCTACAACTCTCTCTTCCAATCACTGGTCGCTGCCGGACTCGCGGTATTCGCACCCAACGTGCGTGGCTCGTCCGGATTCGGCCGGGCCTTCGGCTGCGCGGATGACCGGGAGGGACGGTATGCCGCCATCGCCGACGTCGCAGCATGCGCCAACTACCTCCTCACAGCCGGCATCGCCCAGGCCGGTCGTATCGGGTGCGCGGGCCGGTCCTACGGCGGCTACCTGACGCTCGCCGCCATGGTCCGCTACCCGGAGATGTTCGCCGCCGGCGTCGACATCTGCGGCATCGCCAACTTCGCCACGTTCTACGCCCACACCGAACCATGGATCGCGGCTGCGGCCGCCAGCAAGTACGGCGACCCGGTCGCCGATGCCGCACTGCTCCATGACCTCTCTCCCATACACCGGATAGACCGGCTGTCAGCCCCGCTCCTCGTCGTACACGGCGCCCATGACACGAACGTTCCTTTGGAAGAGTCGGAGCAGGTTGTCGCGGCCCTGGCGGCCCGCGGCACCCCCCACCGCTACCTGTTGTTCGAGGACGAGGCACACGAACTGCTCCAGACCGACAACCGCGTCACGTTCGTCCAGGCCACCGTCGCCTGGTTGGCCCACCACCTGCTCAACCGCTCCAACGGGAGCTCAGCACGGCCGTCGACAGATGCAAGTAGCAGCAATGAGCAGAAACCAGTCCGACCAAAGAACGCCCCGCTTCCGTCATGACCGCGCCACCGGGTGAGATCGGTCAGATGGCAGTTCCGTAACCGGGTGCTTGCAGAGTGCTTGCAGCTGTTAGCACATAAGAGTAGTGTCCCTAGTGGGACCTGCCTAAACCCGCCACGCCAGCGGCACCGTGCCGGACGGCAGTCAGCGGGAATGGCACTTTCACTCTGTACCGACAGGCCGCGCCCTGCAGAGTCCTCTCGACATCCGGGCCCAATCCAGGACCGGTGCGTTCGCGGCTGTCATACCTCTTGGAGAACTGATGAGCGTTACCACCCGAGGCGAAGCCCGCCGCGTCAACGGCCCCACCAGCAGGACCGGAAAGCCGAAAGGTCGGAGCACCTCTGCCGCAACCGGGCAGGCGTACACGACACCTCCTCTGATCAGCCTTCGGCCGCAGGAGAACCTCACCGACATCGTCTTCCGCAATGCGGTCGAGGCTCCGGATCTGGTGTCGTTCTCCCGCAAGGACGGCGCCGTCTGGACCGACGTCACAGCCCGGGAGTTCGCCGACCAGGTCACCGCGCTCGCCAAGGGTCTGATCGGGGCCGGAGTCTCCCCCGGGGACCGGGTCGGGCTGCTGTCCAAGACCCGGTACGAGTGGACACTAGCCGACTTCGCGATCCTGACCGCCGGAGCGGTAACCGTACCCATCTATGAGACGTCTGCGCCGGACCAGGTGGCCTGGAACCTCAGCGACTCCGAAGCGGTCGCGGTGATCGTGGAGACGGATCGGCACGCCAGGACCGTCGAGGGCCTGTCCCACGAGCTCCCGGGCCTACGGCACGTCTGGCGGATCGAGGCCGGCGACCTGGACACCCTGACCGACAACGGTGCCACGGTGAGCGACAACGAGGTCACCGAACGGCGGGCCGCGATCACCGGCGACATGCTGGCGACGATCATCTACACCTCCGGCACCACCGGCAAGCCGAAAGGCTGCGAGCTGACCCACGGCAACTTCCTCTACGACGCGCTGACCACCACCGCAGCACTGTCAGACGTCTTCAAGGAGGGCACGTCGACGCTGCTGTTCCTGCCACTGGCGCACGTTCTCGGCCGGGTCATCCAGTACTCCACGATGGCCTCCCGGGTCCGGCTCGGTCACACCGCAGACATGAAGGACCTCATCGCCGACCTGGCCGAGTTCCAGCCGACGTTTGTGCTGTCCGTGCCGCGGATCTTCGAGAAGATCTACAACGCCGCCAAGATCAAGGCAGACGCCGGTGGCAAGGGCAAGATCTTCGACCTGGCGGAGTCCACCGCGGTCGGCTACAGCGAGGCGCTCGAACGAGGCCGGCCGAACCCCATTCTGACCCTGCAACACCTGCTCTTCGACAAGCTCGTCTACTCCAAGATCAGGCACAGCCTCGGCGGAAACGTCCGGTACGCGATCTCCGGCGGGGCGCCGCTCGGCGCGCGACTCGGCCACTTCTTCCGCGGCGCCGGCATCACGGTGCTCGAGGGCTACGGTCTCACCGAAACCTCGGCGGCCGCCACGCTGAACCTCCCGAACGCGATCCGCATCGGCACAGTCGGCCGGCCTGTTCCCGGCGCCTCGGCCGCGATCGCCGAGGACGGCGAGATCCTGCTCAAGGGGGACCATGTGTTCCGCGGTTACTGGCACAACGAAGCCGCCACCAAGCAGGTCCTGGAGGGCGACGGCTGGTTCCACTCCGGTGACATCGGCGAGTTGGACAAGGACGGCTTCGTGCGGATCACCGGCCGGAAGAAGGAACTCATCGTCACCGCCAGCGGCAAGAACGTCTCACCCGCCTATCTGGAAGACGGTCTTCGGGCGCATTCGCTGATCAGCCAGTGCGTCATCGTGGGCGACCGCAAGCCGTACATCGCCGCGCTCATCACGCTGGACCCGGAGGCGTTGGAAGGCTGGCGGGAGCGCAACGGCAAGCCCGCGGCCACGGTTGCCGAGATCAAGCAGGACCCGGATCTCATCGAGGCCATCGACGCAGCTATTGCGGACGCCAACAAGACCGTCAGCCGGGCGGAGGGAATCCGCAAGTACCGGATCCTCGACGTGGACTTCACCGAGGAGAGCGGCCAGATGACGCCCACCCTCAAACTCAAGCGCAACGTCGTCGTCCGGGACTTCGCCGCGGAGATCGAATCGTTGTACGCCTGACCTGACCAGCGTGCCCGGCCCTCGCAACGGCGGCGAAGGCTGGGCACGCTACGTAAGTCGCGGTTGACGGCTACGTTAGGCGATGGGGGTCAGTAGCCGTATCCGCCGCCGGTGCTCTTGCTGGGTGATGCCGGGGCGTGGCTGGCGGGCACCGGCGTGAGCCGCTTGACGATGCTGACGCCGCTCGGCGTGATCATCCACCACAGCCCGCCGTCGACGTTGATCCCCTGGCCGGCCGTGTCACCCGCCTTGGTGTCCTTGATGAAGTAGTACGCCGGATGTCCGGCGTAAGTGATCTGCGTCGTGCCGTCCGCGCGCCGGGTCGTGCCGAGCAGGCCCTTTCGCGCGTCCTCCGTCGCCGTCAGGGCGCCCGTGGCGCTCAGCGGCGGCCAGTAGGTCGCGCACGTCCCGTTGCACACGGAGCGGCTGCCCTTGTCCGCGGCGAAGAAGTACAGCGTCCTGCCGGCCTTGCCGGTCAGGTAGGCGCCCAACGGGCCCGTGTGCGTCGCCACGGTCGCGGCCGCGGCGACAGTACTCGGCGCGGAGCTCTTGGGCGTGGCAGTCTGCGTGGCGGTTGCCGTGGTCCCTCCGCTGCTGCCGCACCCAGCGGCCAGGGCGCCTGCGGCGATGAGCACGGCGGCCCGGCGCGAGCTTGTCCCGGTAAGCACGCTTGCTGACATGAGAAATCCCACAACCTCGGTGACCGGTGGCCGGGCCCCGTGATCCGGTTGCCGACCCTCACCCCGAATCACGTCCCGCCAGCGCAGCCGGTTCAGGGGGGACCGAAACAGAGCCCCGGCCGGCTCCGCCGGTAACGTGCCAGGGACCTCAGCGCAGGGTGGCCCGCATCTCGCCGACGGCATGCACGTAGCCGACACTGCCGAGAACCTTGCCGTCCGCGGTGCGCAGCACCCGGCCGCGACCCTCGACCCGACGCAGTTGCCCGTCGGGGGCGACGACGCGGTAGTCGAACCTGTGGTGCGACGCCCCGCCGGTCACAACGTCGTCGTGCATCCCCAGCACCTTCGCCCGGTCGTCGGGGTAGACCAGGTCGAACCATGCGTCCAGCGTGCCCGGGAAACTGCCGGGTGCCAGGCCAAACACCCTCTCCATCGTCTCGTCCCAGCGAACCTGGCCGGTGGCCCGGGTCCACTGCCAGCAACCGAGGTGGCCGGCGTCCACCGCAAGCTGGAGTCGGTCGGCGCTGTCGCCGGCCTGCGCCTCCATGAGGCGGGCATCGGTGACGTCCTGCGAAACGCCCAACACCGCTACGTGGTTGCCCTTGTCGTCGTGCACCGGGGTCAGTGTGACCTGAGCCAGGAAGGTCGAGCCGTCACGGCGTTGGACAGGGTAGTCACCGGACCAGCGGCGCCCGAGTCGGACAGCCTCAAAGATCTCCTCACCCTGTCGGCGCGAGGCCGCGGTCGGAGTGACCTCGAACACCGGACGCCCGATGGCGTCATCGCGAGTCCAGCCGTAGAGGGACTCGGCGGCGGCGTTCCAGAACACAATGGTGGCGGTCAGGTCCGTCACCACGACCGCCTGCTCGAGTCCGTCCAGCAGACTGGCCTCGCTCAGCACAGGCCGCATGGTACCTCCCGGGAGAAGGCGGGCGAGTCAACCCAGAGTGACACACCTGGCCGACAGCGGCTAGAGTGCGTGCCTCTTATGTCCTTGGTGTGCCATTCTCTCGGGCGTTGTTTCATTCGGAATGCCGACCTGGGCTCCTCGTGCTCCTGCACAGTGATGCGTGATTTGTGCCCTTGCAGCTACGCTCGGTTACGAGCACCGAACCGGGTCGCGCGGCTGACCGGAACAGCGATGAGCACCACACCGACGATGAGCAGGACCGCGCCGCCGATGAGCAGACCGATGGCGATCCATCGCAGTGCGGGCACGGTCGCGCCGACGTTGGCCCGCACGTCTACCCCGGGGGACGCGTCGGCGTTCATGGCGACCACCATCCAGCTGCCGTTGTCCGGTCGCCAGCGCAAAGTCTGCGTTCCGGGGCCGGTCGCTGCTGCCGACCAGATCCGGGCCGCCCTCGGCGGGATAGGGCGAACGGCGCCCACGTGCTGGACGTACTTGGTGGTCCCGCCGGTGAAGTCACTCACCGTCGCATAGTGAACGCCCGCCAGGTATTTCCGGGCGGCAGCCTCAGATGCGATGCCGAGAAAGACTGGCCGGGTGGGGTCGGTGGAGCCGGCCCGTATCCGCACCGTGCCGAGCAGTGAATTTGCCTCGACACCACTCGTCGGTCCGTTGAGGTTCAGATCGATCGTGTCCGTCGTGATGGCGTAGCCGTCACTGCGCAACGTGCTGGAGGAGGTCGTCAGGAACCCGTCCTCCCTTTGGGTGCGGTCCGCCCACAGTCCGGCTCCGCCCGTGAGGAGCAGCCCGGCGGAGATCAAGGCCAGCACCGAGCCGACCACCACGCTGACGATGCGGACGCCGGTCCAGCCTCGGCGCGACGGACCGGGCGGCGGCCCGCCGACCGGCCCGTCACTGGACATGGCAAGCGTGCTGCCCGGCTCGGCGCCGCCCATGTCCAGGCGGAACGGCGGGTACCGGTCGGTCATCAACCCGGCGTAGGCGACGACCCGCAACACCCAGCGGTCCAGTCCGAGGATGAAGTCGAAGAGCGGGTGCGGATAGCGCCCGGTGAACAGCAGGACGACGGCGGCCACGAGCACGAGGACGCCGATGAGGCCGCCGCTGAAGCCCCAGCTCTGGTCCCCGTACCGAGAAGCGATCCAGCCGCCGCCACCGAGGAAGAACCCGATGACGATGTACTGCGGAATCGCCAACAGCCACCATTTGACGAGCACCAACCCTCGCGAGAGGCGCTGGGGATAGGCGATGTCCAGCCGCGCGGGATCGTCGGGCAACTCTCTGAGGGTGAACGGCGGGTACTTGTCGGTGCCGAGGGCCCCGTACGCGTAGTAGGCGACGCGCCAACTCCAGCGCAGCACGCCGACGTTGAAATCGAAGATGGACCGCGGATAGCGCCCGGTGAACAGGATGGCAAAGAGGGCGACGATGCTGAGCAGCGTGAAGGCGATCCAGAGAAACGCCAGCACAATGTAGTGCGGTACGGCCAGCAGCCACTTGACCAGCCACAGCCACCGGGACAACGGGGAGTCAAGCGACGCCTCGACACGGACTGGATAGGCAGCAGCAGAGGTCACCGGGAACATCTCCTTCTCGAAAGAAGCGTGCGCGAGAGTTTCAATGTCCGTGCCGTCAGGACCCGTGCCACCAATGCCCTGTGTCTCCCATGACTCGGGACCGGCCAGCAGACTATGACATTCCGGCACGACCGGCACGACTGGCACGCCTGGCCCGCGCCGATCACGACAGGCACCCCTGGCTTCGGCGCCGATCATGCTCGCATGCGCGTCGCCACACGCCTCGCAGCCGCGATATGAGCATGATCGGCGGGACGGGCGACCGACCGCGAGGCACCAGGAGAGCCTGCGCGCCAGGGCCGTGTCAGGATGGCAGCGGCCGGCCTCACCACCAGAAGTGCTGACCCTGAGCCCGGCGCCGTCAGGAAGGACGTTGCATGCACGGCGATGCCGAGGTCATCGAACTGCTCAACGAGGTGCTCACCAACGAGCTAACCGCGGTCAACCAGTATTTTCTGCACTCGCGGATGCAGCGCAACTGGGGCTTCGCCGCGCTTGCCGAGCACACCTACGCCGAGTCCATCGACGAGATGAGACACGCCGATCTGCTCATCGAGCGGATGCTGTTCCTGGAGGGTCACCCCAACGTCCAGCGCCAGGATCCGATCCGCATCGGCGGGACCGTCCCCGAGCAGTTCACCGCCGATCTTGCCATCGAGACCCATGCCATCGAGGCGTTGCGGCGCGGCATCGCGCTGTGCTCGGCCAGGGCCGACACCGTGACCCGGCTGTTACTGGAGTCGATACTGTCCTCCGAGGAGGAGCACATCGACTATCTGGAGACACAGCTGTCGCTGCTCCAGGTTCTCGGCGAGGCACACTATCTGAGTCGGCAGCTCTAGCCACCTCGGAGTCGCCCGCGAGCCCACTTGGTCGGGCTCTGTCGGGCAGGTGCCGGGCCCTGCTCACGGGCGTGGTGAAGCGTTGGCCCGCCAGAGCTCGGCGTCGCAGGGTCGCGGGGATCCCCGCTGCCCGCCTCGCTGGCAGCCCGATGGTGTCCGTGTCCGACTTGACGGCCCTTGCAACTTAGGTGAGGCTAACCTCGTCTTCGTTTCGGGAGGGGTGGCGAGTGGTCGGCAACTACCTGATCGGCCTGCGCGAGGGGCTGGAAGCCGCGCTGGTGGTCAGCATCCTCATCGCCTACCTGGTCAAGATCGGCCGCCGGGATCGACTCGCCGTCGTGTGGGCGGGCGTGGCCATCGCGGTCGGAGTGAGCGTCGCGTTCGGGGCGCTGCTGTCCTACGCCTCGACCAGCCTGCTGTCGACGTTCGAGAGTCGGGAGACCTTCGGTGGTGTGCTCTCGCTGATCGCGGTCGCCTTCGTCACCTGGATGGTGTTCTGGATGCGGCGTACCGCCCGCCACATGCGCGCGGAGTTGAGCGGCCGGCTGGATGCCGCGTTGGCGCTGGGCACGGTGGCGGTCGTGCTGACCGCGTTCTTCGCCGTGGCGCGGGAAGGGCTGGAGACGGCGTTGTTCTTCTGGTCCGCGGTCCAGGCCGCCGGGAGCACAGCCGCCCCGGTGTCCGGCTTCACGCTGGGACTGGCAACCGCTGTGGTGCTCGCGTGGTTGCTCTACCGCCGGTCGGTAACGCTGAACCTGGCGACGTTCTTCACCTGGACGGGTGCCGGGCTGATCGTGGTCGCGGCCGGCGTGCTCGGCTACGCCGTGCACGACCTGCAGGAGGGCGGCCTGATCCCAGGCCTGAACACGATGGCCTTCGACGTGAGCGCGCAGATCCCGCCCGGCAGCTGGTACGGCACCCTGCTCAAGGGCGTGTTCAACTTCAGCCCGGCCACCACCGCCGCCCAGGCGATCGCCTACCTGGCCTACCTCGTACCGGTGATGGTGCTGTTCCTGCGCCGGCCCCGCGTGGCGACCGCGACCGCTGCGGTCCAGCCGGCAGCCGTCGGTAGGAGCCCCGCCGCCGAGTGACCCGGCCTTTCCGTCCACGATCGAATCAGGAGACGTCATGCGCCTGCTCTCACTCCCTGCACGGGTCGGTCCTCCGATCGCCCTGGCGGTCTCGGCGGCGGTGGCCGCGGCCGGAGTAGCCGGGTGCACCTCGGACGCTACGGAGAGCGGGTCGGGCGGCGGCACGTCGTCAGCACGGTCGGTGTCGGTGAAGGCGGGCGCCAAGACCTGCGCGGTGTCCACGACGACCCTGCCCGCCGGCCGGCACGCCTTCGCCGTGGAGAACACCTCGAGTCAGGTCACGGAGGTGTACGTGTACGCCGCCGGTGACCAGATCATCGGCGAGGTGGAGAACATCGGCCCGGCGACCCGACGCCAGCTCATCGTCGACCTGCCGGCCGGGAGCTACCAGGTCGCCTGCAAGCCGGGCATGGTCGGCTCCGGGATCCGCACCGGGCTGACGGTCCACGGTCAGCCCGGGTCCGCGACCTCCTCCGCCCCCGCGCAAGCACCGATGGTCGCGGCCGTCGCCTCCTACCGCCGCTATGTCGAGGCCGAGACAGCCGCGCTGGTCGACACCACCGCGGCCTTCACCGCCGCCGTCAAGGCCGGCAACGCCGACCGGGCGCGAGCCCTGTACCCGGCGGCGCGGCTGCACTACGAGCGCATCGAGCCGATCGCCGAATCGTTCGGGCAGCTCGACCCGGTGATCGACATGCGCATCGACGACGCCACCGACGGCACCCCGTTCGTCGGCTTCCACCGCCTCGAACAGGACCTGTGGCAGAAGAAGGACATCTCCTCCTCCGCGGCCACCGCCACCGCGCTCGAGGCCAACGTGCGCAAGCTGCGGGCCGCGATCCCCACCGTGGCGATCACTCCGGTCACGATGGGCAACGGCGCCAAGTCGCTGCTGGACGAGGTGGCCAAGTCCAAGGTCACCGGCGAGGAGGAGCGGTACTCGCGGATCGACCTGGTCGACTTCCAGGCCAACGTTGAGGGCAGCAAGTACGCCTACACCACGCTGCGGCCGATCCTCGCCCAGCGCAACCCGGCGCTGGTCTCCACCCTCGACCGCCGGTTCGCCACGCTGCTCGCCCTGCTGGAGACACACAGAGCGACCGCAGGCAGCGCCGGCAGCATCCCGGGCAGCCCCTTCGTCTCCTATGACTCCCTCACCCCCGCCCAGGTGAAGGCGCTGGCCGTGGAAGTGGACACCATCAGCGAGCCGCTCGGTCAGATCACCGGCACGCTCGCGGGCACGTGAGCCAGATGAGCAACGAGCAGATGAACGAGCGGTCCACCGGGATGGCGGCCGTCCGGACCGGGCCGCCTGAAGAACCGGCCGTCGGCCGCGGCCTCTCCCGGCGGGCCATGCTCGGCCTGCTCAGCGGGGGTGTGGTCCTCGGCGCCGGTGGGGCAACGGCGGTGGCCTCGGTCGCCGCCGCCGCCGACCGGGGCCAGGCGGGCGACTCGGCGGGCGACTCGGCGGGCGCCGCCCCGACCCGGCTCGTGCCGTTCCACGGCCGATACCAGGCCGGCATCGCGACCCCGGCACAGGACCGCCTGCACTTCGCCGCCTTCGACCTGACGACCACCCGCCGCGCCGACCTGGTGGCGTTGCTACGGACCTGGACTGACGCGGCGGCATCGATGTGCGCCGGCCGGGACATCGGCACCGGCGCAGTGCGCGGGCCGGCCCAGCTGCCGCCCGCCGACACCGGCGAGGCACTCGGCCTGGCGCCGGCCAAACTGACCCTCACTGTCGGATTCGGCACCAGCCTGTTCACCGACGCCGCGGGCCGCGACCGATTCGGCATCGCCGCCCGCCGTCCGGCCCAACTCGCCGACCTACCTGCCTTCGCCGGTGATGCGCTGGACCCGCAGCGCTCCGGCGGCGACCTGTGCGTGCAGGCCTGCTGCGACGACCCGCAGGTCGCCGTCCACGCCATCCGCAACCTGGCCAGGCTGGCCCGCGGCTCCGCCGCGGTGCGGTACTCCCAACTCGGATTCGGCCGCACCAGCAGCACCAGTACAAGCCAGCAGACCCCGCGCAACATGATGGGCTTCAAGGACGGCACGGCCAACCTCAAGGCCGAGGACGCCGCCGGCATGAACACCCACGTCTGGGTGCAGGCCGGTGACGGGCCGGACTGGATGACCGGCGGCAGCTACCTGGTCAGCCGCCGCATCCGAATGCTCATCGAACCGTGGGACTCCACCCCCCTCGACGAG
Source organism: Frankiaceae bacterium (assembly GCA_017882785.1). Taxonomy (GTDB): domain Bacteria; phylum Actinomycetota; class Actinomycetes; order JADGOV01; family JADGOV01; genus JADGOV01. The sequence goes on from JADGOV010000088.1 coordinate 10,271, forward strand.
CAGGAACGGATCATCGGCCGCCGTAAGGGGACTGGCGCTCCGCTCGGCGCGACGACCGAGTTCGACACCCTCGACCTGGCCGTGAAGGGCGCCGACGGCGCACCGCTGATCGACCCCAACGCGCACGTCCGCCTCGCGCACACCTCAACGAACCAAGGGGCCACCCTGCTGCGGCGCGGCTACAGCTTCGTCGACGGCACCGACCATCTCGGCCGGCTCGACGCGGGGCTGTTCTTCCTGGCCTACCAGCGCGACCCCCGCAGCCAATTCGTCACGATCAACCGCCACCTCGCCGGCAACTCTCGCGACGCGCTCAACGAATACATCCAGCACGTCGGCAGCGGACTGTTCGCCTGCCCGCCCGGCGTGCGACCCGGCCAATTCTGGGGCCACACCCTGTTCGGCTAGCGATGCGCTGACGGACCTCGGCGGGAGTTACGTCGAACTGGTCCCTCTGCCTGGCGTCCCCGGTCGTCCCCGGTCGCCCCCGAACGTCCTTCGGGACGAAGGTCCCTCGCGTCCGAGCATATTGCACCCTGGCCGGTCCATGGGCCTAGGCATAGAGCAGAGGTAACACCCCGCACAAACGGTGTCGGGAGTGTTCCGAAAGTGGCCTTGCCCATGACGATGCCGAAGACCTTGCCCATGACGATGCCCGTGACGATGCCCATCACGATGCCAGCCTGTGCACCGCCGCCGCTCGACTCTGGCGCGCAGGTTTGACGAGTCTTCGGTGGTGGGGCCGCGGGGGACTCCGCCACCGAAGCGGGTAGGACACGGGTATTCAAGGTCGGCACGGGGCACCACAGGTCCGAGGGGGGCGCGTGATGAGGGAGGGCGCGTGATGAGTGGAGTCTCCGAGTCATTCCCCGCTATCGGGCCGGTCAGCGCATCTGCCGAACGACTACTCGGTGACGCTGGCATGCGGGCCTGGGTGGTGGACTCCCCCGGTCCGATCACATCCCGGCCGCTTACCTTCGTGCGGAAGGCGATTCCCACGCCGGGGGCCGACGAACTCCTCGTCCAGGTCAGTGTCTGTGCGGTCTGCCGGACCGACCTGCACCTCGCCGAGGGCGATCTGACCCCCCGTGCCCCCGGCGTGACCCCCGGCCATGAGGTCGTCGGTCGGGTGGTCGGGACGGGCGCAGACGTCAGCGGCTACCAGATCGGCGATCGGGTCGGTATCGCCTGGCTCCGGCAGACGTGCGGGTTGTGCAGGTATTGCCGCACCGGGTCGGAGAACCTGTGCCCTGCGTCGCGGTACACCGGGTGGGATGCCGACGGCGGCTACGCCGAGTTCGGGGTGATCCGGGCGGACTTCGCCTATCGACTGCCGGACGGGTACTCCGATGCGGAGCTTGCCCCGCTGCTGTGCGCCGGGATCATCGGCTTCCGCGCCCTGAGGCGAGCCGCGCTGCCCCCGGGTGGTCGCTTGGGCATCTACGGCTTCGGGGCATCAGCTCATCTGGCCGCCCAGGTGGCGCTGGTGGAAGGCGCCACCGTGCATGTCCTGACCCGCTCCGCGCAGGCCCGAGCCCTCGCCACCGAACTCGGCGCCACTTCGGTGGGCGACGCTTCGGATGCCCCGCCAGAACCGCTGGACGCCGCAATCCTCTTCGCCCCGGTGGGCACTCTCGTGCCCGTCGCGTTGCAGGCGCTGGATCGCGGTGGGACGCTGGCCATCGCCGGCATCTACCTGACCGACATCCCCGCTCTGAACTACGAACGGCACCTGTTTCAGGAACGCAACCTGCGCAGCGTCACGGCGAACACCAGGGGAGACGGCACCGACTTCCTGGCCTTCGCTGCCGAGCATCCGTTGACCGTCCACACCACCGAGTATCCGCTGGCCGGCGCCGATCAGGCCTTGCGAGACCTGGCCGCCGACCGGGTCAACGGAGCCGCTGTCCTGCGAGTGGGCTGAGTGCGATCGGCGGCCCGACATCGTGCCC
>JADGOV010000183.1 GCA_017882785.1 Frankiaceae bacterium
TGCGGATCGTCGCCACGCCGCGATCGAGCGCTTCCTGAGTAGTCTCCTTGAGAATGACGGGAATGCCGGCGTTGGCGTAATTCATCGCGATGCCGCCGCCCATCGTACCGGCTCCGATCACGGCCGCTTTGCGGATCTCCCGCACCGGCGACACCCCAGGGCTCGCCACTGGAGGAGCGTTGGCTACCAACGCGATCCCAGAGCCGAGCCGCAGCGATAGGTGCAGCGGCAGCTCCGCCTGACGGCTGGCCACGCTTTTGCTCTCGATGCTGACGCCGGCGTCGACGTTGCAGCGGCCGACCCGCAGCCCGATGAGACGACCCGCTCGAACCGTTGCGGTGAGCGCCGCGATGTCGATCACGAGCGACAGGCCGAAATGCACCGTGGCAACAGGAGTGCCGTTGACGAGCAGGTCGATCGAGGGCTGCTGGTCGAGGGTGACCCGATGTCGTGCCAGGTCGACGAGTTCTTCGCTCTGTGGCGCCGCGACCGTGCGCTGACCGGCAGCCCTCAGCGCGGCGTGCGTGCTCCAGGCCCCAAGCACGAGCTGGGTCAGGTCGAGCTGGTCGAGCAGCTCGGCGCTGATCTTGCCCAGCTCGCGAACGGCTTCGTCCCGAGTCGTCTGGGCGAAGCCTTGGAGTTCCTGGCGCACGGTTTCGGCGGCGCCGCTTGTCTGCAGCGCCGAGATCAGGTCGGTGTCACCGAAAAGGAAGGCTCGGGCAGTGATCGGCCGAGTCGGTGTGGCGGTGGTCATCGACGTACCTCGTCTTCCTCGATACGAGGGGCGACCGGGTGGTGGCGTGGCTCGAAGCGCACCACCCAAGCGGGCCTGTCACCCAGGTCCTGCATTTGTGGTGCTGCGACGACGTGGCCGCGCAGGCGGGCCTGAACGTGTCCTGCCGGCGCCAGGCGGGATCTCAGACGGAGCCAGCCGCCAGCGGCGACCGCAACCAGTGCGATCAACAAAATGATCACGGGCCAGACGAACCCGCCGATGCTGCTGCTTGAGGCACGTGGCGTGAACCCGATCGGGGGCGCCGATGTCGCAGATGGAGTGGTCGCCGGGTCGCTGACCGGCGGTAGGACCATGGCGGATGGCGGCGTGATCGTCGGCACCTCGGTAGTAGGCAGAGTCGTCGACGGTGTAGTGGGCGGTGTCGTTGACGGCGTCATTGGCGGAGTGGTTGTCGTTGTGGGACCCCCAAAATCGCTGCCGCTCACCTCGATGAGATCGCCGGGGACGCCGGCGGTACCTGACAGCCGAAGCGAGGGTACGAGCGAAGCCAGCGCCTGCGGGACCCCTACGGAAACGAGGTGGGGGCCGACGCGGTACCAGGGGGTGTGAACTTTGTAGACCCCCCTCAGGACCAAACTCGGTGACGAAGACGGAGGCGGCGGCGGTGGGGGCGGTCGGACTATTGGTGATGATGGCGACACTGTGGGTGATGACGACGGCGAGCAGTCGCTGCAGCGCAGGACTTCGAACGGGGCGTTAGCGCAAACGCCATTGGCGCAGGCCTGGACCTCGATCATTTGTGCAGGAACGTCCGGTACGCGGAACGTGCCGTTCAGGCTGCCGGCGTCGCCTACGGCGCACGACCCACCCTGCGATGACAAGGTGACACTAAGAACGCAGTCCGTCGAGGCGGCTTCCCCGAACGCTGGCTGCGACAGGCCGAACGCGCAGCCAAGCATGGCGAGAAGCAGGACCACGAACATCACTGGCCTACGCCGGCGCAGCTGGTGAAGCGTCATGCGCCTCCCTCTTCGCCGTCGGAGCGATCTGTCGACGACGACTGGCTGATCCTGATCTGGGCGGCACGTGGTCCCCTGACCTGGTTCCGGCGAGCATCGCAGTCGTCAGATCAGGTGTCACGTGGTTCTATTGGTTCGCTGGGCAGTGTCTCGTTGGGCCGCACGGGATACTTGCGGGTGGGTGGAGCCGTGCTCCAGTGTCGAGTCGTGATCGATACTCACGTCCACCACCTGGATCTCCGGCGGTTCGCTACCCGTGGCTTGACGATGCGCAGTGGCGCTGTTGCATTGGAACCGAGGACGATCGGCCGGGCGGTTGGGCACCCTGGAGTGGATGAGATCAACACGTCGGGTCGCCGCTGCACGCTCCGAGTTCGCCGGGTTTCGCTTCCCACCCGAGGTGATCACGCTGGCGGTGCGCTGGTATGTGCGGTACTCGTTGTCCTACCGTGACGTCGAGGAGCTGCTCGCCGAACGCGGTATCGAGGTGGACCACACCACGCTGTTTCGGTGGGTGGCGCGGTTCACCCCGCTGTTCACCGAGGCGGCCCGGCCCCTCCGGCACACGCCTGGGGACAGGTGGTTCGTCGACGAGACGTATGTGAAGGTCGCCGGCAAGTGGCGTTACCTGTACCGGGCGGTCGATCAGTTCGGCCAGGTCATCGATGTGCTGGTGTCGCCCAAGCGGGACAAGACGGCGGCCCGTCGGTTCTTCACCCGGGCGCTGGCTGGAGCCACCTCGCCGACGGAGGTGACCACGGATCGGGCACCCGCCTACCCGCGCATAGTCGAGGACATGCTGCCCGGCGCTCTGCACGTCACCGTGCGCTACGCGAACAACCGTGTTGAGGTGCGACACGAAGTCGCACGCTACGAGTGGATTCGTGGAAAGGGGGACCGGCAGATGTTGATGTCGGTTACGTAATCCCGGACAAGTGCTCAGCGTCTGTCCCCACCCCTGACGTGCGTCGCTGGTAACGGCGGGGTTCGAAGCTTAGGGGAACAAGCCTAAGGACCCTCGCTCCATCCGGGGGTTACCGGCGTGGGGAGGCCGGACGGGTGAACGCAAGTGAATCCTCATTGATGTCTCGTTAGGTTGAGCCCCTTCGGATGGGTTGTGGTGCAGGGGTGCAGGACTGGCCGCTGGGAAGCGGCAGGCGGCGACCGGTGATTCGATGCTGGTCGTGGGAGCACCGCCGTCCCGGGATACAGAGGGCACCCACCCCGGCCGTAGCTCGTGCGTGTGGAACGTGGCAACCCCGTCAGGGTCCGCCCCACCGATGGTGGGTTCGGTAGGCCGACCGTAAGGAAGGCTGCACTCCCTGGCGGGACAGGGATGACCCGAGAAGCGAACGCCGGTACGTCGAAAGGCGACAGGAAACCGGGACAGTATGACCGGCCCCCCCGCCGGTGGTCCCGGATAACTGGCCGGATACCGGGCTGGTGCCCGGACCTGAAAAGGTGCCCACGCGGGTCGGGTGAGCCTGCGAAGGCTTTAGGTGACCACAGACCCGGAACCGAAGGACAAGTTGGACGCCACCGCGACTCGCCCGGCCACGACGTTCCCCGTCCCGGCCGGAGTCAGCGTGGCGAACGGACTGGAGGGCGAAGTCCCCGACTGGGACGCCATCGACTGGCGTGCCGTTGAGGACGACGTACGGCGTCTACGGCAACGAATCTTCGCGGCGTCACAGGCTGGGGACCTGCGCAAGGTCCGCAACTTGCAGAAACTGATGCTCCGGTCCCGCGCCAACACGCTGCTAAGCGTGCGCCGGGTCACGGAGGTCAACGCGGGCCGCAAGACCGCGGGCATCGACGGGCAACTCGTCCGTACTGCCACG
>JADGOV010000184.1 GCA_017882785.1 Frankiaceae bacterium
ATCCAGTAGTCGTCCCCGATCGAGAGGAGTTCTTCACGCATCCGGTAACGCTCAACCGGTGTGTCGCCCCCGCGGAGCCGATCCCGTAGACCCATGATCCTTGTTCCTCCCCGCAGACGGACACCTGACAGCGGCGCCGCGACGGCGCACCCACCAGTCCTATAGCTTCCTCGTCAGCACGCGCACGCAGGGTCGGCCTGGATCTACATGGATGAGGCGACCGTGGCCGTCATCGCCCCCCGCCGACTCTCCCCATCGTGGTCGCCCTGGCGCTGCGCAGCGTGGCACGCCGGACCGGCCCTGGGGCGCTCCACCGTCACTGGCCGGTAGCCGCGACGGGCTTGCCGCCGTCATGCGCCTCGCCGGCGTCACCGTCCGCTAGCCCAACCCTCGGCAGTCGGCCGCTGCGGACGGCTGGCGCAAGGGCCGGTGGCCGGTGGGCCCGAGTTGGCGAGCTCGTGGTCGACACATCGACGGTGATGGTGCCGAACAGGCCGATGTTGTCGCTGTGCGCCGGGAGATAGCGTGTCAGCGATCTCTTCTGTGTTCGCCGCCCCTCTCGGAGGATGCTCATGCCCATCGTCGAGTACCCGCCCGGGGCCAGGTTCCCCGGAGTTGTCGGCCGGACCACGGATGAGTCGAGCCCCGCGTGGCCGGTCGCGCCGCGGCCTGATGCTGGGGCGCCGAATGTGGTGGTGGTGGTGCTTGATGACACTGGCTTCGGCCAGCTCGGCTGCTATGGGAGCCCGATCCAAACCCCGCACATGGACTCGCTGGCCGCAAATGGCCTGCGGTTCAACAACATGCACACCACGGCTCTGTGCTCGCCGAGCCGGTCCTGCCTGCTGACCGGGCGTAACCATCACGCCAACGGCATGGCTGCCATCACCGAGCTGGCCACTGGTTACCCCGGGTACAACGGCGTCGTGCCGTTCGAGAACGGCTTCTTGTCGGAGATGCTCCTCGATCACGGCTACACCACGTTCATGGTCGGCAAGTGGCACCTGACCCCGAGCAACCACGAGACCGCCGTCGGACCGTACGACCGCTGGCCGCTGGCGCGGGGCTTCCAGCGGTTCTACGGCTTCCTGGGGGGCGACACCAGCCAGTGGTATCCCGACCTCGTGTACGACAACCATCAGGTCGAGCCCCCGCGGACCCCCGAGGAGGGCTACCACCTGACCGAGGACTTGGTGGACAAGGCGGTCGAGTTCATCGCCGACGCCGATCAGATCGACCCGGCGAAGCCGTTCTACCTGCACCTGTGCTTCGGCGCGACCCACGCCCCTCACCACGCGCCAGCGGAGTGGGCCGACCGGTACAGCGGGATGTTCGACGCAGGGTGGGACGCCTATCGCGAGACCACGTTCGCCCGGCAGAAGGAGCTGGGGATCGTTCCCCCTGACGCCGAGCTGTCTCGACACGATCCGGACGTCCCGGCCTGGGACAGCCTGGCACCGGACGCGCGCCGCCTGTTCAGCCGGATGATGGAGGTCTTCGCCGGCTTCCTCAGCCACACCGACCACCACCTCGGGCGGTTGCTCGCCTTCCTCGACCAGCTGGGGAAGCTCGACAACACCCTGATCATGCTCGTTTCGGACAACGGTGCGAGCGCCGAAGGCGGCCCGACCGGCACCACGAACGAGGCGCAGTTCTTCAACAACGCCCAGGAGCCGATCGAGGACAGCCTCGCGCACATCGATGAGATCGGTGGTCCTAAACATTTCAACCACTACCCGTGGGGCTGGACCTGGGCGGGGAACACGCCGTTCCGCCGGTGGAAGCGCGAGACGTACCGCGGGGGCACGTCAGACCCGTTCATCGTGTCCTGGCCGAAGCGGATCGCGGCCAGGGGCGAGGTGCGCACCCAGTACGGCCACATCATCGACGTCGTGCCGACCGTTCTGGACCTGCTCGGGGTCGAGCCGCCCCGAACGGTCCGTGGCGTCACTCAGTCGCCGTTGCACGGGCTAAGCCTGGCCGGCACCCTCGACGACGCGGACGCCCCGAGCCCGAGGACCTCGCAGTACTTCGAGATGCTCGGCCACCGGGCGATCTACCACGATGGCTGGCGAGCAGTCTGCCCGTGGCCGGGGCCGTCGTTCACAGAAGCGGGTGTGGGGTTCGGGCAACCGATCTCGGCGGACCGGCTTTCCGAGCTGGACGCGACCGGGTGGGAGCTCTACCACGTCGCTGAGGACTTCGCGGAGAACCACGACGTCGCCGCGGACCACCAAGCCAAGCTCATCGCGCTGATCGGCACCTGGTACAGCGAAGCCGGGAAATACGGGGTGTTGCCGGTCGACGGCAGTGGCCTGGCCCGGATGATCGGAGAGAAGCCACTGGCCGCTCCGGCGCGGGATAGCTGCACGTACTACCCGGGCACCCAATCGGTCCCATTCTTCGCCGCGCCAAGGGTCCTCAACCGCCCCCACAGCATCACAGCCGACGTCGAAATCCCGGAGTCCGGCGCGGAGGGCGTCCTGCTGAGCCAGGGCACCGCCGCGGGCGGCTACTCGCTATACGTCAAGGACGGCCGGCTCCACTACGTCCACAACTACGTCGGACGAGCCGAGTACGAAGTCATCTCCGACCGCCCAGTACCCCCGGGACGGCACGAGCTGCGCTTCGAGTTCGAGCCGACCGGCCAACCAGACCTGGCTTCCGGCAAGGGTTCGCCGGGCCGACTCCAGCTCTACATCGACGGTTCCCTGGTCGGCAATGCCGAGGCCCCTGTCACCACGCCGTTCGTCATCAACCCCGGTGCGCTCACCTGCGGCGCGAATCCAGGGTCACCCGTGACGGGTAACTACCCGAGCCCATTCAAGTTTACGGGCATCACCCACACCGTGACGGTGGACGTGAGCGGTGACCTGATTCACGATGACGAGGCCGAACTCCGCGTGCACATGGCTCGGCAGTAACTGTCGCGAAGACGGCAGACTCGCAGCGAGCCGATCCCCGGACGTGCAGCACCGAAGTGCCTACCTGTTGACTTCGGGAAGCTCCTGGTCGGCAGGCTGGCGGGGTCAGGTGGTCGGCGGGTCGCTCTCGAAGTGCCTGCCCACGGATGTCCGTGTGGCTCGACGCGCCGTCGTCGACCACCCGAAGCAAGCGGTGGGATGTGGCTTTCCCCCGATCGGTCCGAAGGGTGGGATCGTGCACGCTGGTGACGATGCTGCTGCTCACTGCCAGCGTCGCCGTGCTGGCGGCGTCCCCGCCGAGCGCCTTCGCGGCGGGACGGTCGGTTCCGAGCCCGCGGACGCCGCGCCCGTCACAGATCATCCCGGAACGTACCGCCGCCAGCCCCGTTTGTGGCTGGTGACAGCGTTCTTACCGACGCCGCGTGTTCGTCGTCGTCGCCTCCGGTCACCGGGTACCCGGCGACGACGCGGGACAGCTCGACGATCGTGGAACGGGACGCGACGTGGACGGCCCTCGCCGCCGGCGACAGGCCGATCGCGTGCCGCGGCAGCTGCACACGGAGCACCCGGGGCATGGTCTGGAACACCAGCGGCGGGTCCATCGTCAAGGCCTCGCCGTCCACCCCGATCTCCACCGGCCCAGCGGAGTCGACGATGAACCGCGGCGT
>JADGOV010000029.1 GCA_017882785.1 Frankiaceae bacterium
TCCCGGACCCACGAAACGAGCCCGACGTGGGCGGTGGGAGCCTGATCGAGTCCGGCGATCTGCGCAACCTCTGTCACTGGTCCTCCTTCACAGTCCTGGCACAAGAGCCCTCTGGGCCGGGTGGGCGACACGAGGTTCCCGGCCACCGCGCCTTCTCCTCGAGGCATCGGGCAGGAACGCGCCCGGCGCGCCGGGCCGACGTTCCTGCTTATCGGCACCCTTACAGCCGCTGGTTACAGCCCGATTACGGGTCGTTATACAGCCGTCGCGCGATCGGGTGCCTCTCCACAACACGAGGCGTTGACGAGGCCGTCGGAAAGTCCGGCTCAGGTGCCGGTGCGCCCCGCAGCGCCGGAGAGGTCGTAGACAGTGCTGCTGCCTACGGTCGTCGCTGAGAAGGTGCTCGTCACCCAGGTAGTGATGTCGCTGGCCGTGGCGGCGCCGCCACCCGGGCCGCCGCGCCCGCCGCCACTGGCCAGGAAGTAGTGCACTCTCCCCTGCCGGACCAGCTGCTGGAACTGTGCGAGCGTCGGTACGGGGTCGCTGCCGTTGAACCCGCCGATTGCCATCACCGGACGGTCCACGGCGAGTTGGACGCCTGCCGCGTTGTTGGCACCGACCGCGGCGGCGACCCAGGTGTAGTTGCTGCTGCCCTGCTGGAGCAGCTGCACGAGTGCGGCACTCGGCTTCTGGGCGTCCAGGAGACCGCCGCCCATGCCCCCCGTACGCCCCAGGCGGCCGAACGGCGCAAGCCCGCCGCCGGCCTGCGGCGGACCACCAGGAAAGGTGCCCTGCGGGAAGCCGCCACGCGGAGCAACGCCACCGCGGGCCCCGAAGCGGGGGCCACCACCGCCGGGACCGCCCGCCACCGCCGGACCGGCCGAGGGGATCGCCCCGGTGTGGGGGGTGGCGGCGGTGTCCAGGGAGTACGCGAGCGGCGCGACGAGCACCGGCAACAGGGCCACGCCCGCCACCACCGGCGCCCCGCGTCCGGACAGCGTCGGCAGCCCCACCACCAGGGCGCTGACGGCAAGTCCGACCAGCAGGATGCCGGCACGCAGGACCGGGTGCCAGGATGGTGTGCGGTCCAGCAGCACGTAGGACCACAGGGCGGTCCCAGCCAACGCTGCGGCAAGCACTACCCGCGCGCCGAGACGGCCCCGGTGCCGCCACAGGCCGACCGCGCCGATGCCGACGAGCGCACCTATCGGCGGCGCCAACGCCACCGTGTAGTAGGGGTGGATGATGCCCTTCGCGTAGCTGAAGACGACAGCGGTGACGAGCAGCCAGCTGCCCCAGAGCAGGACGGCGGCGCGCCGCTGGTCCGTACGGGGCGCTCGCCGCGACAGCCAGAGCAACGCCACCAGCAAGACCACCGCCGCCGGCAGCAGCCAGGAGACCTGACCGCCCATCTCGCCGTTCAGCAGCCGGCTCCATCCCGTCGCGCCCCACCGTCCGGTGCCGGTACCCCCGCCTCCACCGACGCTTCCGGTCTCGTCGCCGGTGAGCCGCCCGAAGCCGTTGTAGCCGAGGGTCAGCTCCAGGATGCTGTTGTGCTGGGACCCGCCGACGTAGGGACGGGCGCTCGCCGGCGTGAGCGCGACGGCCAAGATCCACCACCCGGCGGCAAGGATCAGCGATCCTCCCCCCGCGAGCAGGTGCAGCAGGCGGCGGCGCACGGAGATCGGCGCGGCGACGAGGTAGACGAGCGCGAAGCCCGGCACGACGAGGACGGCCTGCAGCATCTTCGCCAGGAAGGCGAAGCCGATCAGGGCGCCGGCGGCGATGACCCACTTCGCCTGCCCGGCCTCCAGCGCCCGGGTCATGGCGTACGCCGACCCGACGAGCAGCACCACGAGCAGCGCGTCAGGGTTGTTGAACCGGAACATGAGCGTGGCCACCGGGGTGACCGCGAGCACTGCACCGGCTAGGAGGCCGGCGCCGGGGCCGAAGCGGCGGCGGACGGTCGCGTAGAGCAGGCCGACGGCCGCGACGCCCATGAGCGCCTGCGGGACGAGGATGCTCCACGCGTTGACCCCGAAGATCCGGGCCGAGAGCCCCATCACCCACAACGCGGCAGGTGGCTTGTCGACGGTGATGAAGTTCGAGGAATCGAAGGATCCGAAGAACCACGCCTTCCAGCTCGTGGCGCCGGCCTGCACCGCCGCGGAGTAGAAGCTGTTCGCCCACCCGGAGGCGCCGAGCCCCCACAGGTAGAGCACAGCCGTCGCGACCAGCAGCGCCAGCAACGCCGGACGCGCCCAGGCGGGGTCACCGCCGCCACCTCGGCCGAGGTGCCACGCGCGCCGTCCCGGGCGACCGGCTGCGCGGTCGATGCCGATCGGCGGGCGGGGACGGTCAAGGGTGGTCACAGAACGCTCCGTAGGTCAGGGTCGATGGACGCACGTGCAGCGCCCGGGCGCTGGCGGAACACCCAGCCCCGGAGCAGCAGGAAACGCAGGACGGTGGCAGTGAGGTTGGCCACAACCAACACGGCCACCTCCGCGGCTCGGGCCGGATGCGCGCTCACAGCATGCAACGTGGCCAACGCGCCGGAGGTCAGACCCAGGGCAGCGGCGAAGAGCAAGAGCCCCTGCAGCTGGTGACGGACCACCGACTCGCGCCCGCGGATGGCATAGGTGTAGCGCCGGTTCGCTGCGGTGTTGCCGATGGCGGTGATCAGCAGGGCCAACAGGTTCGCCCCCTGCGCCGGCAGACCGGCCCGCAGCAGCAGGTAGAGCAGCAGATAGGCCAGAGTGCTCAGCAGACCGATGGCCGCGAACCGTACGACCTGCGCCACGGCACCGATCGGCGCCACGGTGGCGCGTGACGCCGTCGCGGGCAGGGCGACTCGGGTTGTCGAGGACACCAGGCAAGCGTGCGATAGCCAGCTGTCGGTGTGCTGGACTCAGCCTGTCCGCCTGCTGTGAGTGCTGTGCCGAGCGCTCGCGAGCGGGGGATCTAGGCCGCGAGCGCCTCCGGGGCCTCCTTGGCCAGGCTCCGGAATCGGAAGGCGACAACGACCTGGATGACACCCAGCATGATCAGCCAGAAACCCGCGACGAAGGCGAGGGTCACCAGCGACGGCTTCGGATAGACAAGGACGAGAACACCTGCAACAAGACCGAGGATGCCGGAGCAGATCTGCCAGTCTCGGGCGGGCGTGTGTTTGTCGGCGATGGCCTCGACGAGCTGTGCCATGCCGCGGAAGAGGAAGCCGATGCCGATGAGCAACACGAGGATAAAGACGGCGTGCGTCCAGCTACGGAAGGCGAAGATGCCGACGAGGACGGAGAAGAAACCGGACAGGGCAGTGAGCAAGCGGTACCCACCGGGGAGGCCACTCCCCGCCAACGCCGCGACTATCTCGAAGAAGCCGCTGACAAGCAGGTAGGCGCCCAGGATGGCGGCCACGACCAGCACTGTCTGGCCGGGCCAGACCAGCAGCACGACCCCGAGGAGAGTCGTCAGTAACCCCCAGGTCAACAGCCACATCCAGTGACGGCCGACGGTGACGATGAGGTCGTGCACGTCACGCCGGACCGCAGCGTCGGATGTACTCATGGCATCCGCCATCGTGGCGGCCCCTCCGCCGTCGATGGGATCCCTCGTCACGCCTTGCTCAGCACCTTTGCCTTCTCCCGGTCGAACTCCTCCGGTGTGATAGTCCCCCGGTCGCGCAGGTCGGCCAGCTTGGTGAGCTGGTCGGCTGCGCTGACAGGCGCGCCCGCCGCCTCTTGGACGTAGCCGCGGAAGGCCTCTTGCTGGGCCTGAGCGTGTTGGATCGCCCGCTCCTGCATCTTGCCGCCACGGGCAATCAAGTACAACAGGACGCCGAGGAATGGGAGGATCACGACGAACAGCACCCACAACGCCTTGACTCCGCCGGAGAGGTCGTGGCTGCGGAAGATATCCACGAAGACCGTGATGACCAGCCACACCCACAGGACGAGAAGGAAGATCTCCAGGACCGTCCAGAATGCATTGAGCAGGGGATAGTCGGCGGCCAGTAGCACTGGAGGGCTCCTCTCACGGGTTCGAGTCTTGGACCGTAGCGATCATGTTCAGTCTTATCACAACCCTGGATGGAGCCTTCGCCGCCACGGCCGCGTCAGCCCGCCAACGAACGGGGTGTCCACGGCGGCCCGCGATGGTTCTCAGCGGTTCGGCAGGGACTCCACAGCACCCGCACAGCGTCGGGGTGTGCCATGACAAGAGTTGACAAGGGTCGCGGGCGGAGTGGGAGCGGGAGCGGACAATGGGCGAGGACGATCGGCGGTCAGACGTCATGGCCGAGGGGCCGGGAGGGCCGCGAGGACGACGTCACCGACATCGAGTCACAGCCCTGGCCGCGGCGACCCTCACTGCTGCCGCCGCCGCGACGGTAGTCGCAGTCGGCGGCGCTGGCTCCGCCACCGGAAACCACCTCACGGCGAGACTCACGCGGGCCGCCACGTCGGGACCGTCGGTGTCGACGCACAGTTCCGACGCCTCGACCGTAGCGAGCAGCGTCGAGGGCGGCGTGGTCGACATCGTCACCACCCTCGGCTACCAGAGCGCGTCGGCCGCGGGCACCGGGATGGTGCTCACCTCCACCGGGGAGATCCTCACCAACAACCACGTCGTCAACGGCGCCACGGGCATCCAGGTGACGGTTGTGTCCACCGGACGCACGTACGCAGCCTCGGTCGTCGGCACCGACCCGACCCGGGACGTGGCCGTGATCCAACTCAAGGGCGCCTCCGGATTGAAGACCATCCCGATCGGTGACTCGAGCGCGGTGGCGGTCGGCCAGCGGGTTGTGGCATTGGGCAACGCCGGCGGCCAGGGCGGCCAGCCCAGCGTCGTCACCGGCACGGTCACGGCGACCGAACAGAGCATCACCGTCAGCGACGAGGGCGGGGCGGACGCGGAGCAACTCACCGGGCTGATCCAGACCGACGCGCCGATCGTGGCCGGCGACTCAGGCGGGCCTCTGGCCACCGGCTCCGGTCAGGTCATCGGGATGGACACTGCGGCATCGGCGGACAACGCCTACCGCACTGCGGCGAGCGAGGGGTACGCCATACCCATTCAGACCGCGTTGACCATCGCCAACCAGATCGAGGCGGGCCGAGCCGGCTCCACTGTCCACCTCGGCGTGCACGGGTTCCTCGGCATCGCCCTGCAGGGCGACAGCAGCCCAGGCGGCGCGAATTCGGGGGGCTACCCCTACGACCCATACGGCTCTGAGTACGGGAGCAACTCCCAAACGACGTCCGGCGTGGTCGTGGCAGGTGTCGACGACTCCGGTCCCGCCGCGTCCGCCGGGATCCGGACCGGCGATGTGATCACTTCGGTGGACGGCCGCGCCGTGGACGGGGCGTCGACGCTGAGGACGGTCATGGCCTCCACCCGGGCCGGTCAGAGCGTTCCCGTCGGCTGGACCGACGCCAGCGGCCAGAGCCACAGCGCCAGCATCGCACTCGGCACGGCACCCGCGGACTGACCGACGCGGCCTCGCCAGGGTCCACCGGAAACCGCGTTCCGCGGCGACGTCATCGGTTCTTCCGCGGGGTACGCTACAGATGCCTTCTACAGCGAGGGTTGCCCCGCAGCGTGGGTTGCTCCCATGCATTCGTAGATGGGCCCCCGATGGCGCTGCTGTCCCTTCATTGCACACCTGTCCTGTCCTTTGACCCTGATGGTCCCAGGGCTGATGCCGTGCTCCGCTCTGGGTCGGGTGATGAGACCCGGGGTGTCGTTGCCGTCCCGGGGACGGATCCTCGACGGGGCGCCGGTCAACGAGAAGTTAGGGATCTTCCGTGACGCCACCCACCGCTGTCCTGGAACCCCCCGCCGCGAGAGCACCCGACACCGGCGCCACCGAGCAGAAGAAGCGCTGGGAGCAGGCCACCCTCGCCGTCGCCATCGCGGTTCCGTTCGCGGCGATAGTCGCGGCGATCCCCCTCGCCTGGGGCGGCTGGTTGGGCTGGCACGACGTGGTTCTCGCGACCGTGATGTACGCCGTCTCCGGGCACGGCATCACCGTCGGTTTCCACCGCTACTTCACCCACGGCGCCTTCAAGGCCAACCGCGGGCTGCGGATCGCCCTCGCCACCGCGGGGAGCCTCGCCATCGAGGGCCCCGTCATCCGGTGGGTCGCCGACCACCGCAAGCACCACCGCTACAGCGACAAGGAGGGCGATCCGCACTCCCCGTGGCGCTACGGCGAGAGCCTGCCGGCGCTGCTCAAGGGCCTCTTCTTCGCCCACATGGGCTGGCTGTTCGACACGGAGCAGACCCCGACCCGCCAGTACGCGCCCGACCTGCTCGCCGACCGCGACATCGTCCGCGTGTCCCGCGCGTTCCCCGCCCTCGTCGCGGTCTCCCTCCTCGCGCCGGCCCTGATCGGCGGCCTCTGGTCGATGTCGTGGCAGGGCGCGCTCACCGCGTTCTTCTGGGCGAGCCTCGTCCGGATCGGCCTGCTCCACCACGTGACCTGGTCGATCAACTCGATCTGCCACGCCGCCGGTGACCGCCCGTTCAACGCCCGCGACAAGTCCGGCAACGTGTGGTGGCTGGCCGCCCTGTCCATGGGCGAGTCGTGGCACAACCTGCACCACGCCGACCCGACCTGCGCCCGTCACGGCGTCCTGCGCGGCCAGATCGACTCCAGCGCCCGCGTGATCCAGCTGTGCGAGGCCCTCGGCTGGGCCACCGACGTCCGCTGGCCCACCGCCCAGCGCGTCCAGGCCAAACGCGCCTCCGCCAGCTGACGCCCGCGCGGTCACGCTCGCGCGGGAACACCGTCCGGTGACCGTCCGCCACTGACCGGGTCGAAGGGCTACGGGTTCAGGGACCCGGGATTCGCGCCCGGCCGGCGTCAGGGCAGGATGCTCAGGACAGGCGGCCCCTCGCCGGGGAGATGACCGACCCCGGCGGGCGGGCGTCGTCCCGGCAGCGGAGGGACCACATGCTCGACATCGTCACCCAACTCGACGCTCATCGCGTGGCAGCCACTCTCGGCGGCGGCCAGCGGCGCATCCGGGCCCAGCACGACAAGGGCAAGCTCACCGCGCGGGAGCGCATCGAGCTCCTGCTCGACCCGGACTCCTTCGAGGAGTGGGACACCTTCGTCGAGCACCGGTGCGTCGATTTCGGCATGGCAGACAACAAGATCGTCGGGGACGGCGTCGTCACCGGCTACGGCACGATCAACGGCCGGATGGTCTTCGTCTTCAGTCAGGACTTCACCGTCTTCGGCGGCTCGCTTTCCGAGGCGCACGCCGAACGGATCTGCAACGTGATGGATGCCGCGATGCGCGTCGGCGCGCCGGTGATCGGCTTGAACGACTCCGGCGGCGCGCGCATCCAGGAGGGCGTCGCGTCCCTGGGCGGATACGCCGAGGTCTTCGAACGCAACGTGCTGGCCTCCGGGGTCATCCCGCAGCTCTCGCTGATCATGGGGCCGTGCGCGGGCGGGGCCGTGTACTCCCCGGCGATCACAGACTTCGTCTTCATGGTGCGGGACTCCTCCTACATGTTCCTCACCGGACCCGAAGTCGTGCGGACGGTGACGCGGGAGGAGGTGACGCCGGAGGAGCTCGGTGGCGCGACCACGCACACGTCACGCTCGGGCGTAGCCGACCTGGCCTTCGCCAACGACATCGAAGCGTTGATGATGGCCCGCCGCATGATCGGCTTCCTGCCGGGAAGTAACCGGGAGCTGCCGCCGGTGGTGCCGACCGAGGACCCGGCCGACCGCGCGGAACCAGCGTTGGACACCCTGGTGCCGGACAACCCGAATACGCCGTACGACATCACCGAGCTGATCGTGAAGATCGTCGACGATGGGGACTTCTTCGAGTTGCAGCCGGACTACGCGAAGAACATCGTGATCGGTTTTGCCCGGATGTTGGGCTCCACGGTGGGCATCGTGGCCAACCAGCCACTCGTGCTCGCCGGCTGCCTGGACATCAAGAGTTCGATCAAGGCGGCGCGCTTCGTCCGGTTCTGCGACGCCTTCAACATCCCCATCCTGACCTTCGTCGACGTACCGGGTTTCCTGCCGGGCACCGCGCAGGAGTACGGCGGCATCATCACCCACGGTGCGAAGCTGCTCTACGCCTACGCCGAAGCCACCGCGCCCAAGGTGACCGTGATCACGCGGAAGGCGTACGGCGGGGCGTATGACGTGATGAGCTCCAAGCACCTGCGCGGCGATGTGAACTTCGCGTGGCCGTCCGCGGAGATCGCGGTGATGGGTCCCAAGGGCGCAGTGGAGATCATCTTCCGGCAGGACATCGGCGATGCGGAGAAGATCGCGGCCCGCACCGAGGAATACCGGCACCGCTTCGCCAACCCCTTCGTCGCCGCGTCGCGGGGTTACATCAACGACGTGATCCTGCCCCGGGAGACCCGAGCCCGGATCTGCCGGAGCCTGGAGATGCTGAGGAACAAGAAACTGGAGAACCCGTGGCGCAAGCACGGCAACATCCCGCTGTGAGCGAGGTCCGACCGGCCGAAACCGGTCGCCCGCTGTTCCACCGACTCCTGGTGGCAAACCGTGGCGAGATCGCCTGCCGCGTCATCCGCACCGCCCGCCGGATGGGCATCGAGACAGTCGCTGTCTTCTCCGAGGCGGACGCCCGCGCCCTGCACGTCGCTCAGGCCGACGATGCGGTGCTCATCGGGCCACCGCCGCCGCTGGCGTCCTATCTGTCCATCGACAAGATCGTGCAGGCGTGTCTCGACTCGGGCGCGGACGCGGTGCACCCCGGCTACGGCTTCCTGTCGGAGAACCCGGAGTTCTGCCAACGGCTGGAGGCCGAGGGCATCACCTTCATCGGCCCGTCCGTGCACTCCATGGCCATGCTCGGGGACAAGATCGCTTCAAAAGAACTGGCCCGGGAGGCCGGCGTCAGCACCATTCCCGGCAGCACCGACGCCGCCCGGGATGCCGACCACGCCTTGGTCATGGCGGGTGACGTCGGCTATCCCGTCATGATAAAGGCGTCAGCCGGTGGCGGCGGTCGCGGACTCCGCGTGGCCTGGAACGACGCGGAATGTCGGGAACACTTCGTGAGCTGCCAGAGCGAGGCACGTACGGCCTTCGGGGACGACCGCATCCTCATCGAGCGCTTCATCGCCGAGCCTCGGCACATCGAAATCCAGGTGCTCGGCGACAAGCACGGCAACGTCGTCCACCTCTGGGAACGCGAGTGCTCCATCCAGCGGCGGCACCAGAAGGTCTTCGAGGAGGCGCCGTCGCCGTTCCTCGACGAGACCACCCGCCTGGCCATGGCCGAGCAGGCGGTGGCACTGTCCAAGGCGGCCGAGTACTCCTCGGCCGGCACGGTGGAGTTCGTCGTCGGCGCCGACCGCAGCTTCTACTTCCTGGAGATGAACACCCGCCTGCAGGTCGAGCACCCGGTCACCGAGATGATCACAGGACTCGACCTGGTCGAGCAGATGATCCGGTCCGCCGCCGGAGAGCGGCTCGCCTTCTCCCAGGCCGACGTGCCCCGGGACGGCTGGGCGATCGAGGCCCGGGTCTGCGCGGAGGATCCGGCCCGCGGCTTCCTGCCTTCGGCCGGGCGACTCGTGCGCTACCAGCCGCCGCCGGAGATGCCGGGCGAAGTCCGGGTCGACACCGGGGTGGTGGAAGGCGGCCAGATCCCGCAGTTCTACGACTCGCTGGTGGCCAAGGTCATCCGTCACGGCACCACCCGCGACGAGGCGCTCGCCGGCCTGCGGGATGCGCTGAACGCGTTCGTCATCCGGGGCATCAGTCACAACATCCCCTTCCTCACCTCCGTGTCCCAACACCCGCGGTTCACCAGCGGCAACTTCCACACCGGGTTCGTGGCCGAGGAGTATCCGCACGGGTTCGACGCTGCCGACATCCCGATCCGCGAACCGCTGCTGCTCGCCGTGGTGGCCGCCTATGCCCGCAGCCGCTATATCGGCAGGGCGGTCAAGATCACCGGACAGCTACCGGGACACGCCCGGCGGGTCGGCTCAGACTGGGTGGTCCTCCTGCGGGACACCTGGGTGCCCCTCACGCTGCAGCCGCAACCGGGTGGTGCCCGGATCACCTATGACGGCAACTCCTTCGACCTGCGGTCGTCCTGGCACCTTGGCGAGATCCTGTTCCGCGGCACGCTCGATGACCGGGATGTCTGCGTCCAGGTCGAGCGACGCGGCATCTCCTACCGACTCTCGCATTGGGGCGGCCAGGTCGATGCACTGGTGATGACCGCTCGTGCGGCAGAGCTGTTGGCCCTGATGCCGGCGAAAGCACCACCGGACATGTCCCGCTTCCTGCTCTCCCCGATGCCCGGCTCGCTGACCGAGGTGGCGGTGGTCGAGGGTCAACAGGTGCACGCCGGCGAGCGGCTGGTCGTGATCGAGGCCATGAAGATGGAGAACGTGCTGCGCGCCGACGCCGAGGTCACCGTCGCGAAGGTGCTCGCACAACCCGGTGACAGCGTCGCCGTGGATCAGCCGCTTCTCGAATTCGCCCACTAGAGCGACCAACCCGCCGGCGCCAGACGACCCTGCCCGCAAGAGGACTTCCCATGCCGCTCGCCGTACTGCCCCGTAGCCTCACCCGTCACAGCGACGCGCACGCCATACAGCAGTTGCGTGACTACTATGCGCCAGCCCCGGAACACCGCGGAGGCATCGTCCACACCGGCTCGTTGTTCGACACCTGGGCGGGCGGCGGCGACGGCGCGGCGGTCGCCGACCGCTTCACCGCCGACGACCTCGTCGCGGCCAGCCTCGTCGGGGTTACCGTGCCCGGCCGAACCGCGATCCTGCTGCTCGACCGGCAGGCGGAGAAATACCACAAGCTGCTCGAGGCCATCGGCCCGGATCGTGACCTCGTCGAGGTCGGCGACGGGGAGATCAACCCACAGTGGCCGGCCTGGCGGGCACACGACAGGATGCGCACGCTCGACGGACTGGACTGGGTAGGGGCAGCACGGCTGCTGGCCCGCAAGCGCCCACGGCTGCTGCCGGCATACGACAGAATCGTGCGGGCGGTCCTCGGTGGCGAGCACTATTACTGGGAGCCGCTGCGGGAGTCGCTGCGGGCCGACGGTGGCGCGCTGCATTCCCGGCTGCTGCGGATCCGCGACCAGGCCGACGTGCCGGCGCCGATCTCCGCCATCCGCATCTTCGACATCATCGCCTGGATGGACGCCCAGGGCGCCCTGCCGCGGTAGTCCGGCCCCAGGGCTGGCACCCTCAGCCACCGATCGGCCGAAAGCTCGAGCTGAACCCCCTCAACTCTGCGCGGGTCGGCGGGTCGGCACCTCGGCGGGTGCAGGTCAGCGCGGCCACGCTGAGCGCTTCCTGCAGCACCTCGGACAAGGCGGCCCTCGACAAGGATCGCAGCAGGGCCCGTCGCTCGGCGCCGAGCAGGTCGCGGTTGTGCAGACCGCTCAGCAACCCCGCCATGAACGCATCGCCGGCGCCGACGGTGTCAGCCACCACGACGACCGGAGCGGGCATCCGGATGGCGTCGGCGCGACGATCGGAGCCGACCATCGCGGCGATGACGCCGGCGGCTCCCAACGTGATGGCGACCACGGCCGGTCCCCGCCGGATCCAGTTCGCCAGCACCTCTGCTGCGGGAACGCCGGGGTAGAGCCAGTCGATGTCCTCTTCGCTGGCCTTCACCACGTCGACGAGGCCGACGAGCTCCTCCACCCTCGCCCGCACTCCTTGCGGATCCCCCATCAGCAGGGGACGGCAGTTGGGGTCGTAGCTGACCGTGAGATGCGCGCGAGCGGCAGAGAACAGTCGGACCAGCACGTCGGCTCCCGGCGGCAGGACGAGTGCCAGGGACCCGCCGTGCAGTGCGGCGACGCCGTCCAGCGCGCCACGTAGCTCCTCCTGCCGCCACTGCCAGTCGGCGGTGCCCGTCACCCGGAAGTCGTAACGGGCCGCACCCTGCTCGTCCAGCGCGACGATGGCCAACGAACACGGTTCCATCGCGGTCACCGCTCTGGAGATGTCGACCCCGTTGTCCACCAGGTGCCGGCGGAGCCGCCCACCGAGAGCGTCCCGGGCCAGTCGCGCCAACAGGTAGACCGGCACGTCGAGCCGGGCCAGGCCCACTGCAACGTTGGCCGGACTACCTCCCGGGGCCGCCTGGAACAGTCCTCCATCAGCTGGGACGAGATCCATCAGCGCCTCGCCGACGACCGCGACGGGGCGCTGACCCGAACCTGAATCCTCGGCCGGCATGGCGTCTGGTCTCCTCGCCGGCCTCCTCGGGCCTCCTCATCGGGCAGGGGCTGGCGGTCACACTACAGCCATGACACAGTCCGTCTTCGCTCCCGGAACGGCAGCGGAACCTACCTGGGCGGCACGGTTCCGAGCGGTCCGGATGTCGCTGCCGAGCTGGGCCCGGGATGCCCCCGACCGTTGCCTCTACCTCAGCAACGCCAGCGGAACAGTCGAGCTCTACGCCTGGGATCGCGGTGCCGACAGCCACCGCAAGGTAACCGACAGACCCAACGGGACCGCGCTGGGCGCCCTGGACCCCTCAGGGTCCGCGGTGTGGTGGTTTGCGGACGCCGACGGTGACGAATTCGGGATCTGGATGTGTCAACCCTTCGGTGGCGGAGCGGATGTGCCGGCGGTACCGGGGCTCCGGCCCGCCTACCCCGCCGGGCTCGCCCTGGGTCGGCGGGTCGTCGTCGTCGGGCAGTCGACCGACGACGGCAGCACCATCGTGCTTCGCCGGGGAGAGGAGGAGCCGACCCTGGTGTACGGCCACCCGGAGCAGGCGGAGGTGGCCGCGCTCTCCAGCGACGAGACCCTGCTGGCGATCGCGCACAGCGAACACGGCGACGCGATGAAGCCCGCGCTGCGCGTGCTTGCCGTGGCGGGCGGCTCTCCCGTCGCGCAGTTGTGGGACGGCCCGGGGCGCGGGCTGGACGCGGTCGACTTCTGCCCCGTGCCTGGAGACCAGCGGGTACTCGTCCTGCACGAGCGCGAAGGCCGCCGGCTCCCCCTGCTGTGGAACCCGGTCACCGGCGTCGAGACCCGCGTGGACCCCGACCTGCCCGGAGAGATCTCCGCCGACTGGTACGCCGACGGCACCGGTCTCCTGCTCGCCCACCAGTTCCAGGCACGCACCGAGCTCTACCGGTACGACCTGGTCAGCGAGGCGTTGCACCAGCTGGACGTCCCGGCCGGTACGGTCACCGCCGCCACCTGCCGACCCGACGGCACGGTCGAGTACGCGTGGTCCGACGCGGCTCGGCCACCCCAGCTGCGGGTGGTCGGCGGGGGAATCCTGCTCCGGCCACCGGGAGCTGGTGCACCACCGTCGGTGGCGGTCAGCGACGTCTGGGCCGAGGGACCGAGCGGCCGGGTGCACGCCCTGCTGGCGCTTCCGGCGGGGGCGGCGGCGCCTTATCCTGCGGTGTTCCTCTTGCACGGCGGGCCGATGTATCACGACACCGATTCCTTCGCCGCCGACCGGGCAGCCTGGGTGGACGCCGGCTTCGCCGTGGTGCAGGTGAACTACCGCGGCTCCACGGGTTACGGCTCGGACTGGCAGGACGCGATCCTGGGCCGACCCGGACTGACCGAGTTGGAGGATGTGGCGGCGATTCGCGACCGGCTGATCGCCGAGGACGACATCGATCGGGACCGGCTGGTCCTGGCCGGTGCGTCCTGGGGAGGCTACTTGACGCTGCTCGGCCTGGGCACGCAGCCGGACGCGTGGGCGCTCGGCGTCGCGGCCGTGCCGGTCGCGGACTACGTGCGGGCCTACGAGGAGGAGATGGAGGGGATGCGGGCTATCGACCGGGCACTTTTCGGCGGATCACCGGCTGAGGTGCCCGACGGGTACGCGGCCAGTTCGCCGATCACGTACGCGGACCGGGTCCGGGCGCCGGTGCTGATCTTCGCCGGCGCGAACGATCCGCGCTGCCCCATCGGCCAGGTGGAGAGCTACCTCCGCCGACTGGTCGAGCTCGGGCGGCCGCACGAGGTGTACCGGTTCGACGCCGGGCACGGCTCCCTCGTCATGGCCGAGCGCGTTCGCCAGATGGCCGCCGAACTGGACTTCGCCGCTCGCCACCTTGCCAACAGGAAATCGGGATGAGTCGACCTTGCTCTTGCCCCGCGACGTCCGGCCCCCCTACGCTTCCCGCCGGGATGCGGACGTGCCGGGGGAAAGCTGCGAGGAGCGCGCAATGACTCTGGCCTTTCGGCCGCGGTTTGTTCTGGCCGCCGTGGCGGCGGCGGTGACGGGTGTGGCGTTGGCGCAGCCCGCCACGGGCGCACCGGTCACGACCAAGCCTCAAGGGGTGGTCAAGCAGTTTCGCTACGACGCCGCCGCGCGCGCGCCCATAGCCCACCAGGGGGCCCACCAGAGGGCCCAGCAGGAGGACGAGGACTCCGACGCCGGCTTGGAACCGCTGGCCCGAGACGAGCAGGAGGCGGCCATCAGTGCCGCACCGGGCCGCGGCGCGCCGTCGTCCGCCCTGGCCGGCGCCCAGCGGGCGGCCGCCGCATTGCCTGTGGTCGGCGGGACGTGGCGAGCCGTCACCGACAAGCCGTTCCTCAACGACCCGGTGCCGGGCCGTGGGCCCAACAGTCCGTGGGACAACTACGGCACCGGCTGGGGTCTGGTCAGCGGCCGGATGACGGCGCTGACATCCAGCGGTAACGCCGTCTACGCCGGCGCCGCGGACGGCGGGGTGTGGCGGAGCACCGACCGCGGCACGCACTGGCGGCTGTGGTCGTCGGGCCTGCCGCGCTACTCGATCGGCGCCCTCGCGACGAATCCGGCCGATGGGTCCGTGTGGGTAGGACTCGGCGAGGCCAACACCAACGCCGATGCGGCCAACGGCATGGGGATCTGGCGGCTCGCCCCCGGCGGGCAGCGGTGGAGGCGCGTCGGCGGCCCGGAGATGGCCTCCCGGAACACCTTCGAGATCCGCTTCATCGGGGGCGGTGCCTTCGCGGCTACCAGCACGGGGCTGTACCGCCACGTCTGGACCGGCTTCGCCGGCGCGTGGCAGACGGCCCTCAAGCCCGATCCCAACCCGACCCACTCGCCCTACCGGACCTCGCAGGTGACCGACGTCGCCGCCGTGCCGGGCTCGGGTGGGCGGACGGTGCTGGCCAACCTCGGCTGGCGTGGCGGCACTCTACCCAGCGACACGACATACAACGGTTTCTACGTCTCCACTGCCGCCGGCGCGCCGGGCACCTTCCGCCGGGTCAGGCCGACCGGGGACATCAACCCTGCGGAGATCGGCCGGGTCACCTTCAGCGCGGCGGCCAGCGGCCGGCGACTCTACGCCGTCGTCGAGGACTCAGCGAGTGTGAGCCTGCTCGGACAAGGCGTGTTCGTCTCGGCCAGCGGGAACCCCGCCGGGCCCTGGCGGCGCATCGCTGATCCGGCGAGCCTGCAGCGGTCCGGCTCTGCGATGGACCCGCCGCCGGACGGGTACTTTCCGGGAATCGCGGGCTGGTACAACCAGTACGTCCAGGTGGACCCGCGGGACCCGATGCACGTCTACCTCGGGCTCGAGGAAGTCTTCGAAACCCGTGACGGTGGGCGCAGCTGGTCTGCGATCGGGGCCTACTGGAACATCGGCATCAACTGCGCAACCACCTACTACGTCTGCCCGCCGACGACGCACCCCGACCAGCACGCCATCACCCTCGTCGGCGACCAGGTCTACGTCGGCAACGACGGCGGCCTGTGGCGCCGGTCACGCGCTGACCACGGGCGCCCGGGCTGGATCAACCTCAACAGGTCGCTACACACCCTGCAGTACTACTCGGTCGCCATCGGGCGCAGCGGCGACGGTGACCTGCAGTGGGGCGGGTTGCAGGACAACGGGGAGACCCTCAATTCCGCCCGGATGCCGGCGCTCTGGCAGGTCTTCACCGGAGACGGCGGGGACACCATCGTCGATCCGCGCAACGGAGCGCGCGCGGTGGTCGAGTACGTCTACAACGACATGGCACTGACCACGGACGCCGGCCGCACCTACCGGGAGATCTCACCGTCCTGCACGGGAGCATCCGACCCGCCCGGGCTGTGCGACCCCGACCCGCTGTTCATCGCCCCCATCGAAACCGACGTGCACAACGCGGCCCGCTGGGTGACCGCCGGGCAGTACGTGTGGGTCAGCACGAAGGCGTGGAACACGGTCTGCGCCGCGAGCGTGGGATGTGACTGGAGGCCGGTATACCGGTTCGCGGCAGGCTCATCAGTCTCCGCCGTGGCCATGAGCGGATCGACCATCTACGCCGCCTCGTGCAGTCCCGCCCCGTCGTGCAATCCCGGCCTGTCCGAGCCGTTCGGCAGCGACGTGGTGACCAACGCCGGCGGTCGCTGGCACGCGATCGGCTCCGGTCTGCCCAACCGCTACATCACCTCGCTGACCGTGGATCCGGCCGACGCGGCCCACGTGTACGCGACGCTGGGCGCCTACAGCCGGCGCTGGATTCCCGGCGGCGGCCTCGGGCACGTCTTCGAGTCGACCGACAGCGGTCGGCACTGGCGGGACATCAGCGCCAACCTGCCGGACGCGCCGGTGCTCAAGCTGGCGCTGTGGCAGGGGCGGCTGGTCGTCGGCGGTGATGCCGGCGTCTTCGCCGCGCCGGCAGCTACCGCAGCGGGCCCGGCCACCTGGTCGCGGCTCGGCGGCGGTCTGCCACCGGTGCGGAACTGGGACCTGGCGGTCACCCCGGACGGCGGCAACCTCGTCACCGCGACCCACGGCCGAGGGATGTGGGAACTCGCCGGGTAGGTCAGCTGGCCGCCGCCAACTCGGCGGCGACCAGTTCGGCTATCTGCGCGGTGTTGAGCGCCGCGCCCTTACGCAGGTTGTCACCGCAGAGGAAGAGGTCCAACGAGTACGCGTCGTCAAGGCTGCGGCGGACGCGCCCGACGTAAGTCGGGTCCGTGCCGACCACGCCGGCCGGCGTCGGAAAGGCCGCACTCGCGGGATCGTCGAGGACGACGATGCCGGGCGAGCGCGCGAGCACCTCGCGGGCGCCGGTGGCGCTGACCTCGGCGGCGAAGGTGGCGTGCACCGCAAGGGAGTGGGTCGTCACGACCGGCACGCGGACGCACGTCGCCGAGACACGCAGATCCGGCAGGTCGAGGATCTTCCGCGACTCGTTTCGGACCTTCAGCTCCTCGCTCGACCAGCCGTCGTCCTGCAGCGACCCCGCCCAGGGCACGACGTTCAGCGCCAGCGGCGCCGGAAACGGGCCGAGGGCATCGCCGACCACGGCGTGCACGTCGCCGCTCCGGCTGCCCAGCTCGCGCGAGCCCGCGACCTTCTCCAGCTGGTCGTGCAGCGTGTCGATGCCGGCCTGGCCGGCTCCCGAGGCGGCCTGGTAGGAGGCCACCACGAGCTCCCGGACGCCGTACGCACGGTGCAGGGCACCAATCGCGACAATCATCGACAGAGTGGTGCAGTTCGGGTTGGCGATGATGCCCCGAGGGCGGTCGCGGGCGGCTGCCCCGTTGACCTCAGGGACGACGAGCGGCACCGTCGGGTCCATCCGGAAGGCCCCGGAGTTGTCGACGGCGACCGCACCGTGGGACGCCGCCACCGGGGCCCAACGCGCCGACACGTCATCGGGCACATCGAACATCGCCACGTCCACGCCGTCGAAGACCTCCGGCGCCAGCGCATGCACCTCAAGGATCTCACCGCGGACGCCCAGCCGACGCCCTGCGGACCGGGCGGAGGCCACCAGCCGAATCTCCCCCCAGACGTCGGGCCGGGTGGAGAGCAGGTCGAGCATGACCGAGCCCACCGCCCCGGTGGCGCCGACCACGGCCAGCGTCGGCCGACGATCCGGCGCGGGGCCGCTCATCGTCCGGTCCCGGCGTGCACGACGGCATGCTCGACCCCGTCGGAAAGCTCGAAGGCGTCGTGCACGGCCCGGACGGCTGGCGGCACGTCGGTGTCCCGGCAGACCACGGAGATCCGGATTTCCGAGGTGGAGATGATCTCGACATTGACGCCGGCGTCGGCCAGGGCACCGAAGAACGTCGCCGACACGCCGGGGTGGGTGCGCATGCCGGCACCGACGAGGGACACCTTGCCGATGGCGTCGTCGTAGAGCAGGCCCTCGAACCCGACCGACTCCTTGATCCGGTCCAACGCGGCCATGGCGGCGACGCCGTCGGCTTTCGGCAGCGTGAAGGAGATGTCGGTGCGCCCGGTCGCCGCCGCGGAGACGTTCTGCACGATCATGTCGATGTTGATCTCCGCGTCGGCCAGAGTGCGGAAGATGGCCGCGGCCTGGCCGGGCTTGTCCGGCACGCCGACCACGGTGAGCTTCGCTTCGCTGCAGTCATGCGCGACCCCGGAGATGATGGCCTGCTCCATGAGCTCTCCTTCGGGAATGTGGGTCACCCAGGTACCCGGGCGAGACGAGAAGGACGACCGGACGTGCACCGGGACGTCGTAGCGCCGGGCGTACTCCACACAGCGCAGCATCAGCACCTTCGCGCCGCAGGCGGCCATCTCCAACATCTCCTCATAGGAGATCCGCTCGATCCGACGGGCGTCGGGCACGAGGCGCGGATCAGCCGAGTAGACGCCGTCCACATCGGTGTAGATCTCGCACACCTCGGCATCCAACGCCGCCGCCAGGGCCACCGCGGTGGTGTCCGAGCCGCCCCGGCCGAGGGTCGTGATGTCCTTGGACTGCTGGCTCACGCCCTGGAAACCGGCCACGATCGCGATGTGGCCACTGTCCAGCGCCTGCCGGATCCGGCCGGGGGTGACGTCGATGATGCGCGCCTTGCCGTGCACCGCGGTAGTGATCACCCCAGCCTGGCTGCCGGTGAACGAGCGCGCCTCGCTGCCGAGGTTGCCGATGGCCATCGCCAGCAGCGCCATCGAGATTCGCTCACCGGCGGTAAGCAGCATGTCCAACTCTCGACCCGGCGGCAGCGGACTGACCTGGTTCGCAAGGTCCAGCAGCTCATCCGTGGAGTCCCCCATCGCGGACACGACGACGCAGACGTCGTGACCGGCCTTCCTGGTCTCCACGATCCGCTTGGCCACCCGCTTGATGCAGTCGGCGTCGGCAACGGAGGAACCGCCATACTTCTGCACCACAAGCGCCACGGGTGCCGAGTCTAGAGGCGCACCCGTCGACCCGCTCACGCCTCGAGGAGGCGGCGCCCCTCGAAGGCACGGCCGAGGGTGACCTCGTCGGCGTACTCCAGGTCACCGCCGACCGGCAGGCCACTGGCCAGCCGGGTCACCCGCAGGCGCAGCGGACCGAGCAGCCGGGCGAGGTAGGTGGCCGTCGCTTCCCCCTCGAGGTTAGGGTCCGTGGCCAGGATCACCTCGGTGACGGCGCCGTCCTGCAGCCGGGCGAGGAGTTCGCGAATCCGCAGGTCGTCCGGGCCGATGCCCTCGATCGGGCTGATGGCGCCGCCGAGCACGTGGTAGCGCCCGCGGAACTCCCGCGTCTTCTCGATAGCCACCACGTCCTTGGACTCCTCCACGACGCAGATGGATGCTTGGTCCCGCCGTGGGTCGCGGCAGATCCGACACTCCTCGGCTTCGGCCACATTGCCGCAGACCCGGCAGAATCGGACCTTCTCCTTGACCTGGGTCAACGCATCCACCAGTCGGCGAACGTCCGCCGGATTGGCGGCAAGCAGGTGAAAGGCGATCCGCTGGGCGCTCTTCGGGCCGACACCCGGCAGTCGGCCGAGCTCGTCGATGAGGTCTTGGACGGCCCCCTCGTACACCGGCTACATCCCCGGCAGGCCGAGCCCGCCCATCCCGCCGGCCATCGGCCCCATCTTCTCTTGCGCCAGGTCGGCGGCGACGCGGGTGGCGTCGCGCACCGCGGCCACGACGAGGTCGGCCAGCGTCTCGGTGTCGGTCGGATCCACCGCTGCCGAGTCGATGGTCAACGCGAGCAGCTCCCCCGTACCGCTGACCGTCGCAGTCACCAGACCGCCGCCCGCGTTGCCCTCGACCTCGGACTCCGCGAGCTCCTGCTGCGCGGTCATCAGCTGCTGCTGCATCTGTTGGGCCTGTTTCATCAGCTGCTGCATGTCGGGCTGGCCGCCGGGTTGCATGACCGCAGCCTACGACGATCCCTTCCCGGTGACCGATTCCCCGACCCGCCTGTCACGCATCCTCGATCACCTTCGCGCCCAGGCCCCGCTGGAGCAGGCTCATCGCGTCGTCCGTGGCGTCCGCGACGACGTCGTCGGTCGACGGCGACGCCTCCTCGG
This sequence comes from Frankiaceae bacterium, assembly GCA_017882785.1. Taxonomy (GTDB): domain Bacteria; phylum Actinomycetota; class Actinomycetes; order JADGOV01; family JADGOV01; genus JADGOV01. The sequence continues at coordinate 20,258 of JADGOV010000029.1, forward strand.
TCAGCGGCGGCCGTGGAGCTACCGGGCCGGATGGCTCATCGCGAAGCTCGACCTGCCAGTCACCACCAAGCACCTCCCGCAGCGCCTCGCGCAGGATCTCCACGTTCGGCCCGGCGAGGAAGGTGCGCTTGAGCGCAGCGCCGCCGAAGGAAAGGGTGATCGTCCGGCCGCGGACGTCGGCCACCGCAGCGTGTTGGGAGAGCAGCGCGTGCGGCGTCCGCCGCCGGGTCTTCACAGCATCCAGCACGTCTGGCCACAACCGGCGTACGACGGCCACGTCGTGGCCGTCATCCGCCCCAGACGGCGGTGACGGCGGTTGCGCCGGCGGAGTCGGTTGGGCCGGCGGCGCCTGGGCGGGCGGCCGGTTTCGTTGACGATGGTCCACCGGGTCGACAGGTTGGACGCCGAGTTCCGGGACCGTCGGAAGCTGCAGCGCACCGGCTGCCAGCCGACGTTCGAGCCGATCGAGGCGGACCTGCAGGCTGACCGGGTCGATGCTGGCTGCCGGCAAGAGCAATCGTGCGCAGAGCAGTTCCAGGAGCAGCCGCGGCGGGGCGGTGCCACGCATCTCGGTAAGGCCGGCAGCCAGGAGGTCCGCGGAGCGCGACAGGTCCGCGAGACCGATGCGCGTGGCCTGTGCGCGCATTCGCTCCAGCGCATCAGCCGGTACGTCGAGTAGACCCTTCTCGCCGGCGTCGGGCACCGCGTCGAGGATCAGCAGGTCACGGAAACGCTCCAGCAGGTCCGCAGCGAACCGCCGTGGGTCCGACCCGCCATCCACGAGCCGCTCCACCGCCTCGAAGACCGCCGCACCATCACCGGCGGCGATGGCGTCCACCACTTCATCCAGCAGGGCGGCGTCGGTGTAGCCGAGCAGGGCGAGGGCCTCGGGATAGGTGACGCCGGCCGGCCCGGAACCGGCCAGCAACTGGTCGAGCAGCGACAGCGAGTCGCGCACCGAACCCCCACCGGAACGGACCACCAGCGGAAGCACGAGCGGGTCGACCTCGGCCCCTTCCCGCACGCAGATCCCGCTGAGGTATTCCCGCAGGATTGCCGGGGAGACCAGTCGGAACGGGTACGTGTGCGTCCGGGAGCGGATGGTCGCAATGACCCGCTCCGGTTCGGTGGTGGCAAAGACGAACTTCAGATGCGGCGGGGGCTCCTCCACCAGTTTGAGCAGGGCGTTGAAGCCTTCCCGCGAGACCATGTGCGCCTCGTCGACGATGTAGACCTTGTAGCGCGAGGCGACCGGGGCGTAGAACGCCCGTTCGCGCAGCTCCCGCGCCTCATCGACGCCACCGTGGGAGGCGGCGTCGATCTCGATCACATCGATGCTGCCTGGGCCGTTGGGGGCCAACGCCACGCAGGAGTCGCATTCCCCGCAGGGGGTCGGCGTCGGCCCGCGTTCACAGTTCAGTGATCGGGCCAGGATGCGTGCGCTCGAGGTCTTGCCGCACCCGCGCGGCCCGGCGAACAGGTAGGCGTGGTGCACCCGGCCCGAGCGCAGCGCCTGCTGCAGCGGCTGGGTGACATGATCCTGACCGACGACCTCGGCAAAGGTGGCCGGCCGGTACTTCCGGTAGAGGGCCAGGCTCACCGCAACCGCCTCCGCAACCTCACCGACTGTCCCGAGCGGGCACAACCGCGAACAGGACCCCTCGCGCACCCGGCAGAGCCCGCTTACCCTTGCTGCCTTCCAGCCCTGGGGGAGTTCACAGGATGGCCGCCGCGCGAGGGGCCGCTGCGAGTCTAGCCAGGGCGGAGGGGGACAGCCCGGGCGAGCGACCACAGCGGTGACGTCAGGCGGTCCGCGAGCGCCCTCCGGTATTCTGTGCCGCGGAGGATTCGCCTAGTTGGCCTATGGCGCACGCTTGGAAAGCGTGTTGGGGGCAACCCCTCAGGGGTTCGAATCCCCTATCCTCCGCCGTCGGGACCAGCAGAAACGCCGGGCCATCCCGTCAGGGGTGAGCCCGGCGTCGCTATTCAGTCTCAGTTCCAGTCTCACTCGCCGTCCCCTACGCCCACAGCAGGCCGCCTACGCGGCGGGCCACAGCCTCCGGCCCGTGCGCGGCCGGCGGCCCGGCTACCCGAGGCCCTTTGCCACGGAGCACGACGTCACTGGTCTTCAGAGCGACCCACCCGTCACTCAGCGGCCAACTCGGCCAGCTGCGCAGCGGCGGTAGGGTTCCCGCTGTCGGCCAGTCGGCGCAACTCATCGAGGTCCTCACGCTCGGACGCCAGTTCGATGAGCTGGTCAGCCGCAGTGGCATTCCCACCGTCGGCCAGCCGGCGCAACTCGTCCAGGTCGCCACGCTCGGACGCCAGTTCGATCAGCTCGTCGGCAGCGGTGGCATTACCGCTGTCTGCCAGCCGGCGCAACTCGTCCAGGTCGCCACGCTCGGACGCCAGTTCGATGAGTTCATCGACGGCATCCCGGTCACCGCCCTCGGCACGTCGACGCAGAGCCATCAGCTCGGAATCGGTCATCACCACGCCCTGCTCTCTGTCACTCGCCCAAACCTCAAGTCGATGACGGTAGCCCTTCCCGGCATCGGTGCGAGGCCACCGATCGACAGCCTGCGCAGTGCGATCACGAGCCCAAGAGCCACCGGCTCCGCCCGAACCCGACACCGCTCAGAGATCAGGGGAAGGGCACCAGGGGCGGCGACCTCCTCACGGCGCGCCCGAGGCTGCCAGACCGGCCGGGTGGAACCCGCGCCGCGAGGAGATCACCACCAGCTCACCCGCACGTCTGGGCGCAGACAGGCGGTCACGCGGCAGTCTCAGTTCCAGTCTCATTCGCACCCGTCCAAGGGGGTTCATGCACCCCGACCGATCCCCCGCCGGTCCCAGGTCAGAACCGGATCGGGCACGTGCAAATGATCGAATCCGGGATTGGAAAGCGTGTTGGGGGCAACCCCTCGCGAGTTCGAATCTCGCATCCTCCGCCGTCGCTGGACGGGAACCGCCGCGCGAGCCTCACACGGGCCGGCGCGGCGTTTCGCTCTCCGTCTCCGTTCCTGTCGCAGTTGACTCACCGAATTCTCGTTGCCGGCCCTACGCGCCCGGCGACGTCACGTTGCACAGGTTCGGTGATGTGCTGTACCCGCTGTCTAACTCAGCGGCTCACGGCACGATCGGCGTCTCCGTCGGCGATGGCGCCACAGACGGCAACGGGCAGAAGGCCGCCACATTGAATGACGCCCCCAACGGAACCCCGAACTTCCTCGTGACAACCCGAACGGTGTCCGGCTTACCGGTCTGCAGATCGACAGTGGCGTACCCCGAACCAGCACTCGTCGCCTGATACGAGCACGCGGAGACAGGGCCGTTGAACTTGACCTTGTAGATGCCGCTGGACTCCTTACTGCTGGAGGCGACACCGCTTCCTCGCCCCAGTGTTCCATCGGAGTTCACGAATGCCCACAGGCTCGTAGCAGGCGCACCATCCTGGCCGGCAGGCCCGGGGTCGCCCTGGGGACCGGCAGAACCCGTAGGACCGGCCGCGCCCGTAGGACCGGTGTCGCCCTTGGCCCCAGTGCTCCCCTTGGGCCCCTGCGGCCCGACCGGACCCTGCTGGTTCCAGTGGATCTTCCTCTCCGGGTTCGGGCAGACGCTGCTCGCGAACGCGTACCTCATCACCCCAGTGTGAATGTTGTAGCAGGCGAATATCTCCGGCGATGTCGTCGCCGAAGTGGCCACTGCAATTCCCCCAGTTGCTACCAAAGCGGTTGCTGAAATAGCTCCACCAATTGCTAAACCACGTCGTCCTACCTGCATCGAGGACTCCCCTACTGGGTCGAAGTCTGCCTGTTCGTCGCCGACTGACTGTAGTCATACAGACACTCCGTGTCAGATGATCGTCGACGTTGAGCGCCAGAAGAATCGCCTGCACTCCGTGGTTGGCGGTGCGCTGGCACAGGCTGCGGCAGCCTCGGCTGCCGCACAAGCGGCGAACTGCAGCGATACTCCGGCCGGGACCGTTATGGGTTACCCCAACGCGGTGCGTCGTGAGAGTGGATGGCCACGACCGGCTGGGCTGTGCCGAGTTCGGGACAAAGCTCCTTGACAGCCGCGTCGACGGCGCAGAGGACGCCGACGCTGCCAGCCGCGTGCTAGACCCAAGTCCTAGACGGGCGGGCCCCGCTCTGAAAGTCTCGGGGGTCGGGGGCGCGATCTCATGCTCACGTCCGCTCGCCGCGCATACCAGCAGGTCAGGCCGCCAGCGGCGCCGCGCGAACGCCGCCGGCGGCACCGAGCGGAGGGCCGGGCCATGAGCCGCACCTCCGCCGGGCAGCCGGCCCCGGCCTGGTCACTCCTCGCCCTCACCGCCGCCGTGGCAATGACAGTCCTGACCGGGCTGCTGGGCGCCAGCGCGGCGGTATCGCCGCTGCCCGGTCGGCGCCTCGGGTGGCTGCCGCCGTACGCAATGAACGTCGACCCCCCGCCCGCGGTGGTCAGCGCCCTGATGGCGTTGAGCGTGCTGGCCGGAGCGGCCGGTCTGGTGGGGGCGTCCCGCGCGCTGCGTCACGGCTGGCAGCCAGATCCGCGCAGGTTGCTTGCTGCAGGCGCTCTCGCGGTTGCGGCGCTGGCGGTGCTGCCCCCCATCGGATCGGCCGACCCGAAGAGCTACGCGGCGTACGGGCGGATGGCAGCGACGGGGCGGGACCCGTATGTAACGACCCCTGCGGAGCTGGCGGCTAGCGGGGACCCGGTCGGTGCCGCGGTGGAGTCTCCCTGGCAGCGCAGCCCGTCGGTGTACGGTCCGCTGGCCACCGCGGAGCAAGCATTGGTGGCGCGCGCCGCCGGGGACTCCACCCGGGCCGCCGTCGGCCTGCTCGGGCTGGTAAACGCCGCGGCCTTTCTCGGCATCAGCACGCTGCTGCAGTGCCTCGCGGTCACCGCCGCCCGGCGGCGGCGGGTCGCGCTGCTGTGGTCGGTCAATCCGCTGCTGCTCCAGCAACTCGTCGCTGGGGCACATCTGGACACCCTGGTCGTCCTGGCAGTGGTCAGCGCGCTGGCGTTGTCGGCGCGCCGGGGATCCGCCGCCGGGTTACCGGCCGGGATAGCGGCCGGGATAGCGGCCGGATCAGCAGCGGCGCTCAAACTGCCGGGCGGAGCCGTAGCCGTCGTTATGGCCTGGCAGGCTCGCCGCTCACCGGCCCGGCTGGCCGCGGTGCTGACAGGCGTCGCCGCGGTGGTGGGCACTGGCTACGCGCTCATCGGAGTGCACGGGCTGGATCAAGTGCGGCGGGCCAGCCGATTCGTTTCCCTTGCCAGTCCGTGGCGGCCGCTGGCCACCGTGCTGGACGATCGCTACCCAGGGGCTCGCACGGTGTTGAGTCTGTGCGCGCTCGGCCTGACCCTCGCCCTCGCGGGCCTGCTGCTAAGGGGGCTACCGGGCAGGGACGAGCCTGGCTTGGCGACGGTCCGGGCGACGCTCGCGCTGACACTGGCTCTTGTGCTGACGGCCACCTACCAGCTGCCCTGGTATGACGGCACGGCGTGGGCGCTCATGGCGCTGCTGCCGGCGTCAGTCTTCGATGGCATTCTCCTCGCGCACACCACCGTCCTGAGCCTGGCCTACATTCCTGGCCGAGACGTGATGCTGCCGATTGCGCTGGCGCGGACCACCGAGGCCGCCCGGTCCGGTATCGCGCCCTTCCTGCTCATGGGCGTACTGGCATGGACAATCCTGGCCGTCCGCTCCGCGCCGCCGTTGGGTTATTCCAGCCGTCAGGGGGAATAGGCACCCGCCGGATTGGGGACGAGACGAATCGAGCATCAATCGAGCACGGATGACAGCCGAAGTGGCCGTAGGAAAGCCGGAAGTGGGCCTAGTCGTGGCACACTGTGGTGTCATGACAGCTCGGGGGTATCAACAGACAGGAGCAAGACCGTGGCACAACGAATACTCACCGTACTGACATGTGACCTCCACGACAAAGATGTCGATGCCGTGGAGTCCGTGAGCTTCTCGGTGCAGGGCACCTCGTACGAAATGGACCTGTGCGAGGCACACTTGAAGAGGTTCCACGACTCTCTTGGCACCTTCACAGCCAACGCGCGCAGTGCCAGTTCCCGCGGAAGCGCCCGCGCCAGGACTCGCGGGCGAAAGCCGACACGACGCAAGGTCGCGGCTGCCTCCGGTTCTGTTTCCGAGACGCAGGCTATGCGCGAATGGGCTCGGAGCAACGGGCACGCCATCTCCGCCAAGGGGCGGATACCCGCTCACATTGTCGACCAGTACCGCGCCCAGTCCTAGCCAGTCCGCCCTGACCCATTGTCGGGGCGGACTGGCAAGAAGGCTACGAACGCGTCGCGGGAACCATGGCAGGGACATGTCTCATCCCTGCAGGTCGGCGGCCCGAGGCGGTGGCGGTGGAGGTGGGATTTGAACCCACGGAGGTGTTGCCACCTCACACGCTTTCGAGGCGTGCGCCCTCGGCCACTAGGCGACTCCACCATCGATGGGAGCTTACCGGGGCTTGCGCTGCTCCGCGAAGAACGCACGCAGCTGCCCTGCCGCCTCCTCGGCGAGGACCCCGCCGATCACCTCCGGCCGGTGGTTGAGCCGTCTGTCACGCACCACGTCCCAGAGGGAATCGACGGCACCCGCCTTGGGATCAGCCGCCCCGTAGACCACCCGGTCCACTCGGGCCAGCACCAGGGCGCCGGCGCACATGGTGCACGGTTCGAGGGTGACAACCACCGTCAGCCCGTCCAGCCGCCAGGATCCGCGGGTCGCAGCCGCGCGTCGCATCGCGAGCACCTCGGCATGTGCTGTCGGGTCGTTGGACGTGTTCCGCTCGTTCCGCGCAGCGGCCAGAACCTGCAGGGGCTCACGGGTCGATGCCACGATTACGGCGCCGACCGGCACATCGCCGGTCTCGATGGCCGCGTCTGCCTCGGCCAAGGCCAGCCTCATCGCCCCTCCCCACGCCTCGCCGGTGACCGGCGGCGTCACGGGCCGCGCAGCTCCTCGAGCGGTTCCAGACAGCCTGCACGCTCGCTGATCGTCGTGAGTACGTCGGCGGGCAGCAGTCCCTTCTCGGCGCAGAGACCCAGCAGCTCCCCGGAAGGCGTACCGAGGTCGGCCATCAGGTCGGGGTCGCCGACCGGATCGCCCTCGGCGTTACTGGCTGAGTCCTCCTCCCCGGTGGGCGCCGGTGCCGTCGGTGCGTCCGCGAACAGCAGATCAGCCCGCTCACTCTGTCCCAGGACCCGGGCGTCGGAGAGGAAAAGCCGGGGATCCTCATCCCCGTCGACCCGCACGATGCCGAACCACTCGTCGTTTTCCTCAACGAGCAGCAGGACGGGTTCGTCCCCGATGGCCAGATCCCGCAGCGCGTCGACGACGGTGTCCAGGTCCTCCAGATCGTCGACGTCAAGCTCACTGCCGGTCCAGGTACGAGCCCCCCGGGCGAGGGCGGTTGCGACGAAGGCCACTGCGCAATCTCTCCTGAATGTCCCGTCAACCCAATGCCGCGTCCAGTGCCCGCCCCAGCGGTTCCGCGAAACCGAGGCGGCGAGCAATGGTGAGCAGCATCTCATCGGCGTAGGCGTCCAGGTCGGACAGTACGGCGCCCAACTCCATCTCGTCCATTCCCAGATCATCGAAGATCGACAAATCACCGGCCGGCCAGACCTCCTCGACATCCTGCTCGTCGGCAGGTGCCGCCACTCCGAGGACGTCGATGACCTGCTTGGCGAGGTCCCAGGCCACTGACGCCGTCACATCCGAGAGGAGCACTCGCACCTCCTCACCGGTGAGGCGAAGAGCGACGAAGAACTCGTCGCTGACGTTCACCAATCCGATGCTGCCACTGTCGCCTGGCTGTTGCCGCAGGGCGGCGATGAGGCCGTGGAGGTCGTTCACGAGCCGCTCCGGCAGTAGGCCAGCCTGCCAGCGACCCTCCTCCCGGTAGACCACAACGGCGTAGTCCACTCCCGTGTCACGGAACAACGATGTCATCTTCACCCTCCTGCCTGCTTCTCGCCGCGGCACCATTCGCACAATCGCACCGCCCGCCGCATCGTGACAGATGCGGCTGCCGGTGGCGATGCCGCCAATGCCCGCCGATGCC
>JADGOV010000185.1 GCA_017882785.1 Frankiaceae bacterium
GTGAAGGGCGATGGCCCGAACCCAAGGGCTGGTGTCGAGCTCCTGCGCAATCTGAAGCAACTCATCGGTGGCGTCCCTGGCGGCAGGCACGTCGGCGGCCGCGATCAGGATCTCGCAGGCGGCGGCGAGCATCCGGAGCCGGGCGGGGTTCCCGCTCGCCTCGGTCAGCGCCCGTCGGATCGCCGCCGCCGCCGCGTCGGTGCGGCGTTGCAAGAGCCAGAGCAGCGCCAGGCCCGGCTGCGGGTTCGGGAGCCACCGGCTCGCCTGCCGGAAGGCGTCTTCTGCCGGGTGCACATCTCCGCGCAACCGGTGCACCTCGGCGAGCTGGTAGAAGGCCTCGCCGGCCGCGGGTTGCCCGGCCAGTCGATCGCAGGCCCGGGTGGCCTCATCCAGGGCATCCGGCCAGACCCCGTGCAGCAGCATGATTTCCGCGCGGTGCACCAGGCACTGCCCGCGATAGGCGGCCAGGTCGGGCTGGGCCGCGCACCAATGGCCGAGCGCCGCCGTCCATTGTTGCGCCCTGCGCAGGTCGAGCACCTGCTGACAGGCCTCGATCACCGCGCAATACACGATGCCGGTGACCATCGACGACACCTCGTCCGCAGTGACCGCGGTCATCACCTCGTCCAATGACGACACGCCGTCGGCGATCTCGCCCATGGCGATCAGCGCCTGGCCGGTACCGAGCCGGCCGAAGGCCTCGAGATCGGGATCCCGGTAGCGCTCGCTGGTGTCGGTGATGATGCGGGAGGTGGCGAGGGCGCCGGGAAATTCGCCGGTGCCAAGGAGTTCGAGCCCGATCGGTACCAGCAGATAACCCCGTTCGACGCATTCCGGCCCGCCGTCGTCTAGCAGCCGCCGGGCCCGGGCGAACCAGCCGTCGCCGCGCACCGCCTCACCTCGCAGCAGCAGGTGGAGACCGAGCCAGAACGCGCAGCGGGCCGCCCGCGGCCGGTCATCGCGGGCTGACCCATTCCCCGTACGCACGGGCCGACAACTCGTCCGCGATCTCATCCCGGCCGAGGAGGTAAGAAGCCGTCAGCAAACAGTCGAGATCTGCCGGTGGCAGCGCGGACTCGGCGTCCACCGCGGTCAGCAGGTCGAACGCGGCACTCCACTGCCGTCGCGCGAAGGCCTCGCGCCCCCGGGCCAGTCCTGGCTTCTCCGGAGCCGCGATCTCCACGGCAGACGTTTCGTCGCGTGTCAGTTCTGGATCACTTCCGCACCTCGAAGCCGTTCTGCGTCCCGGCTGACCGGATCGTAGCGGGTCCAGGAAGAGAACTGCAGCGGTCGCCAGCACCCTTGCTCATGGCCGACACGTGCCCCTCGGCTGCCCATGGCTCGAACCTAGGTTGCTTCTTGGACGGCCACATCGGGCGGAACACCCATGTCACCGGTTGGGTATTTCTGCGCACGACGACTGTCGTCGAGCGGAGCATAATTTCAAGTCCAATTCGAGGTCAGGGAAAGAGGTCGGGGAAGGGCGAGTATGCGTGGCACGAATTCCCGAGTGCTCATCGTCGGAGCCGGCATCGCCGGTCTCGCCGCGGCGAGGGCCCTGCGCGGCTGGGGAGCAGTCGTCGACATCATCGAGCGGGCACCGGAGCCGCCGCGGTCGGGTACCGGCATCTACCTCCCCGGCAACGCCGTGCGGGCCCTCGATGCGCTCGGCCTCGGGCGGGCGGTGGCCGACCGGGCCGTGCACATTCGTCGGCAGCGAACGACCGATCACCGCGGTCGGATGTTGTTCGACGTCGACGTGGACGACCTGTGGCAGGGGGTCGGCTCGTGCCTGGCCCTACCGCGAGCGGACCTGCACCACGTGCTTCTCGAGGGAACCGCCCAGCCGATCACCTGGCACACCACCGTCGACCGAATCGAGTGGGACGGCCACCGTGCCGCTGTGCGACTCTCGACCGGTGACACCCGCGACTATGACCTGTTCCTCGGGGCGGACGGCGTGCACTCGGCGGTGAGGCAACTCGCCTTTCACCTCGATCCGGTTCGTTCGCATGGTCTCCATACTTGGCGCTTCGTGACCGACTGGGACGGCAGCGACGGCAGCTGGTCGGTGCGCCTTGGACCAGGTTCTGCATTCCTGACCATCCCCGTCGGCGATGGGCGGGTCTACTGCTATTGCGACGGCACCTCCGTCGATCGGCCGCCGGCGCTGCGTGAGCTCCTGGCCGACTATGCCGAGCCGGTGCCGACGCTGCTGAACTCCCTCGATCGCAGCGAAGCCGAAGTGGTCACCGGACCTGTGGAGGAAGTCGTCCTGCAGCAGTGGTTCGCCGATGGCGTGCTGTTGATCGGCGATGCGGCGCATGCGATGTCGCCGAACATGGCGCAGGGCGCGGCGATGGCGTTCGAGGACGCGCTGGTGCTCGCGGAGTCCCTGGCAGCCGCGGACACCGCAGCTGCGGCCATCAATGCCTACCAGTACCGCCGCCGGCCGCGAATCGACTGGATCCTGAACCAGACCCACCGTCGTGATCGGGCTCGCCGGCTGCCGCCTACCATCCGGGGCGTCGCCCTGCGACACCTGGGCGAAAGCATCTTTCGGGCGAACTACCGGCCGCTACGCACGCCACCATGACCGCGCTCAGAGATCCGTCGCGGATTCCGCTCCTACGCCCCACCTGTCTGGTCTGACCTAACCTCGCGCTGCGCAGCAGCCGGAGGAACGACCCACGGACTGGGTCCACACCCGTAGTGCCGGCATGTACCCGGGCACATTGCGATGCGCCCGCACCGTCATGAAACGGCCCGCCGCACTCACCGGACCGGAAACGGGGCGGCAGAATCATTGATCCGGGCCGTCAGAAGGACGGCCGGGTGAACGCGGTGATCTGGTCCGCCGCTGCGGGTGTCTGATGGAGCAGTGGCCCGATGTGACCGCCGCTGGGCAGGATTGTCATGGTCCCGTGGCGCCAATGGGTGGCGGCGGTCTGCGGTGGGGACGGTCCCCAGAGGTCCGCCATGGCACACGCCCGTTCGCCCGTCGTGTCCCTCAAGCCGATCCCGCTACGGGCACGGAACGGGCCGTGCGTCGCCATCGGACATTGGCACACGCCTCGCGCGTGAGAAGATCTGCACGGACGCGATGGCCGACCCACTAGTTCGAGCAGGTAATAGTCTTCACCCGCAAAGACTGTTCGGCTCGCGTGTCATGCGCTTTCCGGCGACCGCTTGCCTCAGCGGCAAAACTCGCGTTCAACGCTTCTTGCCACCGACACCCGGCACGGATGCGACTTCGATCATCCACGCCGCGATCTGGCGTTCGTCGATGTCGTCTACGGACTCGAGCTCCACACCTCGTGTCGACTTGCCCATCCCCACCGGCGTCACTGGCGGTACCGGCTCGAGCGCCGCGCCATTGATGAACATGAGCTTGACATGGCCGGCGAAGCCGCCGCAACTGAAGCACCACCCGTCGCCCACGCCGTAGTACGACATGCCCCACTTCACGGAACGCCGGAGGTCGGGCAGCGTCTTGGCCGCCAGCGCATCGACCGTTTCGGCGATGCCGCGCTGCGGTTGCGGCAGGCTGGCGATGTAGGCGAAGACCGGCTGGTCGCCAACCGC
>JADGOV010000186.1 GCA_017882785.1 Frankiaceae bacterium
CGACTGCGACCTCGCCCCGGCACGCGGGTTACTGGATTGGCTGGAGCGCGAGCTGCTTCCGCACGAGCGGGCCGACGAGGCGCTTCTCGTCCCCCTGGTGGCCCGAGCGCTCGAGGGGACGGACGCGACCGCTGCGTTGAGCCGAACCCACGCGGAGATCGAGTACCAGGTCGGCCGGCTGCGGCGGCTACTCGCCGACCTCGACGACGAGACAGTGCAGCCCGAGGACGTCGTCGAACTCCGGCGCCTGCTCTACGGGCTGTACGCCGTGCTCCGGCTGCACAATGCGCAGGAGGAGGAGGGCGCCTTCAGCCTCGTACCGCACGGGGCCGCGAGCGGTCAGGCGACCCCTGCGGGGGCTGTAGCCGCCGGGGAGCCGACCCCCGGCGCGTGATCGCCGGGCGGCGCGGGCCTCGGAAGCGGCCTGGGCTCACGCGACCGCGCGGGGTAGTCGGCAGCAGCCCAGCGTTCGGGACCAGATTCCGCTCATCGAAGCCGGTCGAGACCCGGCTCAAGGTCGTGAGATGCTCGCACCCGTCAGATGCCCTCTCCGCTCGGCACGGTCAGTCCGTCGCAAGACCGATCGTCCCTGCACAGAGGGCATCTGCACGCTCACGGCACGCCGCTCACCCCAAGATCATCAGTGGATCAGAGCTTAGGTCAGCGGTCCCTGGCTTCTGCTCGCAGCCTCGCCGCGGCCCTGAGGTAATGGAGGCACAATCTCCGCACCCGGCTGGTCATCTCCCCCAGGTCCCGTTCGTGCCGGGCCCGATTGGCACCCATGTCGCTGGTGCGGCGCTCGTCCCCGGGTTAGGCCCGCCATGTCGCGCCTCCTCGACGACCCGTGATCTGCACGCCGATGAGAGAAGGTTGTCCGGTCCCGGCGTTCGACCCGGCCCGCCAGCTCCGAAGGGCCGCTCGACGCCAGCTGCAGGACCCGGTTTTCCAAACTGATCCGCTCACGCGGATGCCACGGTGCGCAAGCCCGGCTTGTCGTCTCGGGCGAGGCCGCCACGACCACGAGTGGCCTCCTCGCCGACCGGACACCGATCGACGTAGGAGGCCACTCCGCGGCTCAGGCCGCCGCTAGAACACGCCCCGCTCCCTCGTTCACCCTGTGGATCCGGTCAGGTTGTTCAGCGCGGCGAGGAAGGCCTCCCGGTGGCTGCGCTCGTCGCCGCGGATCTGTCGGAACAGGGCAGCCGCCGCGGCGTCACCGGCCTGGGCGGCTCGCTGAGCGGCAGCCCCGTACATGGCCATCGCCTGCGTCTCGGCTGCGATGCTGATCCGCAGGTTGCCGGGCACGTCAGCCACCAACCCGGCGAGATTCGCCTCCCCGACGAAGTGCTCGCGTAGCTCCATCTGCCCGGCACCGTTGAACAGCGCCGCAAGCCGCGGCCGCCCGGCTGCCGCGGCGTGCTTCGCGAACAACGTGTACTTCGCCCAAGCGAAAGCCTCACCCTGCATCGCTGACTGCAGATTGGCCGTGGTCCGGGGAGCGCACTTCGCCGGGCCTGGCACCACGGCAACCGGCTCCACCGCGGGTGGATCAGGCACCGTCACTCCGGACGCTGGATCGACGAGTGCCTCGACCGCCGTCGCGTACCGCGCCAGATGCCCCGCCTCGTCCCGGCGTACCTCGGTGAACAGCTCCGCCGCCGCCGGGCACCGGTCGGCCGCAGCCTCGGTGGCCCACCGGTCGTAGTCGGTCAAGTCCTGCGACTCTCCAGTAATGCCAACCTGCAGATTCGCCACGTCGCTGCCGACGAACCCGGACAGCGCAGCCTCCGCCGCGAAGTGATCACTACTTTCGTCGGCAGCCGTCCGCCTGAACAACGCAGCGACACCTGGACGGCCGGCTCGACTGGCCGCCTCGCCGTACGCCAAGTACTGCGCAGCGGCGAACGCCTCGTCGTGCATCGCGGTCAGCGCATCGGTGCCAACGTCGGCTGGACGCCCGGCGCTCGCCTGCGCCGTGCTCATCGGAGCCAGGCACAGTGCCACCGCAGCGGCAACTCCCAACCACCGTCGAGTCCCTATCATGGCCCGCCTCCTTGACCGAGGAATCCGGTAAAGATGACTCCACTCGACCTCCGCTGCTACTCACCGATAAGAGTCGAAAGGCCCAGTCCGCCGGGACAGAGTCCCCGGACTCGCCGGGAGCTGCCTCCACAGGCAGAACCGGAGCGCGCTCGGCCGGCGCCGCCCTCCTCGCGGGGCACGAGGCGCAGGCCCTCGTGGCTGATGTCATCGACCACCCCTCGACGACCAGGAAGTCGGCCAGCTTGGCCAGGCTCCAGGTGGAGAACGGCAATCCGTGTCCGCCGGCTTGGCCAGCGCGATCATCTTGATCTGTCATCCAAGACTTCAACGCCGACGGCTTTGAGTCGCTGCGACCTAAGCCCGGATCCACCGTCCGGCGTCATCTCGAGCTGCGTGATCGCGTTTCGTGGCCGCGGTGACAGCTGTCCTGTCACGGGGCGTGCCTGATCTGCCGGTCCGCCGGCTTCTCCTCGTCTCGGTCGCGGGTCGGCAGGGACAGGGCCGTTGGTCAGCAGCGCGCCGGGATCGCCAGGATGTTCAGGGCGGTGGTGAACGCGGTGCGCCAGGGCCAGTGCTCGGGCAGCCGCAGGTGTAGCCGGCGGGCGGTGTGCACGAGCCGACCGGGGACGCAGAACAGCTTGCGCTGCAGGGATGCCATGGTCGCGCGCTGCAGTTGGCTTCCGGCGAGGATGCCGATTGCGCGGGCGAGGTTGTGCGTCAGCACGGCGAGCGCGAGCCAGGCCGCGTTGGCCATGAACCTGCCGGACGTTATCTGGAGTCACTCCCGGGCTGTCCAAGACGTTCACCACGAGGGCTGATAGCTCAGCGGACTACGTCGTGGATGCGATTACCTACCGGCCGTCCATCACGGAGGCGGAGGTACGGATGCGGGTGCAGCGGGTGGTCATGCCGGGCTCGGAGTTGGAGTCCTGGACGGTGCTGGGAGAGGACCACGTTCCCGTTGAACCGGTCGAGCGGTTCCTCGGTTACCTGGCCTCGGTCGAGCGGTCCCCGAACACGATCAAGGCGTATGCCCACGACCTGAAGGACTGGTTCAGCTTTCTGGCCTTGCGGGGACTGGACTGGCGGACGGCGACCCTGGAGGACGTCGCGTCGTTCGTGGCGTGGCTGCGGTTGCCACCGGCCACGCGGGAGGGCACCGTGACGGTCCTGCCCACGGTGGCGCACCACCGCCAGCACCAGGGACCCGAACGGTTCCCCCACGCGGTGCGCGACCAAGTCCCCCGGTCGCGGTGAAGATGGGCAGCACGGGCTACAAGATCGTGCGCTACTACACGGGTAGCGTTCCGTATCGGTTGGCCGGGCCCCCGCCGCTGGTGCGCCGTCTCCTCGGGCCCCTCGTGGTCGCCGCGACGATCGTGGTACTCGCCACCGGCATCCCCCTCGTCCTCGCCAGGCCCGGCTCAGCCGAGACGTTCCTGCAGCTGCACAAGCTCAGCTTCATCGTCTGGTTTGCGCTCATGACGGTGCACGTGCTCATCCACCTCCGGCGTGCCGGGCGGTCGGTTAC
>JADGOV010000187.1 GCA_017882785.1 Frankiaceae bacterium
GCTCTCGTTCCACCGGGGCCTCCCGCAAATGTAGGCACTACCGGCCAGGTTCACCCCGACCGGCAACCCACGACAACTTGCGAGCGAGGCCCCGGCCCGGACGACCCGGGGCGCCTCCATACCGTCTATGACGTGACGGGTTTCCCATGGCCGGCCCGATTGACCCGTTCCGCGCGCCAGCACCACGCCCGCATCGGGACGGCGATGTCCTCCGCATCCGAAAACCATTCCGTCAGCGCCGCCCGGGCCCGGGCCAGTCCCGCCGCTTTCTCCTCTCGGCCCGCAGTGATGACACCGCTGTAGGTGGCGAACATGCCGACCACGTCGCTGATCGTCATCATCCGGGTAAACCCGAACGAGGCGCGGCTGACCTCGCCGAACAGCGCACCCTCCGGCAGGGTGACGTCGCGGTGCCGCCGCCTCCGCGCCTCAGCGGCGGCGTCGGCGGCCGCGGAGGATTCGGTGGGCGCCGAGGCAACAACCCGGTCAAGCTCACACACCCAGTCGATCGCACGATCGCGGCTCGTCCAGATCACTGCGAACCGGCCGCCATCACGGAGTACCCGCCCGATCTCCGGGACGGCCCGCTCCGGATCCATCCAATGCCACGCCGAAGAGACGAAGACCCCATCCGCGCTCGCCTCGGCCAGCGGGATCAACTCACCTCGGCCCTCCACGACGCTCACCTGCGGCGACCGCGCCGACAGCACGGCCCGCATCCGCACGTCGGGCTCAACGGCAACGACCTGCGGAACCCTCCGAGCCAACGCGCGGGTCAGCAGACCGGTGCCCGCGGCCACGTCGACCGCGACCCCGCAACGCTCCGGTACCAACCAGTCGACCGCATCCTCCGGCGGCGCCGGCCGTAACCGGTCGTACTCCACCGCCACGGCACCGAACGACATCGCCCGCAGTTCACGACCCGCCACCCTCGCACGCTAACCCCGAGGCGCTCGACTGGCCGCCGTGCACTGCCGACCGGCGTCTTGCTCTGGCCTCCGGGCCACGGTGCATCATGCAGCTGGTCTTAGCCCGTCTTAGCCCAGGCCTGATCCCGAACCACATGACGAGACGGCGCCGGCGCACGGCGGCAGCAACTGTGTGGAGGCCAGCACCCGCCACCAGGGCCGTACGCAGCACACGCCGCGGCTGACCGGACCGCTACGGCGTCGGTGGGTGCATCACTCGGAGGGGTACCGCACTCCCAGGTCGGCGCGAGCACGGTCGAGCAGTTCCAGGACGGCGATGGTGTCGGCGTGCGGGACCAACGGGCTCTCCAGAAGCCCGGCCCGCAGGCAGCGCTCGACCTCAGCGATCTCGGACCCGTAGCCGTGCCCCTGACCAGCGAGCAGATCGTCGATGCCGTAGTGGGTGTCACGGTTGTGGACCACGAGTCCTCTCGGCCGAAATGCCGGCGCAGCGAAGGCGATCCATCCGCCGGTGCCCAGGATCGCCGCCTCGTTCGGTGCGTCGATGGAGAGCGAGCACCACAGCTGGGCCCGCGGCTCACTGCCGTACAACCACTGCATCGCCACTGCGTCGTCGACGCCGGTTGACGCCAGAGTCCCGAACGTGCGCACCTCGTCGGGGCGCCCGAGGAACAGATACGCGAAGGTGACGGGATAGACGCCAAGGTCGAGAAGTGCGCCGCCCCCGTTGTGGAGGTCGTAGAGACGGTGGGCGGCGTCGAACGGGTGCCCGAGGCCGAACTCGTTCCGCAGCCCGCGGACCTCGCCGATCACCCCGTCGTCGATCAGCTCCCGCGCGCGACGGATGAGTGGATTGGTCCGCATCCACATCGCTTCCATCGCGAAGACCTTCCGTCGCTCCGCAGCCTCGAAAACTTCACGGGCGTGGCGGGCGTTGAGGCACACCGGCTTCTCGATGAGGACCGGCTTGCCGGCGTTGATCGCGAGAAGGGCATGGGCACGGTGGTTCGGGTGGGTGGTAGCGACGTAGACCACATCGATCTCGTCGTCGTCAACGAGGTCGTCGTAACTGCGGTAGCTGCGCGCCGCCCCGTGTCGGGCGGCGAACTCCGACGCCCGCGCTCCGTCTCTGGAGGCAACCGCGCCCACCACGCTGCCGTCGGAGAGTCCGATGTCGTCGGCGACGGTGGTGGCGATGCCACCGGCGCCGATGATGCCCCAGCGAATCGGCAGACTCTCAGATACTGCTGTGATCATTGATGGCCCTTCTGTTGATTGCTCGGGCAACCGACGCACGCGCGGCCCGACCGGTACTGCTCAGCGCGGCAGCCGGAGTCCGGTCATGCCGCCGTCGACGGTGAGGGCCGTGCCGGTCGTCGAGCCCGACAGCGGTGACCCGAGGCAAGCGATCGCGTGGGCGACCTCTTCGGCCGAGACGAGTCGTCCGAGCGACTGCCGGTCACGCAGCTGCTCGCGTGCGTTCTGCGGGTCCTCGGCGGAGCAGAGCAGGCGTCCCACCCAGGGTTCGTCGGCGGTGCCGGGGAGCACGGCGTTGACCCTGATCCCCTCGCGCGCGTGGTCCGCTGCCATCGCGAGGGTGAGCGCGAGCACCGCGCCCTTGCTGGCCGAGTAGGGGCCCGGGCCGGGACGCCAACGACGGCGACCACGGACGACGTGCACACCACCGCCGCCTGTGGAGACAGCCGCAGGTAGGGGAGTGCGGCGCGGGTGACACGCGCGATCCCGAGCACGTTGACGTCGAGGACCCGATGCCACTCGTCGTCGTCGTTCGCGGCGACATCACCCTGCTCGCCGATCCCGGCGTTGCTGACGACGACGTCGAGCCATCCGAACCGTGCGGCGACGGCGTCCACCGCGGTCGTCACCCCAGCCGAATCGGTGAGGTCACAGCGGATCGAGAGCGCGGCGACGTCGGGGTCGCCTGACACGCGGTCGAGCACGGCGACCCGTGCGCCGCGTGAGGACAGGAGTCGCACGGTGGCCGCGCCGATACCACTCGCACCACCGGTGACGATCGCCGCCAGTCCGTCGTAGTCGCCCATGCGCTGCTCCTCACCGCTCACAGTCGGGGGTCGATCTGGATCTTCGGCCCAATGCCGAGCCCGGGCAGAGGGAGGCCGGCGAGCGCGTCGCCGACACCGGCGAGCCCGACCGTCGCGGCGACCAGGGGACGCGGGTCGACTCGTCCGTCGGCGTAGTGCTCGATCGTCCCGACAAGCCCCGGCGACGCGCTGAGGACTCCGACGGCGGTGAGGTCGTGGAGGACGAGGTCAAGAGCAAAGGATGGGGAGTGCGGCTCCGTGTCGTGCGCCGACGTTGCCAGCAATCTGGCGAGCCGGGCCCGAGATTGACAGAGACACACCCAAGCATAGGCGAAGATGATGTAGTATCCCCGAAAGATCGTGACAAGGCTATAGGGGGACAAACATGGCGTATGGGATCATTCATCATTTTCCTGGCGGCACCCAGGAGAACTACGAGGCATCGCTCGCTGCGGTTCACCCCAGCGATGGTCGCTTGCCCGACGGTCAGATCTTCCACGCCGCCGGCCCTGCACCCGGCGGTTGGACGATCATGGCCGTCCAAGAGTCGAAGGAAAGCTGGGAGCGGTTC
>JADGOV010000188.1 GCA_017882785.1 Frankiaceae bacterium
CTCGTCACCTGACCACCGGCGGCCCAGAATCAACGACGAAGCAGCTGACAAGTCGTTATCCGGGGGGAACAGGTCCAGAAAACCGACATCTTCGGTGGTGAAACGCGTGCCAAACAACAGGGCTAATTGCTCGTTCGGCCTGCACTTCATCACGTCCACGTGGGCGTCGAGTGCCTTCATCGCGCTGAGCCTGTGCGGGAGTGCGGGAAAAACCGTGGGAGGGTTAGGCGGCGGCTGCCGGCTGCTCGAGCTCGGGCGGGCGGTGGGTGAATCCGGGGTGCCAGCGGTGGAAGTCGCCGGCGAGTTGGTCGTTGAGGACCCGGGTGCGGACCTGTAGTAGTAGGTGGGCGCCGCGCGGTGTCCAGCGCATCTGCTGCTTTTTGACCATGCGCTTGCTGATCACCTGGTTGACCGCGGACTCGGTGAACGCGGTGGAGATCGCCTCGCCGGCCCGGCGGCGTTCACTGTAGTTGGGGATCCGCTCTGCGTTGGCGCGGAGGTAGGAGTCGAACTCGCCGATCGCCTTGGCCATGCGGGCCTGCTCGGAACCCTCGTGCGCGATTTCGACATCCATGGTGATGTCGGTGATGGTCTGCAGGGCGCGGAAGACGTTGCCGTGCCACAGGAACCACTTGAGCCGTTCGAGCTGCTCGCTGACCTCGGTGGCCGGATCCAGCCGGGGCGTGTCGTCACCGATGTCGTTGTCCGGTGGCGGTGGGCGTAGGGACTTGGCCATGTTGGCCATAACGGTGATCCGCATGGTGATGTGGAACCAGTCGAGCAGGTGTTCGGACTGCGGATTGAGGTAGAGGGGCAGGTCGCGGATGTCCTCGCCGCCGTCGGTGAGGAACGTGACCTGCTGGTTGTCTTGCATGCCGTGGGCGCGTAGAGCCTCGTACAACCGCCGTTTGGGTTTGGTGTCGTAGGTCTGCACGTAGCCGAAGCAGGTCGGCTTCCCCTCGGCCGGGACCACCTTGCCGGCGATCACCTCGAACCAGCCGTCCTTCCGAGACCGTTGCTGGCTGGAGTGCACGTAGCCGCCGTCCAGGCCGACCACCAACGGCAGATCCGGTCGGGGTAGCTCCTCCCATTGGGCCGGGCAGGTGTCGATGAAACCGGCCTGCTCGGCGCCGAGTTCGTCTTCGAGGCGTCGGGCGACGGCCTGGGCGTGGAAGCGGATCGCGGTGGCGTGCAGCGTCCGGCCGAGGGGTAGCAGCTCGGTCAGCAATCTGGCCGAGGCGCCGTAGGCGGCCAGGGCGGCGAACTTGGTCTCCACGTACACCAGCTCCGGGGTGGCCCGCTCGGGCAACATTGCGGCGAGCGGGCTGACGGTGGCGTGGGCGTGTGTCGTGCAGCCGCACTGCCACCAGCGGGGGCTGGATAGCCGTACCACCCCGAACAGGGTGCGGACCACGATCTGGCGGGCGTCCTTGTGGCGGCGGGCCGCCCCACACGACAGGCAGACGGCGTTCCCGGCCAGGGCTGCCTTGGCCTGTTCGGCGACCATCGTCTCCTGCACGCCGGACAGCAGGGCCTTGGCCTCGTCCAGGTGCAGGCCCACAGTGTCCGGAGACAGCGGCGACGTCCGTTCGCAGGTGAACACGTCGTCGGCCACGGCGGGGCTGTCGTCGTCGGCCTGGATGCTGACCGACACGGTGATTCTCATGCTGTGAGTGTCCTTTCCGTCGAGGTCAGGCCGGCGAGGGTCTTGTTGAGGGCGCGGCGGTCGAAGCAGTCGACGCGCAGCAGCGGGAGCAGACCGCCCAGCTCGTCGTGGTGGTCCTCGAGGAACGCCGCGGCGTCTTCGTCGGGGTCGGCGTCGAGCAGCCCGCGCAGGATCTCGGCCGCGCGCACGGCCGCGTCGATCACCAGGTACGGCTGGGTTCGTTCCAGGTACTCCCACGGGCCGTCCCACTCCTCCGGCGGGCCGGCGCGGCGACCACCGACACACCGCGGATACCTCTCGCTGTGGGTGGCGGTGATCTGTTCCACGCGCAGGTCCAGCCGCCAGTCGGCGAAGAAGTTGTAGGTGTAGGTAAACCGCTCGCCCTCGCCCAGTCCCAGGCCGGCCAGGCGGACCCGGCGGGCGTCGTCGCGGAAAGCCGGTCCGCCGTCGTAGCAGATGCCGTAGTCGGTGCCGTGCACCGTGAACCGGTGCAGGTACTCCCCGGACCAGTCGAACGCGGCCTGCACGATGGCGTGCAGAACGGCGATCGTGGTGTCACCCGGGACGAGGAGGCGCCGCCAGATCAGCGGGCTGACCCCATGCACGACGGCGCGCAGCTGGTAGCCGGTGGCGGGCGGGGCGCGGTCGGGCATGGCTCATCCTCACCCGGCACTGATCCGCGGACAATGGTTCATTGTCTGCGACACTGGCCATGCACGCGGCAACGCGGCCCAGGTCAGCGGCCCGCCGGGGCCGCCGCGCGGCCGGAGATCAGCCCACGTTGTCTGCGACAAGCCGGAGGCGGCGGCCATGACCAGCTCGACCGGCGCCGATCAGCCCGTGCCGCTCGCCGCGGTGGCCGCCGGCTTCCTGGCCCAGCGGGACCTGCGCTCCCGCTCGATCACCGTCTACGGCCAGACCCTCGCCCGGCTTGCCGCCTACGCCGGTGCCGACACCCCGATCGACCAGCTGGGCGAAGCCGAGCTGCAGGCGTTCATGGACGCCTACTACGCCGACGCGGCCCCGGCCACCTGGAACCTGAACCTGGCGGCGCTGCGGTCCTTTTTCGGCTACGCCCGCCGCCAGCACGCGACCGCCGGTGACCCGACCGGCCCGATCGAGCGCCGCCGGCTACGCCGCGACCCCGACCGGCGGGTCATCCCCGGCCGGCAGCTGGACGCCCTGTGGCGGCGGGCGGATCTTCCCGTGCGGGACAAGACGCTGTGGCGGCTGCTGTATGACAGCGCCGCCCGCGCCCACGAGATCCTCGGCCTGGACGTCGACGACCTCGACCTGCCGGACAAGACCGCCACCGTCACCGGCAAGGGCGGCATCACCCGACAGGTCAACTGGTACACCCACACCGCCCACCTGCTACCCCGTCTGGTCGACGGGCGCACCCACGGACCGCTGTTCCTCGCCAACCGACGCCCCCGCAGTCCGGTCGCCACAGTGGATCTCGACCCCGCCACCGGCCGTGCCCGGCTGTCCTACCGGCGGGCCGCCGAGGTGTTCACCAGCGCCACCGGCTGGACCCTGCACCAGCTACGCCATACCCGGATCCGGGAGCTGAAAGACACCGGCTGCCCCCTGCCCGTGCTGCAGAAGATCACCGGACACCGGTCGCTGCGAACCCTGACCGAGCACTACCCCGGACCCAGCCCCCAAGCCGTCCAAGCCTGGTACGACAACACCGACCCAGACGCCCGCCGCCCCCGCCCAGGCTGAGCCGCCTCCCACGGTTTTTTCCCGCTCTCGTCGGTGTCGGCGTGACCCTCATCGTCGCGTCGGGCGAGGTGTTGTTGGGTTGGCGGTACGGCGACGACACGCTGATGCGGTACGTGAGGAATCCCGGGTTCGCGGCGGTGTGGACGGCCTGGTG
>JADGOV010000089.1 GCA_017882785.1 Frankiaceae bacterium
CAACCGGACCAGGCCGCCGTGCAGCCAGTCAGCGTAGGGATGCTCGGCGGCCAGCGTGCGCTTGATCTCGTCGTCCTCGACGATGCGACCGGGGGTCCCGTCGGATCCGGTGTCGACGAGGAACATCCGGCCAGGCTGCAGGCGCCCGCGGCGGACGACGGTCGCCGGGTCCAGGTCGAGCACCCCGACCTCGCTGGCGAGCACGACGAGCCCGTCGTCGGTGACCCAGAACCTCGCCGGTCGAAGACCGTTGCGGTCGAGCACGGCGCCGATCTGGGTGCCGTCGGTGAAGGTGACGCAGGCCGGCCCGTCCCAGGCCTCCATGACGCTGGCGTGGAAGGCGTAGAACGCGCGGCGGGCCGGGTCCATCTCGGCCGCGTTCTCCCACGCCTCCGGAATCATCATCAGCACGGAGTGCGGCAGGCTCCGCCCGCCCAGGTGCAACAGCTCGAGCACCTCATCGAAGCTGGCCGAATCCGACGCGTCCGGAGTAGCGATCGGGAACAGCCTGGACAGGTCGCCGGGCAGGAGGTCGCTGGCGAGCAACGCCTCCCTGGCCCGCATCCAGTTGCGGTTGCCACGGACCGT
The DNA here is from genome assembly GCA_017882785.1 of Frankiaceae bacterium. Lineage (GTDB taxonomy): Bacteria > Actinomycetota > Actinomycetes > JADGOV01 > JADGOV01 > JADGOV01. The sequence continues at coordinate 589 of JADGOV010000089.1, forward strand.
GTTGATCTCGCCGTTGTGCGCGATGTAGCGGTAGGGGTGCGCCAGCGGCCACGACGGGAAGGTGTTCGTCGAGAACCGCGAGTGCACCAGCGCCAGCGCGGTCTCGATGCGCTCGTCGGCGAGGTCGGGGAAGAACGGCCCGAGCTGGCCGGTGGTGAGCATCCCCTTGTAGACCAGCGTGCGTGCGCTGAGTGAGGGGAAATACACCCCCGTCTCGTGTTCGGTGCGCTTGCGCACGCAGAACGCCAGGCGCTCCAGGGCGAGTCCCTGCTCGGCCTGCCGCCCCGCCAGGAAGACCTGCGCGAACGCGGGCATCACAGCCAGCGCCCCGCGACCGATACCGGCAGCCACCGGATCGACCGGCACCTCCCGCCAGCCGAGGACGGTGAGCCCCTCCTCCGCCGCGATGTCCGCCACCACCGCGACCGCGTGCCGACGCTCGGCTGGGTCGGTGGGCAGGAACGCCATACCCACCGCGTAGCCCCCGGCGGCCGGCAGGGCGAACGGGGTCACGGCCCGCAGCAAGGCGTCCGGCACCTGCAGCAGGATGCCCGCCCCGTCGCCGGTTTCCGGTTCCGCGCCGGAAGCACCCCGGTGGTCGAGGTTGCGCAGCGCGGACAGGGCCAGGCCCACCATCTCGTGCCGGCGCCGACCGGAAAGGTCGGCCACGAAGGCGACACCGCACGCATCGTGCTCGAACGCAGGGTCGTAGAGACCGTGTCCGGGATGAGGTCCGGGGGAAGCTGCGCCAGGCATACGAAACTGCCTCTCCGTCGTACTCGGGCTCGGCTGTCGGTCGGGCGCACGGGACGACGTTGGCCCAGCACCCTAGAGATTAGCTGATGCACGCGGAATGCCATCAGCTGCTGCCGGGCGGCCGTTGCCCTCGGCCGCTCGCGACGTACCGGGGCGAAATGGTCGCCGGGAAGCTCGCCCCGGCAAGACTAGCCGGTGCCGCCCGCGGCAGCCGTTTCGGCGTGCTGGGCGGGGACGAGGGTGACCCCGCGTGCCGGATCGTTGCCGGATTGGGCACAATCGAGGCGATGATCCTGGCCATCACGCCGTTGACCGACGTGAAACATTGGCTCCGCAGCAGCGGCCTGTTGATCGTGCTGTATCTGCTCGGTGCGGTCCTGCTGACCCGTTTTGCGACCTGGCTCGAGCAGCGCGTCACCGAGCGAATCGATGCCCGCGATGCCAGCACGGACGCGCTCGTCCGCTCGGAAACTGCCAAACACCGCCACGCGGTCATCCAGGTGCTGACCTGGAGCGTCCTGGTGCTGCTCTACTGCGTCACCGCCGTCCTCATCGTGGTGCAGCTGGGCATCCCGTTGAGTGGGTTCGTGGCCCCGGCCACCGTTGTGGGCGTCGCCCTCGGTATCGGGGCCCAGCGTGTGGTCGGGGACATCCTGGCCGGCTTCTTCATCATCGTCGAACGCCAGTACGGCTTCGGCGACGTCATCAGCATCGCCTCCGTCGGCATCGCCAACGTCGCGACCGGCACCGTGGAAGAGGTCACGCTGCGCATCACCCGACTGCGGTCAGTCAACGGTGAGGTGTACATCGTGCCGAATGGCCTGATCGCCCACGTCATCAACCTCTCCCGGGACTGGGCGCGCGCCGTCATCGACATCCCGGTGCCCACCAGCGTCGACGTGGGTCAGGCGATCGAGATCCTGCACCGGGTCGGTGCCGATTTCCACCGCGATGACGAGTGGCAGCCCCTGTTGCTCGACCCGCCGTCGGTAATGGGGGTTGAGACAATGGACGTCGACGAGTTCCAGGTGCGGATCGTTGCCCGCACCCTGCCCGGCAAGCAGTTCGAGGTCGGCCGGGAGCTGCGGGCGCGCATCGCGACAGCGTTTCGCCAGGAGGGCATTACGCTCTCGACGTCCCTGGACACCGCCCCTCCCAGTGGGGCAAGCGAATGATCGGCCCCTTCCGCAGGTCCACTCTGCTGCTGGTCGTGATCTTCCTCGGGATCCTGAGTCTGTATCTCGCCGTACGACCGGCGACGACGTCGGCACCTGGGACCCCGGGCACGGGGACGGCGAACTCGAAGGACACCCCCATCCCGACGAGAACCCCGTCTCCGAGCCCGTCCGCGAGCCCGTCTCCGAGCCCGTCCGCGAGCCCGTCCGCGACCCTGTCCTCGAGCCCGGCATCCCCTGGACTGAGCCAGACAGCTTCGACAGGGTCGTCGACGACGCCCCGGACCGGGACATCGTCGACGACCTCTCCGTCGTCACCAGCTGGCACCGTTCCGCAGGTGGGGCCGTCCTGACGTGTCCTCAGTTCGGACTGATGGTGCCGACCAGACCGTGGGTGTACTCGTCGATGCCCGCGGCGAAGATGCGCGTGCGCGGCGTGCCGAACGCGCCGTTGCCGAAGGCGAGACCCCACAGACCGTCGTTCGCCAAGGGCGCGCCGGCGGCGTCGCGCAGGGTGCCGCGGAAGGCGCCTGTGGCCGGGTCGAAGGCGTTGATCCGGCCGCCGTCCTCGTTGCCGACCAGCAGCATGCCGCCGAACCTGCCCCAGTGCGCCGGTGCCATGACCATGCCCCAAGGCTCCTCGAGCTGACCGCCGGTGACGAGCCGGCGAACCAGTCGGCCGTTGAGATCGAACACATTGATCGCACCGTCGACGCTCGCGGTCGCCCCCGGGGCCGGCGCGTAGGAGACGTAGACCCTGTTGCCCAGTACGGCGACGTTGTACGGGCCGAGCCCCCGGGGCAGCATCGGGTCGGTGAACGTACGCGGGTGCGCGATGAGCCGATAGCGGGTGTCGAACACGTCGATTCGGCCGCCGCCGTCGGCCGCGAGCAGCCGCGGTCCCTGCCCGGTCCGGGCGATGGCCAGCCCGAGGTAGACGTGGTTGGCGACGCGCGCCGTGGTGCGTGCCAAGGTGGGCGGCGGTACCTGCGGGCTCCAGGCCGCAACCCGCTGGGACAGCGTGTCGAACAGGAACGGGGCAGGCTTACCACGCAGGGCGGAAGGCAGATGTGGGGTTGGACACCTGTCCGGTGAGTTGCGCCGGTGTGGTGACGGTCAGCCGCACCTTCGACACCGGATCGGAGCCATTGGCTCCGGTGTAGATCGTCGCGGTCGAGGTGCCACTGTTGGCCACCCACAGCGGTGTCGTCGGACCGAGTGCGATGCCCCAGGGGTTGACAACGGCCGGGTCGGTGAGTTGCGCCATCCCGGGCACATCGGACACCAGGTCGACCTGCTGGAAGCCGCCGCCGGTGGCGGCCTGCGCACCGCCAGCAGGCACGAGCGCGGCAGCAGTGAGCGCGGTTCCCAGCGCGGTGGCGGCGACGCCACCCACTACTGCCCGCAGGCCTCCTCGTGCTGCAACCATGACATTTCCTCCGTTCAGCCAGGGCCAGGATCGTGCCGACACGGCAACGTGACCCTTCACCGGCTGCACGCATCGCGGCGTGTACCGGTTCACCACCGAGCATCCCGTCGTAGCCTGTGACCGAAGAAAACCGAAAGGGCGGGGCATGAGCCAGCACTCCACGACGCCGGCAGCCAAATCCAGCAGGTTCGGCGGGCTGAGCGGGCGCTCGATCGCCGGCATCGTCATCGGGATCCTGGTGCTGCTCTTCATCGTCGTTAACCGGCACGAGACAAGGGTCTCCTTCATCGTGGTCAGCGCCGAGACGGCGTTGTGGATCGCGCTGGCGCTGGCCGCCGCCGGCGGGTTCGTCGCCGGTTTCCTCATCGGCCGCCGCCGGTACCGGTCATAGCAGCGGTCGGCCGGCGGTCACCATGGACATCACCGTTTCCGACGTTCGCGGGCGCTCCCGCTACGAGGCACGCGCCGGGGAGCAGCTCGCTGCCTTCGCGGAGTACGTGCGCGCGCCGGACACCGTCACGTTCACCCACACCGAGGTGCGCGACGGCTTCGACGGCCACGGCGTCGCAAGCACGCTGATCCGCGGCGCTCTCGACGACGTCCGGGCGCAGGGCCTGGCGGTCATCCCGGTCTGCCCGTTCGTCCGCGGCTTCCTCGACCGGCACCGCGCGGAGTACGGCGGCCTGGTCGCGGGGTCCACACCCTCACCGGAGTGATCCGGCCCGGCCTCAGCCCGAGATGCGTCGGGTGTGGCCGGCCCTCTCCCTCTCCCGCTCCCGCAGTTCGAACTTGCGCGTCTTGCCGGTCGAGGTCTTCGACAGCTCCTCGAGAAAGACGATGTTCTTGGGCGCCTTGTAATGGGCGATCCGCCCGCGGACGTGGGCGATCAGCTGAGCCTCATTCACCTGCTCGCCGGGCCGGAGCACGACGAAGGCCTTGAGCAACTCGCCCCACTTCGGGTCGGGCGCGCCGACGACGGCCGCCTCGAGCACGGCGGGATGGGAGTCCAGGGCATGCTCGACCTCGATGGTGGCGATGTTCTCCCCACCGGAGATGACCACGTCCTTGGCCCGGTCCCGCAACTCCAGATACCCGTCGGGATACAGGAGTGGAACCAGCCCCCTCGAAGGCGTCCGCAGTCCCCACCTCGTCCCCGGAAATACCCGGTCATGACCGTGTTGCCGCGCATCACGATCTCGCCCATCGTCGTGCCGTCGGCCGGTACGTCGTTCATCTCCGTGTCGACCACCCGGACGGGGTCGGCCGTGACCATGGCGACCCCCTGCCGGGACTGCAGGCGCGCGCGTTCCTCCGGGGTGCCCTCCCACCAGATCGGCTGCGGCTCGTTGACCGTGTAGGGGCCGTAGGTCTCGGTGAGACCGTAGACGTGGATCACACGGGCACCCAGGTCCGACATGCGCGCGATGACCGTGGGGCTGGGTGGCGCGCCGGCTACCGTGACCACGAGCTCGCGGTCGAGGCGGTGCGCGTCCGGCGCGTCGGCGATCGTGGCGAGCACCGTCGGTGCGCCGTTGAGGTGGGTGATCCCCTCCTCCTTGAGCAGCCGCCAGATCACATCCGCCCGCACCTCCCGCAGGCAGACCTGGGTGCCGGCGACAGCGGCCAGCGCCCAGCCGGTGCACCAGCCGTTGCAGTGGGACATCGGCAGAGTCCACAGAGAGACGCTGTTCGCCGTGTGCCCGGAGTGCAGGATCTGGGAGATGGCGTTGAGATAGGCGCCCCGGTGGGTGTAGACGACGCCCTTGGGGCTACCGGTGGTTCTCGACGTGTAGTTGATCGAGATCGGCGTCCGCTCGTCGTCGACGGCCCAGGCCAGCGGCTCCGCGGAGCCCCGGGCGAGCAGGGCGGCATAGTCCGGCAGGGCGGGCGCACCCGGGTCGGCCGCGTCGGCCGGCGCGCCGGACACGACGACCTCGGACACCGTGTCCAGCTCACCGAGGACCGGCGCAACACCGGAGAGGAACTGGCTGTCCACCACGAGCAGTTTCGCGCCGGAGTGGTCGAGGATGTAGCGCACCTCGTCGGCGGACAGTCGGGTGTTGAGGGCGACGAGCACCGCGCCGGCCAGCGGGACCGCGAAGTGTGCGGCCAGCAACTCAGGGACATTGGGACAGAGGTAGGCCACCCGGTCACCGGGGGAGATGCCGGAAGCCTGCAGTGCCCGGGCCAGCCGGGTCACCTCGGCCGCGAAATCGCGGTAGGTGACCCGCGACTCCCCCATGACGACGGCGGTCTTGTCCGGAAACACCGCCGCCGCCCGGCCGAGAAACGCCAGCGGGGTCAGCTGCGTCAGGGCCACCTCGTGCCCGGGTCGGTCATTGGCACGCTCCTCGCTACTCACAGTGACTTGTCCGTGGGAGTGTCGGCTGTGTTCGCCCACTGCGGCGGCACGGTACGGGACGGGCCCGACTCAGCCGACCCCGGTACCGATGAGCGCGCCGATGCCGAAGGTGACAGCGGCCGACAATCCACCGAGCAGCAGTTGGCGGCCGCCGCCGTACACCGGGTTTCGACTCGTCATGGTCGCTACTAGAGCGCCGGCGACGAAGAGGGCGAGGCCGGAGAAGGCCATCGCCCAGGCGATCGTGGTCACGCCCAGCAGGTAGGGCAGGAGCGGGATGACGGCACCGACAGCGAAGGCCAGGAAGGATGACAGCGCCGCCGTCCAGCCCGATGGCAGGTCGTCCGGGTTGACCCCCAACTCCTCCCTGGCGTGCACCCGCCAGGCCTGCTCCGGATTGGCCGACAACTGGCTGGCGACCCGGGCGGCGAGTTCGGGGTCCAGGCCTCGCGCTCGGTACATGGCCGCCAGCTCAGCCTCCTCCGCCGCTGGCGAGCGCTGCAGTTCGGCCTTCTCCACGGCGATCTCGGCCTCGGTGAGTTCGGCTTGGGAGGTGACGGAGACGTACTCCCCGGTCGCCATGGAGAAGGCGCCGGCCACCAGGCCGGCGAACCCGGTGAGCACGACGGTACGGTGCGCCACACCGCCGCCGGTGACGCCGGCAATGAGTGCGAAGTTGGACACGAGACCGTCGGTCATGCCGAACACGGCAGGCCGCAACCAGCCGCCCGTCACGTCCCGATGGGTGTGGTGGATCTCCATGCGTTCCGGCTCGGCGGACACCGGGCCGAGGCTACCCCGTGGAGGCGGAGGTGGCGCTGTGCCCGGTCGGGTCGGGCGGGTCGGTCGGGTCTGCCGGCCCGGGCGGGTCGGTCGGCTCGACAGTGCCCTCGCGGCCCCGGTGCCGCGTGGCGACGAGGTATGTCACGGCCCCGAGGAAGACCAGCAGCGAGACCCAGTCGTTCAGCCGGACTCCGAGAATGTGGTGGGCTGGATCCACCCGCAGCGCCTCGATCCAGAATCTGCCGAGAGAGTAGGCGGCGACGTAGAGGGCGAAGGCCCGGCCGTGGCCCAATCGGAACCGCCGATCGGCCCAGACCACGAGGACGGCAACGCCGAGATCCCAGAGCAGCTCATAGAGGAAGGTCGGGTGGTAGTAGCCGGGTACACCGTCCTTGGGGTTCGTGATGTGCAGAGCCCACGGCAGGTCGGTGGCCCGACCGTACAGCTCCTGGTTGAAGTAGTTGCCGAGTCGCCCGATGGCCTGCGCGACCGCGATGCCCGGTGCGACGGCGTCCCCGAAGGCGGCTACGGAGATCCCCCGGCGCCGACAGCCGATCCAGGCCCCCAACGCACCGCAGGAGACCGCACCCCAGATCCCGAGTCCGCCCTCCCATATCCGCAGCGCGTCCAGCGGATGTCGTCCCGACCCGAAGTACAACTCGGGATCGGTGATGACGTGGTAGAGCCGGGCGCCGACCAACCCGAAAGGCACTGCCCAGGTGGCCACGTCGGCCACCGTGCCGTGGCGGCCGCCGCGGGCCACCCAGCGCCGGTCGCCGATCACCACCGCGACGATCACGCCGACGATGATGCACAGCGCGTACGCGCGGACCGGGAGCGGGCCGAGGTGCCAGACACCACGCGCCGGTGAGGGAATGGAGGCGAGGACCATATCCCGCTCGACGCTAGCCCACGGCCGCACCGCCCGCGCGGGGATGACCGGCAATCGGCGACCCGACCGGCGCCCGTACTGCGCCCGCCCCATTCCCCCCGGCCCGCACTGCGCCGATCATGCTCGAAGGAGCGTTCCCCGCGCCCGCATTGCGCCGATCATGCTCGAAAGGGCGTTGCGGACCAGGCGGGACGGTCCGAACGAGCATGATCGGCGAAGAGTACCCCGGGGCGCCGGCGTCCTCCGCCTGGCAGGCGTCGCCGGGCCCCTCACCTGCCCGCTGCCGGGCCCGTCACTCCCCGCGCACGACGCTGGCCGCCACGCCGGCCGCCAGCTCGGCCGCCAACAGGGACGGGTCCACCCCGTCGAGCAGGCACCGCACGAAGGCGGAGCCGACGATGACCCCGTCGGCGTACCCGGCCACCTCGGCCGCCTGCGCGCCGGTACTCACGCCCAACCCCACCGCGACCGGTAGGTCGGTGACCCGCCGCACCCGGGCAACCAGGGCGGCCGCGGTGCTGGCCACGGCGGCCCGGGCACCGGTGACCCCCATCGTCGACGCGGCGTAGAGGAACCCACGGCTGACCCCAGCCACGGCCGCGATCCGCTCGGCTGTCGAGGACGGCGCGACGAGGAAGACCGGATCCAGGCCGTACGACGCAGTGGCCGCGAGCCACGGTCCGGACTCCTCGGGCAGCACGTCGGGAGTGATCACCCCGACACCGCCAGCGGCGGCCAGGTCGCGGGCGAAGGCCTGGACGCCGTAACGCTCGACCGGGTTCCAGTAGGTCATGACCACCGTCGGCGCCCCGGTTGCGCTCACCGCCTCGACCGTGCGCAGCACGTCACGAGTGGTGGTGCCGGCCTCGAGAGCGCCGTCGACGGCCCGTTGGATCGTCGGGCCGTCCATGAGCGGATCGGAGTAGGGCAGCCCCACTTCGACGACGTCCACACCGGCCGCGACCATGCCGGTCAGCGCCGCCACGGCACCGTCGTAGGACGGGAACCCAGCTGGCAGATACCCGACGAGCAGCGGCCGCCCAGCGCCGGCGAAGGCGTCAGAGAGCCGACTGTGCGGTGCCGCCGACGCCTCGGCGGGCGTGCTCACCGGCTCACCAACCGTCGCCGTCGGTGTGCTCGACCGGCACCGCCGCGCGCTCCTCCGCCGCGTCGCGCAACTCCTCGCCGCTGACCACCTCGAACCAGCGGGCCGCGGTGTCGACGTCCTTGTCCCCGCGACCGGAACAGCAGATGAGGACGGTCGCGTCCGGGCCCAGGCCGCGTCCGAGGTCAACCGCGCCGGCGATGGCGTGCGCGGTCTCGATCGCCGGCAGGATGCCCTCGGTGCGGGCCAGCAGGGCGAAGGCGGACATTGCCTGCTCATCGGTCACCGGGCGATAGGACGCCCGCCCGGTGTCCCGCAGCCACGCATGTTCGGGCCCCACGCCGGGATAGTCCAGCCCCGCCGAAATCGAGTGTGTCCGGGCGGTCTGACCCCATTGGTCCTGCAGGAGGTACGAGCGGGCGCCGTGCAGCACCCCGGCCTCTCCCCCGGAGAGGGTGGCCGCGTGCCGACCGGTGGCCACGCCGGACCCGCCGGCCTCGCAGCCGACCAGCCGGACCTCGGCGTCGGCCAGGAACGGGTGGAAGATGCCCATGGAGTTCGACCCGCCGCCCACGCAGGCCACAATCACGTCCGGCAGCCGGCCGATCAGCTCCAGGCACTGCGCCCGGGCCTCCACGCCGATGATCCGTTGGAAGTCGCGCACCATCGCCGGGAAGGGGTGCGGCCCGACCACGCTGCCGATGATGTAGTGCGTCGTCTCGACATTGGTCACCCAGTCCCGCATCGCCTCGTTGACGGCGTCCTTCAGCGTGCGGCTGCCGGTCGTCACCGGCACGACATCGGCCCCGAGCAGCTTCATCCGGGCGACGTTCAGCGCCTGTCGCCGGGTGTCCTCCTCACCCATGTAGACCACGCAGTCCAGACCCAGAAGGGCGCAGGCGGTCGCGGTGGCGACGCCGTGCTGGCCGGCGCCGGTCTCGGCGATCACCCGCGGCTTACCCATCCGCTGCGTGAGAAGTGCCTGCCCGAGTACATTGTTGATCTTGTGTGAGCCCGTGTGCGCGAGGTCCTCGCGCTTGAGCAGCATGCGGGCCCCGCCGGCCTCGACCGCCAGCCGGCGCGCATCGGTGAGGGGGGTGGGGCGACCCGCATAGGTGTGCAGCAGGCGATCCAGTTCGCCGGTGAAGGCGGGATCGTGCCGTGCGCTGTCGTACGCGGCGGTCAACTCTTCGAGCGCCGCGACGAGCGCCTCCGGCACGAAGCGGCCGCCGTACACGCCGAAGTGACCGGCGGCGTCCGGCAGGGTGGCGGTCACCGGCGGGCGTGCCGGGCGCTGGGATGAGAGCCGGCAGTGACCAGCGCGGAGACTGCCGCGCGCGGATCGTCCCCGACGACCAAACCCTCACCGACGAGCACGGCGTCGGCGCCGGCCGCCGCGTAGGCCAGCAGGTCGTGCGGCCCGCGTACTCCGGACTCGGCCACCTTCACTACGTCGTCCGGCAGCCGCGGCGCCAGCCGGTCGAAGACGGAGCGGTTCACCCGCAACGTCTTGAGGTCCCGCGCGTTGATACCGACCATCCTGGCGCCGAGGGCCAGTGCCCGACCCAACTCGGCCTCGTCGTGCACCTCGACCAGCGCGGCCATGCCGAGTGACTCGACCCTCTCGTGCAGGCTCACCAGCACCTCGTGCTCCAACGCGGCCACAATGAGCAGGACCACGTCCGCCGAGTGCGCCCGGGCTTCCCACACCTGGTAGGGGGAGATCACGAAGTCCTTGCGGAGCAGCGGCAGGTCGACGGCGGCGCGCACCGCGTCCAGGTCGTCCAGGCTGCCGCCGAAACAGCGGCCCTCCGTCAGTACGCTGACCATCGCCGCCCCCCCGTCGGCGTAGGACGTGGCGAGCGCGGCGGGATCCGGGATGTTCGCGAGCGGTCCCCGCGACGGGCTGGCCCGCTTGATCTCGGCGATCACACTGACGCCGGGCTGACGCAGCGCCTCGTAACCGTCGAGGGCAGCGGAACGGGTAGCCGCGTTGCGCTTGAGTTCGGCGAGCGACACCCGGCTTTCCCGCTCCGCCAGGTCGGCGCGGACGCCGACGAGGATCTCCTCGAGCACGGTCACGCGCAGGCACCTCGCAGCGGCAGCTAGCGTCGATCAGCACAAGTGCCGAATGGTCACGCTCGGACAGGGCGTTAGAACCGACCATAGCCCCGGGAGCTTGTACGGCGACGCCGAGCCCCGAAGCCCGCCGGACGGGGACGACCCGATGCGGAGCGGTCGGGGACAATAGCGAGGTCCGTTCAACCACGACGTCCCCCGCGTGGCCCGAAGGACGGCTGCCCGGGTCGTCACTGACCGGTGTGGTAGTGCCTTCGGCGACCAACCTTCCAGGTGCAGCGAAATGCGGGTGCTCGTCACGCACGGCCTTTCAGGACGGGCGGCGGCGGCATGCCGGACCGACCCCGGGTCCGGCCACCGCCGGCAACAGCAGCAACACAGCCGGCACCTTGGAGCAGGTTCGCCAGCACCGCGCCGAGCGCGGCGACGCCGGGCAGCGACAGGACGACGTGCCGGCTGGTACCAGAGCATCGAGGACGCGCGCGACGAGCCCGAGGGCCAGCACGAACAGCAGAAATCCCGGGTGACGGCTCGCAGCACCTCGCGGGCGGAGGGCCGTACCCGTGCGGCCAGCAGCGCCGCGCCCCCGGCGGCGGCCCAGGCCGGGCGGACGCCGAGCAGTGAGGTGACGCTGCACCGACGAGGGTGATGGCGAGGACCACCAAGGCGTACGTCGGCACCTCCTCCGCCACGGTGCAGGTCGGCCCGGCGGCCGGCACAGTGGCCGGCGCGGCAAGGTCGGTGGCGAAGTAGCGCCGGAAGATGGCGTACTCCACGCCGACAGCGAGGAGTTGCGGGAACGCCA
>JADGOV010000189.1 GCA_017882785.1 Frankiaceae bacterium
CGCAGAGGCTGCCCGGGACCGCGTTCGTGCCGACGTGGTCGAGCACCTCGGCCCCGACGGCGTGCTGATCTTCGATCTATGCCGACACCGCGACTATGCCGAGAGGGCCGATCCTCGACGCTAACTTGCGCACCAACTGCGGGCTTTTGGGTGTGGCGCTCTTTGATCGCCTCGGCATAGTTCCGGGCTGAGAGCAGCCTGGATCCCGGGGCACCGGGCTCCCGCGAGGGAGGCGAGTGTGATGTCGGGCAGGCGGAGAAAGGCCGGTGTGCTGGGACCGAGGGTCGAGGGCTACCGGGCTTGGTTGACGCTGCGGGGCTACACCCCAGCGACCGTCCGCAACATGTTGAACGATTTAGGCCAGGTCGGCCTGTGGTCGGCGGCGGCGGGCCTGGAAGCGGCGGAGCTCAACGAAGAGCGGATGGCGGCCTTCCGCGCCGCCTGTCACAAGGCCGGCCGCCGGAGAGTCCTCGGGACCCGCGGGATGCTGCCGCTGTTGAGCTATCTGCGTGAGGCCGGCGTCGTCCCGGCGGCGGAGCCCCAACTGACGCCCCTTGCTGAACTGCTCGGGCGGTACCGGTCCTGGCTGCTCCAAGATCGGGGGCTCGCCGCAACGACGGTGCTGCGCTACGAGACCACCGCAGGCCGCTTCCTGCAGGAACAGGCATCCTCGGGGGAGGACATCGAGCCGGCGGGACTGACTGGGGCGGACATCAACACGTTCCTGCTCCGGGAGTGCGCTCGGGTGTCGGCCGGGTCGGCCAAGGGGCGGGTGGCGGAGCTACGTTCGATCCTGCGATTCCTGTATTTGCAGGGCATCACACCGTTGCGGCTCGGGACGGCGGTGCCTCCGGTGGGTGGGTGGCGCTTGGCCGCCCTGCCTCCGAGGATGACCGCCGCCGACGTGGAGAGGCTGCTGGACAGCTGCGACCGCGGCACGTCTCTCGGCGTCCGGGACTTCGCGATCATGATGCTGGTCGCGCGGCTGGGGTTACGGTCGATCGAGGTCGCGCGCATGGAACTGCGCGACGTGGACTGGCGGGCTGGCGAGCTCGTCGTCCGGGGCAAGGGACGCCGACAAGACCGCCTTCCGGTGTCCGCCGAGGTCGGCGAAGCCTTGGTCGCCTATCTGTGCACCGGGCGCAATCCTGCCCGAGCCCGCCATCTGTTCCTGACCTGCCGGGCCCCGCGGGGACCGATCCGTGCGGACCTGGTCGGTGACGTCGTCGAGCGGGCCTGCCAGCGAGCCGGTCTGCCGACAGTGGGCGCACACCGGCTCCGGCACGCCCTCGCGGGCGAGTTGCTGCGGCACGGCGCCGGCTTGGTCGCGATCAGCCAGGTGCTCCGGCATCAGGATCTGGCCACAACCGCCCTCTACGCGAAGGTCGACTTGGACGCGCTGCGGCAGGTCGCGCAGCCCTGGCCAGGAGCAACCCGATGAGCGCCCTCGGTCAGGCCCTCGTGGACTACCTGCAGCTGCGTCGTTCGCTCGGACACGAACTGGCTGAGGCCAGGTGGCTGCTGCCGGGGTTCGTCGCCTATCTCGACGCCCAGGATTCGCGCACCGTGACGGTCGAAGCCGCGCTGGCGTGGGCCCAACATTCCCCGACAGGCACGGTGACCACCGTCGGGCCACGGCGGATGACGGCCGCCCGTGGCTTCGCGCGCTACCTGGCTGGCATCGACGCCAGCACCGAAGTGCCGCCGCTCGGGTTGATGCCGCGCCGGCAGCGATGGCGCCGGCCGTTCCTCTACTCCCCAGCCGACATCGACGCGGTGAGGGGCCAGGCCCGCTGTTCGATCGTCTCCCCGCTGAGGGCCACGACCTACGACACTTTGATCGGGCTCCTGGCGGCGAGCGGCCTGCGGATCGGCGAAGCGATCAAACTCGACCGCAGCGACGTCGACTGGGCCGATGGCGTGCTGCTGATCCGTGAGTCGAAGTTCGGCAAATCTCGGCTGGTTCCCCTGCACGCCAGCAGCATGCAGGCGCTCACCCGCTACGCCCGACGGCGCGATGAGCTCCAGCCGCGGCCCCAGGAGCCGAGCTTCTTCGTGTCCCTGACCCGCAAGCGCCTGAGCTATCCCGTCGTGTCCCAAACGTTCAGGCAGCTCATCGACACCGCCGGCATCGGAGCCGGAGCACCCTCCGCTCCGAGGCTTCACGATCTGCGTCACACGTTCGCGGTCCGCACCCTGCTCGGCTGGTACCGCACCGGTGCGGACGTGCAGGCCAAGATCCCGTCGCTGTCGACCTACCTCGGACATCGCGAACCGGCCTCCACCTACTGGTATCTATCAGCCGCCCCGGAACTGCTCGCGCTAGCCGCCGCCCGGCAGGACACCGCGTGGTCGGCGGCCCGGTCATGACCCTGATCGCGCCGACGCTGCAGGCGTTCTTCACCGACCGGCTCGCCAAACAGCGCCAGGCAAGTCCCCGAACCATCGCGGTCTACCGCGACACCCTCAAGCTGCTGCTGGGATTCGTGCACCAGCAGACCCACACGATGCCCGCCCAGCTCGACTGGGACGTCCTGGACGCCACAATGATCTCCGCGTTCCTCAACCACCTGGAAAGCGAGCGGCACAACAGCATCAAGACCCGCAACGTTCGCCTCACCGCGATCCGCTCGCTGTTCTCCTACGCCGCGTTGCGCCACCCCGAGCACGCTCTGCTCATCCAGCGCGTCCTGGCCATTCCACCGAAGCGGTTCGACAAACGGATCGTGACGTTCCTGACCGCACCGGAGGTCGACGCCCTCATCGCTGCTCCAGACCAGTCCCGTTGGGAAGGACGCAGAGACCGGGCCCTCCTGCTGCTAGCCGTCCAGACCGGCTTACGGGTCTCCGAACTCATCGGCCTGACCTGCAGCGACGTCACGCTCGGCACCGGCGCGAACGTCCGCTGCGAAGGCAAGGGACGCAAACAACGCGCTGTCCCGCTCACCGGCCCCGTCCAAGCCCTGCTGCGGGTATGGCTCACCGAGCGAGCCGGACGTCCCGGCGATCCGCTGTTCCCCACCCGCACCGGACGACGGCTCAGCCGCGATGCCATCGCGCTGCGGGTCAGCACTCACACCACGACGGCGGCGCAACGCTGCCCGTCGCTGCTGGGGAGGCGAATCCACCCACACGTCCTGCGTCACAGTTGCGCCATGTCCCTGCTGCAAGCCGGCGTGGACACCTCAGTGATCGCCCTCTGGCTCGGCCACGCAGGCGTCCGGTCCACCGACGCCTACGTCCACGCCGACGTCAGCATCAAGGAGAAGGCGCTCGCCCTCATCACACCCACCGCGGCCCGGCCCGGCCGCTACCACCCGCCGGACAAGGTGCTCGCGTTCCTGGAGAGCCTGTAACTATGCCGAGGGGCAACTCGCCCGACACCCTGCACATCAAGCCCGCACAGCAGCCGCTCGGCATAGTCGCGGTGTCGGCATAGATCGAAGATCAGCACGCCGTCCGGGCCGAGGTGCTCGACCACGTCGGCACGAACGCGGTCCCGGGCAGCCTCTGCGTCCCATTTCGCCGTCGTCAGCAG
>JADGOV010000190.1 GCA_017882785.1 Frankiaceae bacterium
CCGATGTCGTGCAGGAAGGCGCCGCGGTTGACCACGGTGGGATCGATCCCGAGTTCGTTGGCCATGCCGCGCGCAATGTGCGCGGTCTCGATGAGATGACCGAGCACGTTCTGGCCGTACGAGGTCCGGTACTTCAGCCTGCCGACGAGCGTGACCAGTTCCGGATGCAGGTCGGTGATGCGCACCGCGAGCAGCGCGTCCTCGGCCGCCCGCTGACACAGCACCTCGACCTCGTCACGGGCGCGCTCGAAGGCCTCCTCGATGCGGTGCGGATGGATCCGGCCGTCCTCGATCAGCATTTCCAGCGTGATCCTGCCGATTTCCCTGCGGACAGGATCGAAGCAGGACAGCAGCACGGCCTCCGGTGTGTCGTCGATGATCACGTTGACGCCGGTGACCGTTTCGAAGGCGCGGATATTGCGACCCTCGCGACCGATAATTCGGCCCTTGACCTCGTCGGCAGGCAGATGAACGACCGCAACGACAGTCTGAGCCGTCTGATCCGACGCAACGCGCTGGATTGCTTCGGCAACGATCGCCCTGGCCCGTTGCTTGGCTGAGGTCTGGGCCTCCGTCTCGATCCGCCTGATCATCATCGCGGCATCCCGGCGAACGGCTTCTTCCTGGCCGGACAGCAGTTCCGCGCGGGCGGCTTCAACGCTCAATCCGGAGATCCGGGTCAGCTCTGCCAGCTGGGCCGCCGCGGACGCGGCAATCTCGTGCTGTCGGTCGTCGAGCTCCTTCGCCTGGCGGGCGAGCTCGGCTGCCGTTGCCTCAAGCTCGTCGGCGCGGGAATGCAGTGCCTTCTTGGTGGCCGACAATTCGCCCTGGTCGGCCCCGATCCGGCGCCGATCGGCGACCAAGGCCTGCTGCTCGTCGGCCAGCGCCTGGGTGGCCGCACGCAGCTTCTGCTCGGCCTCCTGGAGTTCCCTGCGGTCCTCGGAGAGCGCGGCGGTGGCCTCGACGGTGACCCGGTTGCGTTCCGTATCCAACCCGGCCCTTAGTTCGGCGGCCTGCGCGCGGGCGGCAGCGACGGTGCGCTCCGCCTCCGCCAGAGCGTCCGAGCGCAATTGCTCTGCTTCTCGGCGGGAGCGGGCGGTCAGTTCGTCGGCGGCCTCGGACGCCGTCCGGCGGACAGCGTCCGCCGCCTCGGCGGCAGCGGTCGCCTCATGGCTCAGCAGAGCGAAATGCGACAGGTCGGGCTCGTGTTCGGCGCGATCACCCTGTTGGGAGGTTCGCGCGGTGGACGACACGGCGCCCTCCACGAGCCGGCGCAGGGCTTCCTCGTCGAACGGCGCGGGCGGCGGTGATGGGCGACGGCGCACCACCATCAGCAACGCCACCACTGCAACCAACAAAGCTCCGACCAACACGATGACGAGAGCGTCGGACATCGAACCTCCCTCATCGGTGCCGTGCGGGTACAGCAGCCGTAAGGCGCTGTCCAGGGTACGGCAGGAGGGGTCGCGGACGCGTCGACGCAAAGCCCAGCGGGCCATCACCGCGACCGTACTGAACGCCTATCGGCGCCGATCGCGTACTTCCCGGCCAGGGGCCGGGTAGGTGCGGCAAACATCGCCGCTATCGGCCGCGCAGCCCTGCGGCGCGCGTTTCGTGACTCTCCTGTTACGTCCGAGGTTAAGGAGCGCCACACCAAGGGTCAAGCCGACCCGCGTTTGGCGGACCGACAGCTCACCGAGCGAAGGCGTCCCGCGGCCGGGGCGGCATGCCCCCATCGGCTCAACGGACGGCCGGTGCAGCTGTCGGGGCGATGACCTGGGGCGGCGCGGTCGTCAGCTGTCCCAGCGTTCGTCGGCCGCGTAGGCCGCCAGCGCTTCGTCGACGACGGAAACGGCGACGTCCACCGAGTACCCGCGGCGGGCAAGCAGACCTGCCAATCGGCGCCGAGCGGCCACCGGTCCGGCGCTCATCGCAGCGTCCACCCGCCGCTCGATCAGTGCCTTCGCCCGGCTCCGTTCGGCGTCATGGTCGATACCCTCGACCGCGCCGGCGACCACTCCCTCGTCGATTCCCTTTCGTCGCAGTTCGGTGCGCAGCGCCGTCGCACCCAAACCACGATCGCGTTGCTTGGTCGTAACGTAGGCCTGCGCATAGGCCTGATCGTCGATGAGACCCACGTCGACGAAACGGTCCAGGACGGACTCGGCGACATCGTCCGGGATGCCGCGCTTGCGCAAGGCGACCGCCAGCGCGGCCCGCGGGCGGGCCGCCGTCGTCAACAGCCGAAGGCATATGGCCTTGGCGACCGTTTCGGGGTCCCCCGGCGGATCCTCGGGGTGACCGCCGTCGTCGCGCGGCGAGCGCCCGGAGGATCCCACCGCGCGGCCATCGATCGGCGAGGTACGGGAAGGCCCCTCCGCCGAGCGAGCACCGAGGTCATTCGGCACCGTCCAACCGTCGGGGCCCTCATCGGTGCTGCGGCCGACCCGGGCGCGGCCGATGCCCGCTGCCGACTCCCCTTCTCCCCGTCCTGGGTTGGACCGGGAGAAGGAATCCAACTGTGCGGCGAGCTGAGCGATCCGGGCTGAACGCTCGGCGGGGTCCGGCTCTGCCGGATGAACGCCGGGCCGATGCGGGAGGTGTGGAGCAGCCATGACCGGATCAGAAATCGACCGGAGCCGGCAGCGGCTCCTCCGCGTCGAGGCGCGCACCCACGCCCAGCTTCTCCTTGATGCGCTTCTCGATCTCGTAGGCGACATCCGGGTTTTCGCGCAGGAACGTCCGCACGTTCTCCTTGCCCTGACCCAACTGCTCACCGTCGTACGTGTACCAGGCGCCGGCCTTGCGAACGATGCCCTGCTCCACCCCGACGTCGATCAGCGAACCCTCGCGGGAGATGCCCAGGCCGTAGATGATGTCGAACTCGGCCTGCTTGAACGGCGGGGCCATCTTGTTCTTGACGACCTTGACCCGCGTCCGGTTGCCGACCACGTCGGTGCCGTCCTTGAGCGCCTCGATCCGGCGGATGTCAAGGCGCACCGAGGCGTAGAACTTCAGCGCCTTGCCACCGGTCGTGGTTTCGGGAGACCCGAACATCACGCCGATCTTCTCCCGCAACTGGTTGATGAAGATCATGGTGGTGTTGGTGTTGCTCAACGCACCGGCGATCTTCCGGAGGGCCTGGGACATCAGCCGGGCCTGCAAACCCACGTGGCTGTCTCCCATCTCCCCTTCGATCTCAGCTCGGGGCACCAGGGCGGCCACCGAGTCGATGACGACCAGATCGATCGCGCCGGAGCGGATCAGCATGTCCGCGATCTCCAGGGCCTGCTCACCGGTGTCCGGCTGGGAGACCAGCAACGAGTCGGTGTCCACCCCCAGCGCCTTGGCGTACTCGGGGTCGAGCGCGTGCTCGGCGTCGATGAAGGCGGCGATACCACCGGCGGCTTGCACACTCGCCACCGCGTGCAGGGTGACCGTGGTCTTCCCGGACGACTCCGGGCCGTAGATCTCCACGACCCTGCCACGCGGCAGACCACCGATGCCCAGCGCCACGTCCAGCGCGATGGA
>JADGOV010000030.1 GCA_017882785.1 Frankiaceae bacterium
GCGCCCACACGCTCACGACGGCCAGGCCAACCTGGCCAACGTGCCCGATGCGCCGCGATCCGTCGGCCCGTCCAGAAGCCAGCGCCGGGCCAGCATCAACGAGGCGGCCGCGAGGCCGGCGAGAATCCCGGTGCCGTGCCCGTCTTTGGCCGCTGTCATCAACACGCCAGCAACGAACGACGGCCAGGCAAGCTCGGGACAGGGCAGCGGGGCGGTCGGCGCGGCGGGCCACGAAGAACGCGATGATCGAAGCGTTTGCCGACGATGATCGATGGGACGAGCCCGGCCCTGTCCAGAGTGGTGAGGTAGGCGGCGAAGAAGACCGCGTACATCTGCGCCGGCGACTCCCGCCCCTCCCGGCGACCGCCGATGGTCAGCAGGACGATGGACGCGCCGAGCAGAGCCGCGACCGCATCCGACGAGCCGCCGCCGGTGGCCTCAGGTTTCCAGGCACTGAGCAGTGCGACTGGACGAGGACCGGCGTGAACGCACGCCACCACTGACCTGCGCGGAACTGCGCCAGGTCCCGGGTGAACACGTCCATCAGAGCTGGGCTGAACAGGGCCGCCACGCTGATCACGACAGTCACAGCACAGACCACGGCGGTCAGTGCGAAACGGTGAACAGGAGCGTTGGTCGACGCGGCGGGTGGGCCGGTCGTATCTCGCCCCCGAGGCAACACGCCATCGAGAACACCGCCGTCATCCAGTGCCGCGAGCCGGAACTCCACCGGCACTGCTCGATCAACGTCAGTCGGAATGAGTGTCCCGAAAGACTCGTTGGCTGCCTGCCTGCTCAGGCGCTGGGGTTCGGCCAGCGCACCGCGCGGCCTTGCAGCAAACCGGCGGCGACGGCTTGCGGGTCGGCGGGCGTCGGTTCCGGCCCCAGCTCACGGAGCCGTCCTCGCGTGCGCGCGCGGATCCTGGCCGACTCGCCGCCGGAGGCTTGATTCCGCCTCGCCGAGAGCTGCACCACGTTCCCCGCTCGGTCCTCCGACACCGGGAAGTAGCCGGCTGCTCGCAACGCATCCACCATCTCGGGCACCGTCGCATCCGAGGCGAGGACCGTCGGGGCGAGCAAGCGAAGCCCGAGTCTCGCCAGCTTCCGGTCGACAGCAACCTCGGCGAGCAGGGCCACATCGTCGCCACGGACGCAACTGGTAACGGACGTCAACCGCAGGTTGCCGTGCCGGCGGGCGACGTCGGCGATCAGATATCGCAGCGGCTGTGGGAGTTCCGCTGTCGCGATCTCGGCTAGGGCGCTGGTCAGCGCCTGCCCCGTCGTCCCTTCGTCCAATGCCCGACGCACACTCGTCGGACTGAATCGCCACGTGACCGCTCCGCCGCGACTTTCCCGGTCCGCCGCCGAGTCGAGGACGGCGCTGACGCGTGCGGACGGCGCACCGACGACGTAGACGGTCAGGTCGGCGCCGAACCTCGCGTGGTCGGCTGACGTCGGCAGCAGGCTGGTCGCGTGCCGGCGGAGCATGCCGGCGTCTCCGGCCAGCAGGATCCGACCCAGCTCGCTCAACGCTCCCAGCGAGATCACGCCAAGCATCTCCGCTTCACGCCACACCGTCGCGAAGGGGTCGTCGTCATCCTGGGCGCCGACGTGCACCAGCGGACGCTGCCACAGCGCAGCAGGCGCGAGCGACCCCCGGTCGGTCGCTCCGTCGAGGCCGGCGAGCGTTGCGAGCACGCTCACCCGCGCATCTCTGCAGCCCGCACAGTCCCCCTGACCGGCAAGGACCCGCAGGGGTTTATCGTCCGCGTCCCGGCTCTGTGTCGGTGTCGAGCCGAGTGCCCACCACGTTGACAGCAGCGCGATGAACCGGTCGGCCGGTTCCGCGTCCCGCCACGCGGTGAAGCCGTCGGAGGCAACGACGGTCTGGCCGAAGCGATCCAACAAGCCCACCGCATCCGCGAGCTCGAGGGTCAGTCGCGCCTCCGAATCGTCGACAGCCGTCGCCTTGGCCAGCTTGGTGAGCTCGCGGGTGCCAATGCCGCCCGACTTCACGCGGGGAATCGGAACGCGTACGACATAGTCGAGGACGGCGAGTGTGAAGTCAGCACATCGCGTGGCCGCCGCCGCCGATTCCCTCTCAACGCGGCCTGGATCGACGACGCGCCGGGCAGGCTCCGGTCGGTGCGGGGAGAATCCTGCGCGGAAGTCCGGCCCGCGCAGGGCGCGCGCGACCTCGGCTGGCATCTGCCAGTCGTATCCATACGGGGTGCCGATCATCAGCCCGCGCTCGCCGGCCCACCTGATGGCCGCTTGCCGTTGCCGATACCGGTGTGGGCCGAGAAAGACCTCCTCGTCCCGGGTCCTTGCCGCCAGCGTCTCGAGGTATTCCGCCACCTCCTTCGGTGCACTCGCCAGCGTCGCTCGGACGGTGTCGACATTGCCGAGGTGGGCGACAAGTGCCGCCACCGTCTCAGCCCTCGTCCTCTGCCGCTCCAGGCCGATCCTGGTCTGGATCCTGCGCATCGCCTCCACCGAATGATCGCGCAACAGCACCCTCAGGGGTGGGCCGAGACCGAGCGGGCTGGGAAAGATCTCGGCGAATGCTTCTGGCAGAGCGATCCGGCCCTCGTCATCGACCGACACCACGGCGTGGGCAACGAGCTCATCGACGACCCGGTCGACGTTGGCACGATGATGCGGACCGCTGTCGTTCAGGAACTGGGCGAGAGCGGCCCGGGTAAGACCGTCGCCCAACGCCTGCGCCGCCTCCGCGAGCTGCAGACACGGAAGGGCGCGGGTACGCAGGACGGTGACAAGTGACAGCGGGTGATGCATCCGTTCGCCTAGCTCGGCGAGATCGCGCAGGGGCGCGCCGAGCAGGACGTCCGCACGCCGGTCGAGCAACGCCGCGAGTTCGCGCTCGCCCAGTCCGCCCAGCCACCGAACCAACACGTCCGCTTTGCTCACTCGACGATTCAACACGACGCCCCCACACGTGCCCGGGCGCCGCGCTCAACCTGAAGCCGGGAATCGCAGCGCGGTGACCTCAGCAAGTGCTGGAGACGGCCTTCTCGAGCGACTCCAGGCCCGATACCACCGACGACACGGCGGCGGCGACTCCGGTGAGGCTGGTGACTGACGGGCTGTTCTTCGCCGTTGTCAGACTCGACGAAACGGAGTCGAGCGCCTGCTGGACCTGGTCAAGCTGCGACCCGTACTGCTGTTTGGCGTCGGTCTTCAGCTTGCTGAGGTCCTGCTTCACCTGGTCGAGACTGTCCCCGATCTTCCCCAGCGCGCCCTGACCGATCTGGACGTCCTTCACGTTACCGATCGAGGTCTTCAGAGAGTCCACGTCGGAGCAGACGGCCGGCTTGTCCTTCCCGCCGCAGGCCGCTACGCCCGGAACCAGGACCAGGCAGCACAGGGCGGCAGCGCTCCGCAGGCGCAGGCTTGTCACGGTGCATGATGATAGGGCGCGCGCTATGCTCCCCGGGCACGGGGT
The DNA here is from genome assembly GCA_017882785.1 of Frankiaceae bacterium. Lineage (GTDB taxonomy): Bacteria > Actinomycetota > Actinomycetes > JADGOV01 > JADGOV01 > JADGOV01. The sequence continues at coordinate 3,467 of JADGOV010000030.1, forward strand.
CATGGCCCACGCGGAGCGACCAGGGAGGTTGCCATGGCCGATCGTGAGATCCGGATTCGCCCGCGGCCGCTGTTGTTCATCATCCTGCTCGTCATCGCATTCGTGCTGTTCGGCGTGGGCTTCACCCTCCACGCATTGTGGTGGATCGCTGTGGTCCTCGGGATTGTCGCGATCGTCGGCTTTGTGACCGGGCGGCGTGGCGGCGGGGACTGATCCGATGACCTATTCCCCGGCGACTCGTGCTGCGCGCTAGCCCGGCGGGTCGATGCGGAAGTGCCGGGCGAGCTTGGTGGTGGACAGAAGCGCGAGCGCGATCGGGCTCGGCTGAGACAGCACGAGGCGTCCCCCGGCGTGGCGTAGCCGGCGCTCGGCCCGCAGCAATGGGGCGGCTCCGGCGACGGTCATCTCGGTGACTGCGGTGAGGATGACGCGCACGTCACCTGAGCCAGCTCCAAGACGGGTCAGCGGATCAAGCGCGGCGGCCAGCAGCGGCGCTGTCCGCCCGGTAAGTGCTCCGTGAACTCGCACGAGCGGGGAGGATTCCGTCGCAGAGCGACTCACGGTGAAGTGGGACGCACGTTGAGCGTCGGCTCGGGAGGACGCTTCGTGAGTGTCGTCGGAGGACCGGCCAGGTTGTGAAGCCCCCGGCTGACCGGCACGTCGTAGCGTGCCGGTGCCGGCCAACGTCGCCGCGTCGTTGCTGTCGCCCGTCATGGCGACCCCCTACAAACTCGGCGCGCCCGTCACGACCGTGCATCCCAGCCGTGACGGCAACACATACATTATGGGCGAAACGACCACACTACGCCAAGTGGGAAGTCTGTGCGCCGATCATGCGATCGCGCCTGACCACCCAACTCGCCGGTTCGTCGCCGTACATGCTCCGACCCCGGCAACCCCCGAAGAGCCCAGCCCCGACAGGCTGCGCCAGGCCACCCGCCAGTGCGGCCCCGATCCGCCTGTCACGCTCGACAACCCAACTCACCGTTTCGCCGTCATACATGCCCATGGTGACCTCCCAACAAAGGTCTCACCGGATGTCACTGTCCCGCCTCATGCAGTCCATGTGACCCACATCACACAATCCGTGTGACCCAGATCACACAACAGTGCCGAAAGACCCACCCGGAACAGGCCATAGGACCCCGGCGGACAACGCGTGCGCGGAAGGCCTCAGAATCTAGGTCAGCCGATCGCGTACGTTGGGCGCAGCGTGGCTCGAGCAACAGCGTGGAAGGTCAGGTTGAACCCCACGTAGGCGGGCGAGGCGCTCTCGTCCACGTCCAGACCCGCGGTATCAAGGGCGTGCACGGCAAACACATACCGGTGCGGCCGGTCGCCCGGCGGTGGCGCGGCACCGCCGTAGGCTTGCTCGCCGAAGTCGTTACGGACGTGAAACGCCCCTGCAGGGAGGAGGCCGTTCACCGAACCTGCCCCCCGGGCCAGTTCAGTGGTCGATGCAGGCAGGTTGACCAGCACCCAGTGCCAGAAGCCGCAGCCAGTCGGCGCGTCGGGATCGTAGACGGTGACGACGAAGCCGCGGGCGCTGCTGGGGTAACCGGACCAGCTCAGCTGCGGCGACACGTTGTCACCGCCTGCGCTGGAATGGGCGAACTCCCGGCCGAGCGGCTGACCGTCGGCCACGTCGTCGCTGTCGAGGGTGAATGAGGGGAGCCGCGGCAACAACTCGTACGGGTCTGGCGCAACAGGGCGCTCCAGAGACACGCGCACCTCCGGTCAAGGTAGGGACGCGGCAAGGCTTCCCGGCCGCGTAGTGGGCATCATTCTGAACCGATGGGAGATCCGCGGTCACCAGCGGGGGTCAGCAGATGAACTGGTGACACCGAAGATGGAGACGAGCTTGGGCATCGCCGGCGTGGGACGCTGATGCTTGCGTAGAGTTCCTCGTCAGCTTCCTCCCGTGCATTGGAGACCGGTCGTGCGGTCAATGGCTGGCCTCACCCCCGCTCGGCGGGTCGCCTTCTCTACCCTGATTGCCCTCCTTGTCGCGGCAGGGGGCTCAGTTGCATCCGCCCAGGGATCAGGCGACGCGCCCGGGGCACCCGGCGGTGGCTCGTCGTGGACCACGGGTAACAAGATCGCCTTGGGCACCGCGACGGGGACCGCGTCCCCGGTATGGTTCACGGTCGCGAACGGCGTCATGACGGAGGTGTTCTATCCGCGGGCGGACGTGCCCAATGTGCAGGACATGCAGTACGTCGTCAGCGACGGCGCGACCTTCGTCGAACTCGAGCGGGATGGCACGACGCATGCCGCGTCGATGCCGGACGAGCGGGCGCTGGAGTACACGGTGACAAATACGGCCAGGAACGGTCGCTACCGTCTGACGAACAGCTACGTCACCGATCCGGCCCGGGCGACTGTCGAGGTCCGGACCCGCTTCCAATCCCTCGACGGCGGCAGCTACCAGCTCTACGCGCTGTACAACCCCTCGCTGGCCGGCGGCGGAGGCCACGACACCGGATCGTGGGACGCGGCCAACGGCGCCCTGGTCGCCAGCGACAGTCAGACGCTCTTCGCCAGTCCTCTCTCGCCCGTGCGGGTGGCGTCCTCGTTGCAGTCCTCGGTCGGTTTCGTGCGGCACTCGAGCGGGTACAGCACCTCGCCCAGCGACGGCTACCAGGACATCGCCGTGCACAAGCAACTGACCCAGCAGTACGACCGAGCAGCGGTAGGCGGCAACATCACCCAGACCGCCCAGATACCTGTCGGCACCGACAGCACGTTCACCCTCGCTCTGGGCTTCGGTGCTGATCCGGTCAGCGCGACGAGCACCGCGCGGGCATCGCTGTCAGCCGGCTTTCCCGCCGCCGAGTCCGCCTACCAGTCGGGCTGGCACGCCTACCTCGACGGGCTGTCCCGGCCGGTGCCGGCCAGCGTCGCGGGCGACACCCTGCGCCGCCACATCTACACCACCGGCGTTATGGCGCTGCACGCCCACGAGGACAAGACCTATCCCGGCGCCGCGGTGGCCGCTCTGTCGATGCCGTGGGGGGATTCCAAAGACGGCAACTCCTTCAGCGACGGCTACCACCGAGTGTGGGGCCGCGATCTCTACCAGCAGGCCACCGCCATGCTGGCCGCCGGTGACCGCCCGCAGGCCACCCGGATGGCGCGGTGGCTGTGGGACCACCAGTACATCGGCGCCTGGACGTCGGGAGCCGGCCTCTGGTACGGGCCCGGCTCCTTCCCTCGCTACTCGCCGGTCAGCGGCGTGCTCGGGGCGACACCGGAGGAACTGGGCTGTTGTGAGCAGCTGGACCAGGACGCCTTCGCGATCGTCCTGGCCTGGATGACCGGGCTGAACGATCCGGCCACCTACACGAAGATCAGAACGACCGCGGCACACATCCAGGGCAACGGACCCGACACCCCGGCGGAGCGCTGGGAAGAACAAGCCGGCAAGTCGCCGTCGACGATCGCCGCAGAGATCGCCGGGCTGGTCAGCGCGGCCGACATCGCCCGTGCCAACGGGGACCCGACGAGCGCGGTGGGCTGGGAAAAGACCGCCGATGCCTGGCGCGCCAGCCTGCCCGGCTGGACCTTCACCCACAGCGGCTACTGGGGAGACCATCAGTACTACGACCGGATCGAGGACAGCAGCGGCAACCCGAACGACGGCGAAACCCGCGGCTTCAAAGAAGGCTCATACGCCGAGCACGACATCGTCGACGCCGGGTTCCTCGAACTGGTCCGGCTCGGCGTGCAGCCACCCGCCGATCCGCTCGTCGCGGCGTCGCTGCCGGACACCGACGCTGCCTACGACGGACACGCTCCGATGAAGGTCGGCATGCCGAACGGCGACGTGTACTGGCACCGCTACGTGCACGACAGCTACGGGGAGAGCAACACCGACGGATCCGGCTGGGACGAGCGCAAACCCAACACCTGGGGACGGCTGTGGCCGCTACTGTCCGGCGAACGCGGTGAGTATGAGCTGGCCAACCATCGCCCCGCCGCCCGCTACCTGCAGTCGATGGCCGACGGCGCCAACGCCGGCTACTTCATCCCCGAACAGATATGGGATCAGCCCGACGCGTTCGGGTTCCAACAAGGGAAAGCGACGGGCAGCGCCGCCCCGCTCGCCTGGGCGGAGGCCCAGTACGTCCGGCTCGCCCAGAGCATCGACGCTGGCCACCCGGTCGAGACTCCGACGATCCTGCGGGCCCGCTACCCAGGACCCTGACCAGGGGGGTCCGACGACCCGGGGCCGGGTTCCTCACGGGGAAGCTGTCCAGCCGGCGGGCACGGTGCCGCGAGCGAGTGCGGTTGCGGCGCAGGCGATGACGCACATGAGAATCACGGCTACAGCCAGTGCCCACGCCGGATCGGCGTGCAGTACCAGCAGCCCCCCGACCAACGCGCCGGCGAACATCGCCAGGACCGACGTGACGCGGCGCAGCACCCGCGGGTTGGCCCCCTTGGCCAGGCGGCTGTCGGCAGCGAGGCCGGTGAGGGTCAACGTCAGGACGGTGGTCGTTGCATCCGGGACACCCAGCGCCCGAGCGGTGGCGTTCTGCAGGCCCATCGCCAGCGCCAGCAGGACGACCAGGGCGTACCGGCTGCTCCCCGCGTAGGGTCGGTGCGACAGCAGGGCGACCACCAACGCGGCCACCAGCAGGGCGAGGGTGTTCCACGCCCCCGCTGCCAGGTGATGGCCACGGTGGCCGCCACGACGGGTGGCCAGCTCGCCACCGGCCAGGGCGCCTATCAGAAAGGCCAGCAACGCGGCCAGGGAAGCCCACGCTGACAAGCTGACATCGCCAGCCCAGGCAAAGCCGAGGAAGACCACGTTGCCGGTCATGTTCGCCACAAAGACCCGGCCGAGGGCGAGGTAGCTCACGGCGTCCACCAGACCGGTGACGACGGTCATACCGAGGAGCAGCCGAACCAGCTGCTGCACGCGAGTGGCGACCATGAGGGAGGACTATCGCAGACCCGAACATGGGTCTGTTCGAGGCCGCGGCGGTTGCGGGCGGGCTGAGTCAGTCTCACTCGTCGTCGAAGGCCGCCTGCTGGAACCTCAAGGTGCCGGCGTTCTCCAGCACGGCTCGGATCGTGTCGTCGGGGAATCCGCCGGTACTGGTGGCGTGCACCTCGACAGTGACCTCGAGCTCGACATCATTGATCCCGCTGAGCTGTTGAAGAATGTCCTGGCTGAGCCGGGCGAGGTCGCTACCGTGACGTTCGGGATCGATCCGGCATACCCCGACGAACCTCGTATTCGCCGGCGGCCTGGAAGCGGCGATCTCCTGGGCAGTGGCGACGCTGGGCTGCACCAGCAGTGTCGTGTCGGTGACCTGCGCGACATGCCCGGCGGCTCCGGGAATCACCAGGCCGAGATACCAGCCGGTTGCCTCGTCATAGGCATCGGCCAACGCGAACGCGTCCTCCTCCCAGCTGATGCTGGACAGCGCGGAGAGGACCCCGTGCTCCAGCACGGAGCGATCCCGGAGGCGGGTCAGATACGGATAGCGGCAGTAGGAAGCCCACAGCTCCCCGACCGAGACGTGCCCGCGCCCCCAGACGGCGGCCAGCCGCTGGTCGAGATCGGACCGGATCGTCCGGGCGGCGATGCCCCCCGCGAGGAGCCCGTCACGGGTCAGTTGGTCGCTCACCCGGTCGGTGAGCTGCTCACCGGCGCCGTCCACCAGTTCCACGGCCATGGTCAGCGGTCGGGCGGCGTTGGCCTGCCCTGGGACGAGAGCCCAGTGGTAGGCCTGCGCGATGCCGGCGTCCACCGCCTCCCCCGACCGGGCGCGATGCGACTCCACCTCGATGACCTGCTGCGCGGTCAGGTCGAAGTCCGACACGCCTCCGGCGATCCACGACCAGGCCAGGTAGTCACGGGTGGCCGCGGCGAGCTTCTCCAGCAACCCCGCGTCCGGAGCCAGGAATGCGATCATGTTGCGATTGGTCCGTGCCCCGGAGCCGCGGCTCTCGACGGCCTCGGTGGCGAAGCGCAGGCCGGGGGACTCGGCGGCGTCGAGGCTGTGCGGATACAGCGGGTGCAGGATCACCAGCCGCATGTCCTCGGTGTCCGGCACGTCGGCGGCGCTGACCGGAGCGACGTACGCGCCGGCCACGCCACCACCGGCCCGATGCTCGGCCCGGTGAAGTCGACCCACGATCTCCGCCCACACCTCCCCAGGCCGATCCCGAAGCCCATCGGCGTAGTCCGCAACCGTGCGGGTCATCGAGGCCCGGGTGTCGAACCAGTACCGGTTAGCCTGTGCGTGGAGGTAGGTGGCCCGCTGCGACAGCAGGTCGATCGCCGAACCGAAGGTGCCGACGGTGTCACCCGGAATGGCCGTGCCCAGCCACACTCGCTCTCGTTCCACGCCGGGGTATGCACTGTGCAGCGTCGGCGCCGAACCCATGACGACCGACCGCGCCAGCCGGCGGGTGATCGCCCGGGCCCCGAGCGTCGGTCGCTCGGCGTCGATCGTGACGGCTGTGGAGCCGACGCCGTCGACGTCCCGGTCGAGGATCGGCTGCCACGACTCCGGGAGGTAATCGGTGATCATCCTGGTGACCGTGGGCGTGTCGAAGGGGACCGCCCCCGGCAAGATCATCGGGCTGGCGTCCTGCGCGGTCCAGGCTGCATGGACCACCGCCGACATCACCTGCAGAACGCCTCGAGTGCCCTGGAAGCGGGCCAGCGTCGACCAGTCCGTGTTGAGCCGTTCTAGCAGCTCGGGGTGGATGGGGTAGGCGGCCCGTATCCGCTGCTCATACGCCGGGTCGACCGCCTCGCGGGGGAAGTCATCCCCGTGCCGGGCGTAGAGATGGGAGAACTGGCGGGCGGCCGCCGCGATGTCCGACCGGGCCTGCGCGTCGGGCGCCTTGAACAGGCGGCGCCGCACGATCTCGACGGATTCCTCGCGGGTGGTCGGTTGCCATCGGTCGGCCAGGTCGCCCATCACGTTCTGCAGCCGATGCAGGGCCTCTTCACCGTTCGGACCGCCGACCTCCAACGCGGCGCCGCCGGACTCGCCGCCGGCTTCCGGGTCGGGCGCGCCCGGGATCGAGACGACGAGCAGCGCCCCCGGTACGGTCGTGACGGCCTCGGCCAGCGACCGGGCGAAGGCGAACTGGCTGTCGAACGTACCGGCGAGCTGATCGTCTCGACCCCAGAGGTGACGCGCGTACGCGACCCACTCGTCGATGAGGATCAGGCACGGGGCGTACGCGGCGATGACGTCCCGCAGCGCCGCTCCCGGGTTTGTGCGGCTCGTGTCGGCAGCGGCGAGGACCTCGTAGGCCGGTGCTCCGCCGAGCTGCCAGGCCAGCTCGCCCCACATCGTGGACACCCTCGTACCGTCGGGTTTCACCAGCCCCCGGCCCGGCGGCAGGTGGGTGCCGACGAGGGCGACCCGGGCGACCCGCTCCGGTTGTGGCCGATCGGCGACAAGGTCAGCCACCTCCGGCGGGAAGGCGGCCACCGGCGGGCCGGACAGGAGGTGCCACAGCGCGAGCATCGAGTGGGTCTTCCCACCGCCGAAGCTGGTCTGCACAGTGACGATCGGACTGGCGTCGGGCTCACCCCTCACCCGACGGAGCGCACCGTCCAGCAGCGCGCGGAGCCCACCGGTGAGCAACGTGCGGCCGAAGAACAGCACCGGGTCCACGTAGTCACCGGCCCCCTCCCGCTGGGCGGCCAGGTGAAGGTCGGCGAGGAACGCCGACGCCGAGAAGGCACCCGTCGCCACCTCCTCGTGCGGTGCCAGCACCTCCCGCCACGACTTGAGTCCCTGACCGGGCACCGTGACGCCGGCCGGAGGCACCCCGACGGCCCGGCGGTTCCCAGCGGCGAAGGTCACCCGCTGGTGATCGGCCCGTAGCCGCCGAACCTCCTCCGCCTGGTCGGTTGCGCCCGCTGCGATGAGCAGCCGCGCCATCGTGTCCAAGGCGCGGGAGGTGTCCTCCGCGGAGAACGCGGCGTTCCGCGCCCACCGGTTCCGCACGTCCCACAGCTCTGCTGCGAAGGCCCGCTCCACCCGGGACAGCGCATCGGTGAAGGCCCGCCAGTCTTCGGTGAGCACCCGAAGCTGCACCCCCCCGTACGCCCTCCCGAGGCTGGTCGGCGAACCATGCCGCATCGGACCACGAGTCTGGTGGATCCGCCCCCGGTCACGACCGGTCCCGCCCACCGCTGCGGTCGTGTGTACGGCCGTATGCGCTGTGAGGTAGTGGTCCACGAACGGCGCGAGCCCTTCGCCCAGCAACTCCAGGCCACGCCCCAGCCGGTCCCGGTTACTCGCCACGTCCGCGCACTCCTCATCGATCTCGTCATGCCGAAGCCCGGATGGCGGGCTGCGGTCCGGCCGGGGCCGCCGCCGATCCGGCAGCGCCCACGGGGCCATTTCACAACGTCTCCCACCCGGCCGTCTGCGGCTCGCGGTCGCGACCACAAAGAACCGGTGTGGATGATGCTCGACGAGGGTGTGGATGCGGTCCGGCTTGGCGTCCCGATCCGGGTCGTGATGTGGACATCCTCTGGCGGACTGCCGGCAAAGTGCTCGGTATGCAGAAGGAAGGGGGCACCATGGCCAAACTGATCTACTCGGGGATCACCTCGCTCGACGGTTACATCGCGGACGCAGACGGCAACTTCGACTGGAGTGTGCCGGACGAGGAGGTGCACACCTTCATCAACGACCTCGAGCGGCCCGTCGGCTCCTACCTCTACGGACGCCGGATGTATGAGGTGATGGTCGACTGGGAGACTGCGCACACCCTCGCCGACCAGCGGTCGGTCATGCAGGACTTCGCGCAGATGTGGCAGGCGGCCGACAAGATCGTGTACTCCAGGACGCTGGAGACGGTCTCCAGCGCCAGGACGCGGATCGAGCGAGACTTCGACGCCGAAGCGGTCCGGCAGTTGACAGCGGCGGCGACACGTGACATCACCGTGGCCGGTCCCGGCCTGGCCGCCCAGGCGATCAGGGCCGGGTTGGTCGACGAGTGCCATTTGTTCGTCACGCCCATCGTGGTGGGAGGCGGAAGACAGTTCCTCCCCGACGGTGTCCGCCTGGAACTCGAACTGCTGGACGAACGCCGCTTTGGCAGCGGCGTGGTTCACCTCCACTACCGCACCAGGATGTGACCGATGGCGACTGTGCCCGTCGACGGCGAGGGGCCTCGTGTCGTTGCCGCGGATCGCGCGCCGCGGTGCCCGCTCTCTGGGTCGACGTGCCTGCGTCTTGCACCTTGGCGGACTTGCACGACGTGCTGCAGGTGGCGGTGGGTCGGACGGACAGCCACCTGCACCAGTTCGTTGCGGAAGAGGCCAGCTACGGCGTCCCCGATAGGGACGGCTGGCAGGGTCAGCGGGACGAGGCCGGCGTTCGGCTGACCGACCTGCCTGGGCGCTTCATCTACGTCTACGACTTCGGCGATGGCTGGGGATACAAGGTCGAGGTGCTGGGGAGTGGCGGTGGCCAGCCCGGCTGCGTCGACGGTGGTGACGCCGCCCCGCCGGAGGACTGCGGCGGGCCGTACGGGTACGCCGAGCTGCTGCGGGCGCTCGCTGATCCCGAGCACGTGGACCACGACCGCTGCCGCGGGTCTTCATCCGACTCAGGGCGGTTGCTGTGGGCCGCCACTCCCCCCTCGCATCATGATCTTCCACCCGGACTGCAGACGGCCACCGAGGTAGCGTCGGGCGGATGAGTTAAGGGATGCTGTCGTGGTGACAGCCCGAGATTTCGCGGACCGGACAGACTTCGACAACGCTGGTCGGGGGCTGGTGGCCAGTCTGACGCCGGGCATTGTGAAGAACGCCGACGGACGTGTCGTCTGGGACAACGACGCGTACGCTTTCCTTAACGGACCGTGCCCGGAGACGGCGAACCCGAGCCTGTGGCGGCAGAGCCAACTGTGCGCGAAGCAGGGCCTCTTCGAGGTCGCCGCGGGCATCTATCAGGTGCGCGGCCTCGACTTGTCGAATATGACCCTCGTCGAGGGCGAGACCGGGGTCATCGTCATCGACCCGCTGATCTCCATCGAGGTCGCCGCGGCGGCGCTGGCGCTGTACCGCGAACACCGGGGGGACCGACCTGTCACCGGCGTGATCTACACGCATTCCCACGGCGACCATTTCGGCGGCGTGCGCGGTGTGGTCACCGGCGACGTTCCGATCCTCGCGCCCGTCGGGTTCATGGAGCACGCGGTAGAGGAGAACGTCTATGCGGGTGGCGCGATGGGTCGCCGGGCCGTCTACATGTACGGCGCCGAGCTGCCCAAGGCCGCCAATGGCCAGATCGGCGCGGGCTTGGGCCAGACCACGTCGACTGGCACCATTTCCTTGATTCCGCCGACCATCGACGTCACCCGGACCGGGCAGCAGGAGACGGTGGACGGCGTCGTCATCGAATTCCAGCTCACGCCGGGCACCGAGGCCCCGGCTGAGATGAACTTCCTGTTCCCCCAGCGCCGCGCGCTGTGTATGGCCGAGAACGCCACGCACAACCTGCACAATCTGCTGACTCTGCGCGGTGCCCTCGTGCGCGACCCGCGAGTCTGGGCGCGGCACCTCACTGAGGCGATCGCAATGTTCGGTGACCGGACCGACGTGGCCTTTGCCTCGCATCACTGGCCGACATGGGGACACGACGACGTCGTCCATTTCCTGTCCGAACAACGCGACCTGTACGCGTACCTGCACGACCAGGCGCTACGGCTACTCAACAATGGATACACCGGCCCCGAGATAGCCGAGATCCTCGAACTGCCGCCAGCGCTCGAAGACGCCTGGCACGCTCGTGGCTACTACGGCTCGGTAAGCCACAACCTCAAGGCGATCTACCAGCGCTACATGGGGTGGTTCGACGGCAATCCCGCTCACCTGTGGCAGCACCCGCCCGCCGAGGCTGCCGCCCGCTATGTCGACTGCCTCGGCGGCGTCGACGCCGCGGTAGCCAAGGCCCGCGAGTACGCCGACAAGGGCGACCTGCGCTTCGCTGCTGAACTGCTCAACCACGCGGTCTTTGCCCAGCCCGACCATACCGATGCGAAAGAGACATTGGCCGGCGTCTATGACCGGCTGGGGTTCGGCGCCGAGAACGGCACCTGGCGCAACTTCTACCTGATGGGCGCACTGGAACTGCGGCGTGGGGCAGTGCCGCCATCGCTCAGTCTGATCTCCCCGGACATGGCCGTCGCGCTGTCGGTGGAGCAGGTGTTCGACTCACTAGCGATCCGGGTCGACGGTCAGCGCGCCGCGGCCGAACGGCTGGTCGTCGACTGGACCTTCACCGACCTCGGCGAAACGGTGCGGACGATGCTGTCCAACGGGGTCCTCGTGCAGACCACGACCCAGGTCGGCGGCCAAGCCGATCTCACGCTCACGCTCACCAAGTCCGGGCTGCTTGGCCTGCTCGCCGGGCAGGACCCACCTGGTGTCGAGCGCAGCGGTGACCCAAGTGCGTTGCAGCGGCTGCTCGCGCTGCTCGATACCCCCGACCCGGGGTTCGCTATCGTCACCCCGTGAGGGGCCAACGGTGCTGTTGTCCGATTGCTGCGCGGTTGCCAGCGTGGCTGGGCCGGCCGGACAGGTCAAGCCGAAGGTTGCACAGGCGTAGCCGGACGAGTGGGCCTCGGCGAGTGAATGGCCGCGATGGTCCGGGAGTGCAGCAGGGACCGCCATTGCCCGGCGTCCCACGTGCTCGGTGCGGTGTCGGCCACGAACTCCACCACCGACCGGCTGAAGGCCTCTGGGCGCTCGCGGTGCGGGAAATGCCCGACGTCGGGCATCAGCACCAGCCGCGAGTGCGGCATCTCCCGGCTCGCCCAGACCGCGTGGCTGGCGGGTACGACGGAATCCCGTTCGCCCCAGACGATGAGGGTGGGCATCCCGGCTGTCAGGTATGAACGATCGCGCATCGTGACCAACTGCCCGCGCCAGTCCATGACGTGGTGCAGAACGCGCAGGAAGGCGGCGCGGGCTGCCGGACTCCGTAGCCCCGTATAGACCGTCAGTGCCTCGGCGAGATCGGCGGCGATGGGTGCTGGCGCAACCGCAGCAGTGGCCGCCGCAAGCGTGCGCAGGAGCGGCCGGATCAGCGTGAAGTGACTCAGGGTCAACACGGCGGGCGCCGTCGGCAGTGTCAGGACACGCAGCAAGATGCTCACCTCCGGCCCGAGACCCCCGGTAGCCACGAGAACGAGGCGTTCGGTGCGCTCGGGGAACTGGTAGGCGAACTGCATGGCCACTCCGCCGCCGAAACTGTGCCCGACGACCGTCACCGTCTCTATCTCGAGCAGGCCGAGCAGGTCGCGCATGCCGTTGGCGTAGCCACCGAGGCTGTAGTCGGCCCGTGGTTTCGCGGAAGCACCATGACCGAGCAGGTCCGGCGCGATCACCGTGAAGTGCTCGGCGAGCAGCGGGAGCACCGGCGCCCATGTCTGCCGTTCGCTACCGATGCCGTGCAGGAGCAGTAGCGCCGGGCCACTGCCCGCCAGAGTGTACGCGCGATCGTGGCCATGAACGATCACCGTGCGCTCGGTCATCACGGCGGCAGCCTAGAGCCGTCAGATTGCCGCCGCGTTACTTGTCACCCGGCGGCCCCGTGCCGGACTTGCCGAGGGTGTCCGCAGTCGGTTCGGTGGATAGGCACCTGCCGGGAGCGGGGATGACGGGAGGACGATAATCGAGACCACCAAGAACGCGCGCTCGAGCATGGCGACCCGTGGGACCGCCGACGGCTGGACTCATGTTGCCGGGCGGGGCCAACGTGTCGGCGACGACCGGAAGGGACCACAATGGGAGACATAGAACCCGGCGATCCGCATTTCGACGGGCCGGGGCTGAGTGCTAACGCGAATGCCAGTGCCAGTGCCAGTGCGAATGCGAAGTTCTTGTGGGGGAGCTACCGTGCACTTGCAGGTCGGCTGCGCGGCCTGCTCGAGCGGGGTTCGTGGAGACTGCGCAGTCCGATCGACCACGGTCCGTCGGAGAGTGCTCTCCGGGTGGAGGAGTACACGGAGGAGGACGCCCGCGTCGTTCGGGTGGAGCTCCCAGGGATTGACCCCGAGAAGGATGTCGAGATCTCCGCCAGTGACGGTCTGCTGCACATCCGGGTCGAACGCCGGGAACAGCAGACGGAGCAGAGCAGGGGCAGCTTCCGCTCGGAGTTCCGCTACGGCTCATTCACTCGTGATCTCCCGCTGCCGCCCGGTGCGGGCGAACAGGACGTTAGAGCCGAGTACAAGGACGGCATTCTGCGGGTACGGGTCCCGGTCGGGGAGAGCGCGTCGCACGGCCATCGGATCCCCATCAGCCAAGGCTGATGTCGGCGGCGTCCTGGTCCTCGGCCGCTGTGACCAGCGGGCGGCGCACAACCGCGCCGAGCCGCGCCAGTGTGCCGGCAGCGGTGAACCATGGTCACTTCCGACGCGGAAAGACCGCGGTGGCTTCGCCGGATACCACGCGCCACCGAGTCGTCCTAGTGTCTCACTCCCTCGATCTTCCCCTCCCCCACTCCCTCGATCTCTGGGCAGGCCACTAGGCGGACCGGACCACATCGAGGGAGGATGGTCGGATGAGCATGCACCCGGCCCCGGAGTCGACGACCACGCTGTCGGCGCTCGCACCCGAGTCGACGACGCTGGACCCGACAGAGCGGGAGCCAACCGACGGTCACCCGGGCACCCCTCGGGACCTAGGCCCGAAAGCCGGCCCATCGTCCCCGAACGGCTACGGCTCCGGGGGATCGCGTTTCCTCAACCGGGAGCTGTCCTGGCTGGACTTCAACACCAGGGTGTTGGCCATCGCGGAGGACGAAGCGATCCCGCTGCTGGAACGGGCCAAGTTCCTGGCCATCTTCGGTAGCAACCTGGATGAGTTCTTCATGGTCCGGGTCGCCGGGCTGCAGCGCCGCCGCTCCATGGGGGTGGCGCTGGCCTCCCCGGATGGGTTGTCCGCCAGTCGGCAGCTCGAGGCCATCGCCGCCAAGGCGCAGGACCTCGTCCATCGGCAGTCGCGGTGTTTCGGGGAGTCGGTCCGACCAGCGCTGGCCGCCGCGGAAGTCGAGATCATCGGCTGGAACGATCTCGAACCGGTCACCCAGCAACGACTGGCCGGCTACTTCCGAGCCCAGGTGTTCCCGATGCTCACCCCGCTGGCCGTCGACCCGGCACACCCGTTCCCGTACATCTCCGGGCTGTCGGTCAACCTGGCCGTACTGGTGCGGGACGCGACCACCGGCGAGGAGCACTTCGCCCGGGTCAAGGTGCCGAACAACGTGGCCCGGCTGATCGACGCCGGCAATGGACGGTTTCTGCTCCTTGAAGACCTCGTCGCCACCCACCTCGATCAGCTCTTCCCGGGTTACGAGGTCACCGAGACCCACCTTTTCCGGGTTACCCGCAACGCGGACCTGGAGGTGGAAGAGGACCGGGATGAGAACCTGCTCCGCTCCCTGGAGCGCGAACTCGACCGTCGCCGATTCGGTCCCGCGGTGCGGTTGGAGGTCGGCTTGTCCATGACCGACTCACTGCTGGAACTGCTCACCGGCGAGCTGGCGGTCTCCGACGGTGACGTCGTCCGGGTCGAGGGACTCATCGACCTGTCCTGCCTCATGGAGCTCTACGGGCTGGACCGTCCGGACCTCAAGGACGAACCGTTGGTGCCGGTAACCCATCCGCGGCTCTGCGACCCGGACGTGGACCTGTGGTCGGTCCTGCGGGCCGGCGACGTGCTGCTGCACCACCCGTACCACGCCTTCGGCACCAGCGTGCAGCGCTTCGTCGAAGAGGCAGCGGCGGACCCGGAGGTGCGGGCGATCAAGCAGACGCTCTACCGGACGTCCGGCGATTCGCCGATCGTGGCCGCCCTCATTCGGGCGGCGAAGGCGGGCAAGCAAGTGGTCGTCCTGGTCGAGATCAAGGCGCGCTTCGACGAGACTGCGAACATCGGCTGGGCTCGCGCGCTGGAGCGCGCCGGCTGTCATGTGGTGTACGGCTTCATCGGACTCAAGACCCACTGCAAGACGTCTCTCGTCGTCCGCCACGAGCCGAGTGGCGTCCGGCGCTACTGCCACGTCGGGACCGGCAACTACAACCCCAAGACGGCCAGGCTGTATGAGGACCTCG
Organism: Frankiaceae bacterium; assembly: GCA_017882785.1. GTDB lineage: Bacteria > Actinomycetota > Actinomycetes > JADGOV01 > JADGOV01 > JADGOV01. The sequence continues at coordinate 18,584 of JADGOV010000030.1, forward strand.
GCCTCATGACCGCCAATCCGGACGTCTGCGCCGACCTCACCGACCTGTTCAACGTGTTGACCGGATACTCCCGTCAGACGGAGTACCGCCGGCTCCTCGTCGCCCCGAGCGGTCTGCGCAGCGGCCTGCTGGAACGTGTCGAACGGGAGATCGAGCACGCCCAGAACGGTCGGCCCGCAGGAATCCAACTCAAGATGAACAGCCTGGTCGACGAGCTGTGCATCGACGCGCTGTACCGGGCGTCCCAGGCCGGGGTGCCCGTGGAGTGTGTCGTCCGCGGCATCTGCTGCCTACGGCCGGGCGTGCCAGGACTGTCCGAGGGCATCCGGGTGAGGTCCATCGTCGGCCGCTTCCTGGAACATTCCCGGATCTATCGCTTCGACAACGCCGGCGACCCCGAGGTCTGGATCGGGAGCGCGGACCTCATGCACCGTAACCTCGACCGTCGGGTCGAGGCGCTGGTCCGGGTCGAAACCGAGAGCGCCAAACGCTACCTCAACGAGTTGATGGCCCAGTCGATGTCCGAAGACATCGTCGCCTGGGAACTGTCCGCTGACGGCAGCTGGACCCAGCTGCGAACACACGACGGACGTCCGCGAGAGGATCTTCAGCGGTTGCGCCAACACCAGATCTCCCGAGAGAGCGCGGGTTGAGGTCGGTCCGGATCACAGACGGTTCTCTGATGGCGCTGCCAGCAGCGCGCTCGCCAGGGCGAGGTCGCCCCTCGTGGTGATCTTCAGGTTGCGTTCGCTGCCGCGGACCACGGCGATGGGCACGTCCGGCAGGTAGCGGCGGACCACACCGCAGTCATCCGTCGCCTCGAAGTCATCCTCCTGCGCCGCCGCCAGCTGGTGGGCCCGCACGATCGTGTCCAGCCGGAAGGCCTGGGGTGTCTGACAGCAGTACAGGCGCGCCCGATCCGGAATATCGGTGACCAGCCCGCCCTCGACCACGAGGACGGTGTCGGTCGCCGGCATCGCGGTGGTGACGCCGGCGAAGTCCTCCAGCGCCCGGACGCAGTCGGCGATGATCCGGGCGTCGACCAGGGGGCGGGCCGCGTCGTGGAAGAGCACCCCGCGGATTGCTTTCCCGTCGGCGCTACCAGCCCCCGCCGCGCCGAGGGCGGCCAACGCCTTTCGGGTGGAGTCGCTTCGGCTGCTGCCACCGGCGATCACCGCGCGTACCTTGCGGTATCCGCCAGCATGCACGATCCGCTCGGCTTCGGCGGTGAAGCCGGGCGCCATGACGAGGAGTATCTCGGCGACGCCGGAAGCCGCTTCGAAGGCGGCGACGGAGTGCTCCAGAATCGTTCGTCCGCCGATCTCCAGCAGCTGCTTCGGGCGCCGATCGCCGAACCGGGTGCCTAGACCACCGGCCAGGATGACGGCGACCGGCCAGCGGCTCATCGGGACGACCAGCGGCCATGATCGATCACTTTGCGTATCTGCACTGTCACCACGAGTATGATGAACCGACCGACAGCGGCCGGGAGGGGTCCATGGGTATTGGGATCAGCGTCTTCCTGCTCGCGGTCGGCGCCATCCTGGCCTTCGCCGTCCAGGCCAAGATCTCCGGCCTGGACATCGCGGTAGTCGGATACGTGCTGATGGCCGCCGGCCTGCTCGGGTTGCTCCTGACGCTGTTCCTGTGGGGACCCCGGCGCCGCGGCCCTCGAACCGAGATCGTGGAGCGGACCGTCGTGCGCGACAGCGACATCTATTAGCCGCCCGACGCGGTGCGGTGCGACGCTGCTTCAGCGGCGGCCCCACGGAACGCGCGGTACATCGGCCGGGACTGGCGAGCGGCGTCCTGGCTGCGCAGGTCGCACTCGTATGTGAGCACGCCGGCGTTGTCCGGGGGTGGCCCGCCCGTACCCACACCGAGCAGCGCCCGCATCGGCAGGTTGTCCAGCCGCACAGAGACGACGAAGCTGTCGATCCCGGCCGACAGTGCGGTGGCAGTCAAGGCGTCGACAACGACAGTGCCGATCCCTCGGCCCTGATAACAGTCAATCACTGCGAGCGCTATCTCGGCGGCATCAGGACGGTCCCGAATTCGGATGTACCGGCCGAAACCCACCCCGGTCAGGTCGGTTTCGAGGTCGAGGACGACTACAGCGAAGTGGTTGACGTAGTCAATCTCGGTGAAGTAACGCAAGGTGCTGGGGCTGAGCTGACTCACTGAACCGTGGAAGCGCTGGGCCCGCGACTCGGCCGACATCGCGCCGAAACCCGTCTGCAGAAGTTCCTTGTCTGTTGGTCGAATCGGCCGGACCAGCAGGCGCAGCCCCGCCACCGTAACCTCGGTCGTGATATCCGATTCGATCTCCGGTGTCAGACCATCGCGGCCCGTCATGCGTGTCCCACAGCGGTACCGGACCAGCGCGTCGCGGTGGCCGGAAAGTCGACCTCTCGCCAGGCCATCACCACCGCGGGACGCATCCGGTACACGCCGTGGGCGGCGCTCCCCGGGTCTGGCCGGAATCCGTATTTCGCGTCGTACCCGTCCACAAACGCGGCCAGATCGGGGCCGAAGCGCGCACCAGCGTTGGCCGTGGACTCCACTGCGCCCTCGCAGATCACCACGTCATCACCGCTCTCCAGGTGAATCACGGCTGCCGGGTTGGCGGCCAGGTTGCGGCCCTTGCGAGACGCCGGGTCGGTGGAGAAATACACCGCGCCGTCGAGCCACAGGCCCCACACCGGCATGGCGTGCGGGCGGCCGTCCGCCCGGCTGGTCACCACCCAGTAGTTGCGGGCAGCACCCAGCCGCTCCTCGACCCAGGACCATGGCAGCTGGCCGGCTCCCGTGGCCACGAGTCCGTAGCCCAGCGGCATGACAGGGCGGTCGCTCACCGCCTCAGCGTAGGGGCCGCGGCTGCCCAGGATCAGCGCACAGCGAAGGATCGCTGGTAGGTCTGCGGGCTGACACCGCGCCGGCGGGCGAACTGCTCGCGCAGCGCGGCCGCCGTGCCGAATCCAGCTCGCCGGGCCACCTGCTCGACCGCCAGCCCCTGCTCCAGGAGCACCTCGGCCCGCAGCAGTCGCTGCTCGACGAGCCAGCGGTGTGGCGTGCTTCCCGTCAGCTCGGCGAAGTGGCGGACGAAACTGCGTGGCGACATCGAAGCCCGGGCGGCGAGGAAGGACACCGGCAGCGGGGCATCCAGGTGCTCCAGCGCCCAGTCCAGCAGGTCGGCGAGCACATGGTCCGCGGAGTGCACCGGGACGGGTGACTCGACATACTGCGCCTGCCCGCCGTCGCGTTGCGGTGGCACGACCATGCGGCGGGCGACAGTGTTGGCCACCGCCGGACCGTGCTCCTGCCGCAGCACGTGCAGGCAGAGGTCGATGGCGGCGGCGGTGCCGGCCGAGGTCAGCACCGGCCCGTCCTCCACGTAGAGCACCGCCCTGTCGACGTCGATGGTCGGGTACGCCGCGGCCAGCTGATCAGCGTGGTACCAGTGGGCTGCGGCCCGTCGACCGTCGAGCAGTCCCGAAGCCGCGAGCACGAACACCCCACCGCAGAGGCTCATCACCCGGGCACCGCGCGCAACGGTGTCCCGCAGCGCCCGGTGGAGCCGCTCAGGGCCGCTGGCGGTCCCGGGCGTGCCGGCCCCCAGCACCACCACGAGATCGGCACTCGCCAACCGGTCCAGCCCGAACGGAGTGGCCAGGGTGAAACCGAAGGCGCTGGTCAGCGGCAGCGGCTCGACCGCGACCACAGCGAAGTCATGGGCCGGCACGCCCTGTTCGGAGCGATCAATGCCGAACACCTCGCAAGCCACACCCAGTTCGAACACGGCCACGTTCTCGAGCAGAACGACGGCTACGTCCCGAAGCACGCGATATCCCGGAGCACTCGATCAGTGTCACACGGAGGTGGCAGGAAACTTGCGGAACCCGTCCGTGCTGCCACTTGTCGCACTCAGGGTCCCAGCGGACACTGAGTGTATGGCTCCGTACCTGCTCATCGGCTTCCTCATCCTGCTGGCCGTGCTCGCTCCGCTGTTCGGCACCGACACCGGCGACGGTCGCGACTGGTGGCCCCGCCAGCGGCGGATCCACACCCCGTAGCCCACACCGCGCAGCCACGCCCACGCCTGGGGCTCAACCCCAGACCGCAAACTGGGCGGGGTCCGCGAGCAGTGTGGCGATGTCGGCGAGAAAGCCGGCGCCCAGTTGGCCGTCAATGTGGCGGTGATCGAAGGAAAGGGCGAGCTGGGTGATCTGGCGGACGGTGATCGAACCCTGGTGCACCCAGGGGGTCGGACGCACCACACCGAAGCAAAGGATCGCCGATTCGCCCGGATTGAGGATCGGCGTGCCGGTGTCCATTCCCAGGAAACCGACGTTGGTGATGGTGATCGTCCCCCGGGACATGTCCTCCGTTGACGTACGGCCGGCCCGAGCAGTGTCCGCCAGCGCGTTCAGGGCCGTGGCCAGTCCCGGCAGAGCGAGCCGGCCGGCATCCTTGATGTTCGGTACGACGAGACCGCGTGGCGTCGCGGCCGCGATGCCGAGGTTGACATAGTCCTTGACCACGATTTCCTGGGCGTCATCGTCCCAGGAGCTGTTGACCATCGGATGGCGCCGCAGCGCCACCAAGAGCGCCCGGGCGGCCATGAGCAGCGGCGAGACGCGCACGCCAGCGAACTCCGGGCGCCCCTTGAGGTGCTCGAGGAACTCCATCGTCGGGGTCATGTCCGTGGTCGCCCAGATCGTCACGTGCGGGGCAGAGAAGGCACTGCCCACCATCGCCTGTGCCATCACCTTGCGGACGCCCTTGATCGGTATGCGCTGCTCGCGGGTCGCCGGGTCGACCTGCGGCAGCATCTCGACGGTGGGCGCGGGGCTCGGGGCGTACGCGAGGGCATCGGTCGGGGACGCGGTCACGGTGCCCACCGTCGCCGTGGCCCCGATCGCCGCCGTCACATCGGCGCGGGTGATGGTGCCGCCCGGGCCACTGCCGACGAGGCTGCGCAGGTCGACGCCTGCGTCGCGGGCAAGCTTGCGCACCGGCGGCTTGGCCAGCACGGCCACCTGACCGGCCACCATTGCGGCCCGCTCGCCGACAGCGGCCGCGGAGACGCGCGCGGGCGGCGGCGGCAGCTCTGCGGCGACGTTCTCCACACCCGAGGGCGCTCGGCGCGGGCGGCGCTTCGCGGTGACCGACTTCGGCCCGTATCCGACGAGCACGGAGGTGCGGCCCCCCGGCGCGGGCCCACCGATCAGCCCCGGCTCGACGGCCGTTTCCTCGGGGGCGTCGTGCTCGAGCACCGCTACCCCAGGCGCTGCGCCGGCGCCGTCCGGCTCGGTGTCGACCGTGATGATCGGGGCACCGACGTCGACGGTCTCGCCCACGCCGTGGTGCAAGGTGGTGACCACACCGGCGTACGGGGAGGGCACCTCGACAGCCGCCTTGGCCGTCTCCACCTCGACGATCGGCTGGTTGAGCCGCACGGTGTCGCCCGGGGCGACCAGCCACTTGAGGATCTCGCCCTCGGTCAGACCTTCGCCGAGGTCCGGGAGTGCAAAGTGCCTGAGGTTTGCCATCGGGCAGGGTCCTTGGGGCTAGAAGGCAAGAGCGCGGTCGACGGCATCGAGCACGCGGTCGAGGTCGGGGAGGTAGTCCTCCTCCAGGCGTGACGGCGGATACGGGGTGGCGAACCCACCCACCCGGAGCACCGGGGCCTCGAGGGAGTAGAAGGCACGCTCGGACACCCGAGCCGCGATCTCCGCCCCGACACCGAGAAAAACCGACGCCTCGTGCACGACCACCAACCGGCCGGTCTTGCGTACCGACCCCAGCAGCACGGGCCAGTCGATCGGTGACATCGACCGGAGGTCGATCACCTCCAGGTCCCGGCCCTCCGCCTCCGCCGCCGCGGCCGCGTCGAGGGCCGTCTTGACCATCGGCCCGTACGCGACCACCGTCACGTCGCTGCCCGGACGCACGATGCGGGCGTCGTGCAGCCCGACCGGCGTCTGCGACATGTCCAGGTCGGCCTTCTCCCAGTACCGCCGCTTCGGCTCGAAGAAGATCACCGGGTCGTTGCAGGCGATGGCCTGCTGGATCATGAAGTAGGCGTCGACCGGATTGGACGGGCTGACCACCTTGAGCCCGGCCGTGTGCGCGAAATACGCCTCCGGCGACTCGCTATGGTGCTCGACGGCACCGATGCCGCCGCCGTACGGGATGCGCACGGTCACCGGCATCGGGCAGAGCCCGTTGCTGCGGTAATGGATCTTGGCGAGCTGGCTGACGATCTGGTCGTACGCCGGGTAGACGAAGCCGTCGAACTGGATCTCGCAGACCGGCCGGTAGCCGCGCAGGGCCATGCCGATCGCCGTTCCGATGATGCCGGACTCGGACAGCGGAGTATCGATCACGCGGGACTCGCCGAAGTCCTTCTGCAGGCCGTCGGTGACCCGGAACACCCCACCCAGCTTGCCGACGTCCTCACCCATGATCACGATCTTGGAGTCTCCCTCCATGGCCGCACGGAGACCGGTGTTGATCGCCTTCCCGAGGGTGACCTGGGCCATCAGGAGCTCCTCCCCTCGGCCGTGGGCTCGAAGGCGGCCAGGTAGGCGGCCAGCTGCTCACGCTCCTCGTCGATCAGGGAACTGCCCTCCGCGTAGACCGCGTCGAAGATGGCCAGCGGCTCGGGATCGGCCATGGTCAGGCAGCCGTGCCGAACGCGCGCGGCCAGCTCGTCGGCCGCCTGCTCCACCTCGGCGAAGAAAGCGGCGTCCGCGAGCTGCTGCTTGTAGAGGAAGGCCTTCATCCGCTCCAGGGGATCCTTGAGTTTCCAGGCCTCGAGGTCGCTCTGCAGCCGATACCGGGTTGGATCATCAGACGTTGTGTGCGCCCCCATCCGGTAGGTGAACGCCTCGATGAGGGTGGGTCCGGAACCCTCCCGAGCGCGGCGCAACGCGGCCCGGGTGACTGCCAGGACGGCCAGCACGTCGTTGCCGTCAACCCGGACACCGGGAAAACCGAAGCCGCTGGCCCGCAGGTACAGCGGGATGCGCGTCTGGCGCTCCAACGGCTCGGAGATCGCCCACTGGTTGTTCTGGCAGAAGAACACGACGGGGGCGTTGAACACGCTGGCCCAGATGAACGCCTCGTTGACATCTCCCTGACTGGACGCTCCGTCGCCGAAGTAGGCCACCACAGCGTCCTCGGCACCGTCGCGCTGCACACCCATGGCATAGCCGGTTGCGTGCAGCGTCTGGCTGCCGATGATGATGGTGTAAAGGTTGAAGTTGTGCTCGTGGGGGTCCCACCCGCCGTTGCTCACGCCGCGGAAGAGCCCGAGCAGCTTGAGCGGGTCGACCCCCCGACACCAGGCGACGCCGTGCTCCCGGTAGGTCGGGAACGCGAAATCGCCGGGCTGCAACGCCCGACCGGACCCGACCTGGGCGGCTTCCTGGCCGAGCAGACTGGCCCAGATGCCAAGCTCTCCCTGTCGCTGCAACGCGGTCGCCTCGACGTCGATCCGCCGGACGAGGACCAGATCCCGGTAGAGATCGCGGTACTCCCCGTCCCCGAGGTGCACGTCGTAGTCCGGGTGGGTCACGCGCTCGCCCTCGGGGGTCAGCAGCTGCACGAGCTCGGGACCGGGCGTGGACACCGAGGAGGGGACCGCGGGAGACGGCGGGAAGGATAGCGGACCCGCCGACGCACTCTCGGGCATGGTGCGAGCACTCCTCACGGGCGTCCGGGTCGCCGGCCAGCAGCGTCTCAGCGGACGGCGCTGGGTGCGGCATCCTGCCGGCGACCTGCCCATGCTCTCACCGCCAGAGCCGATGCAGGCAGATCAGCAGGCGTTTTGTCCGAGCCCGCCGCGCCCGCGGACGTGTCGGCCCTCACGGGTACCCGAGCCGACTACCGTTCCGCTCTGTGGGATTCGCATCAGTGGACCTGGGCCGTGTCGGGATTTGGACCGGACAACTGGACTATGTCCCGGCCTCCGGTGTGCGCGAGGCGGCCGCGGAGGTGCAGTCCCTGGGCTACGGGGCTCTCTGGACTGGGGAGGCGGTCGGCCGCGAGGTCCTCTCGGTGGCCGGACTGCTGTTGGCGGCCACCGAGACACTCGTCGTCGGTACCGGAATCGCAAATATCTGGGCCCGCGACGCGCTGGCCATGGCCGCCGGTCAGCGGACCCTGGCCGAGGCCTACCCGGACCGCTTCGTGTTGGGCATCGGCGTCAGCCACGCCCCCCTGCTGGCTGTGCGCGGCCAGGGGTATGACAAGCCGTGGTCGTTCATGCGTGACTATCTCGCCGCGATGGAGCAAGGTCGGGCGGCAAACCGGTCGGTGCCGCCGAGCGGAGCGGCGCCGACGGTCCTGGCCGCTCTCGGGCCGCGGATGCTCGAACTGGCGCGCGATGCAGCGGACGGCGCACACACCTACTTCGTGCCACCGGAGCACACTGCCGCCGCGCGTCTGCTGCTCGGACCGGACAAGCTCCTCGCCCCGGAGCAGGTCGCGGTGGTCGAGACCGACCCGAGCACGGCACGGGAGATCGCCCGCCGACATACCGGCTCCTATCTGCGACTGGCGAACTACACAGCCAACCTGCGTCGACTGGGGTACACCGACGAGGACTTCACCGGCGGTGGCAGCGACCGGCTGGTGGACGCCATCGCCGTGTGGGGAGACGAGGCGGCCATCGCCGACCGGGTCCGCGCCCACCTCGACGCGGGCGCCGATCACGTCGCCGTCCAGGTCCTCGATCCGGATCCGCGGGGGCTACCCCGTTGGGCATGGCGCCGGCTGGCGCCGGCGTTGCTCGACCTGTAGGGCTGGCACGGGCGACCAAGGGCGGTCATACGTCGGCGCTTTGCGCGCAATCCCGGGCCATGGCATCGATGCACACCGTGCGTCGCCCCCCGCGGAGCCGATCCCGTAGATCGATGATCCTTCTCCTGCCCCTGCACGGGTACCTCGCCGCGGCGAAGCCCGAGGCATAAGGCCGCTTCGGGCGATCTGGACGGCCGTGCGTCCTGGGCGGACGATGCGTGGGATGTCCGCGCGGAAATCCCGAAGACTCCGCGGTAACGTTGCTCCTCCTCGACAAGCATCGATGGGCGCGGTCCCGTTCCACCTGGCCGCCGGCCTGTCGACCAGGGCGGATGGGAAAGAGGCCGACCGTCTCGTGGCCAGGTCACCGCAGGCGAGGGCGGGCTGATGCCGTCGGCGGTGCCTGGCGTCCGGGTCCTCACCTCCTATCGTCGGGGCTGGTTGCCGCGGGACCTGGTGGCCGGCCTGGTCCTCACGGCACTGCTGGTTCCGCAGGGGATGGCCTACGCCGAACTGGCCGGGCTGCCGGCGATCACCGGGCTGTACACCTCG